>CAIKVZ010000263.1 GCA_903830985.1 uncultured beta proteobacterium
CATTGGCTGTCAGGAGAGTTACCGAGAACCGGGGGAAGCGGACGAGTGGCGTCGACTGCGAACTCTGGGGCATGCCGGAACAGTAAGGAGTGGTTCGACGATCACCACATCGTCAGCCGCGCTCTGGGCGGGAGTGAAGCTCTCGCCAACCGTGTGCTGCTGCACCCGATCTGTCACCGGCGGGTCCACGCCCTGGGTTTGGAGGTAACCAAGCCGGTCCCAGCATGGGGACTTTAATTTGGCGGGTAGACTGTGGCTATGCAGCCAACACAGCCTATCAAGCCAATGGTCGTGCTTGAGCCGGATGCGTTGAAAGACGCACGTCCGGTTCTTAGGGGGGGATCGAGCAGTGATGCTCGGTCCCTACCCTCCAAAACGGCCTCTTCCCCCCCCGCCGGCATGGCGCCGAAAGCTGCAACTGCAGCCGGTGCACCCGTTGCCACGGCGGCGGCCAAGGCGACGGCGGCGAGTTTTGCGGCGCTCGCCGCCGGCTTCGATTACCTGGATGCCAGCAGTATCGAGCAAGTGCGCCAGGCCTACCGTTTTGCCGACGAAGCCCATCTGGGCCAACTGCGCAGCAATGGCGAGCCCTACATCACGCACCCCATCGCCGTGGCGGCGCAATGCGCACAATGGAACCTGGATGCGCAGGCGCTGATGGCAGCCCTGCTGCACGACGTGATGGAAGACTGCGGCGTGGCCAAGTCCGAACTGATCGAACGCTTCGGCGCGCCAGTGGCCGAACTGGTGGACGGACTGACCAAGTTGGATCGGCTGCACTTCACGACGCGCGAGGAAAGCCAGGCGGAGTCGTTTCGCAAGATGCTGCTGGCCATGGCGCGCGACGTGCGCGTCATCCTCATCAAACTGGCAGACCGCTCCCACAATATGCGCACGCTGTCGGATGTGCCGCGCGAGAAATGGGGCCGCACCGCGCGCGAGACGCTGGACATCTACGCCCCGATCGCCCACCGCCTGGGCCTGAACGTGACTTACCGTGAATTGCAGGACTTGTCGCTGCGCCACCTGTCCCCCTGGCGCTACGAGATCCTGACCAAGGCCCTGTTCAAGGCGCGCAGCCGCACGCGCGACCTGCTGCAAAAAGTGCAACACCAGGTGGAGCTCTCGTTCGCTGCCGAAGGCATGAATATGCGACTGGCGGGGCGCGAGAAGTCGCTGTTCTCGATCTACGAGAAGATGAAGCAAAAACACCTGAGCTTCGCCCAAGTGACCGACATCTACGGCTTTCGCGTGATCGTGCCGCAGCCCCTGGACTGCTACACCGCCCTGGGGATCCTGCACCAGCTGTACAAACCGGTGCCGGGCAAGTTCAAGGACCATATTGCGATCGCCAAGCTCAACGGCTACCAGTCGCTACACACCACGGTGGTGGGACCTGCTGGCGTCAGCGTGGAATTTCAGTTGCGCACCGAAGCCATGGACGTGGTGTCGGAGTCGGGCGTGGCCGCACACTGGTTGTACAAGACCAAGAGCGGCGAAGAGAACGCCGCCACCGCCGACCGGCTGGGCACGCAGTGGCTGCAGTCGCTGCTCGACATCCAGCAGGAGACGCGCGACGCGGCCGAGTTCTGGGACCATGTCAAGGTCGACCTGTTCTCCGATGCGGTCTACGTTTTCACGCCCAAGAGTCGCATCATGACGCTGGCGCGCGGCGCCACGGTGGTGGACTTTGCCTACGCCATCCACAGCAAGATCGGCGACCGCACCGTGGCCGCCAAGGTCAACGGCGAGGCCGTCCCGCTGCGCACGGTGCTGAAGAACGGCGACGTGGTGGAAGTCATCACGGCCAAGGTGTCGGAGCCAAACCCGGGCTGGCTGGCCTTTGTGCAGTCCGGGCGCGCACGCTCCAAGATTCGCCAGCACCTCAAGACGCAGGCCCACACCGAATCGCAAGGGCTGGGCGAGACCCTGCTGACACACGCCTTGCGCGCCGAGGGCATTGAAGAACTTCCGCCGGTCAACGCCAGCACCCAGGCGGGCTGGGACAAGTTGCTGCGTTTTACCGGCAACAAGAACCTGCCCGAGCTGTTCACGGAAATCGGCCTGGGCCGACGGATTGCCAGCATTGTGGCGAAACGTCTGGCAACGCTGCTGATCGAAAGCGGCGTCAAGCCCAACCCGCTGCTGCTGACACGCGAGCGCTACGGCGCCCAGGAGCAGCCCATGCAGGGCGCCGTCACGCTCGACGGCAGTGAAAACACGTCAGTCAAGTACGCCACTTGCTGCCGCCCGATCCCGGGCGAGGCCATCGTTGGTTACCTCGGTCGCGGCGAAGGTCTCATGGTGCATTCGGCCGACTGCGCCGTGGTGAAACGCCTGCAGCACAAGGATGCCGAGCGCTTCACAGCGGTGGAGTGGAGCGAGGAGTTGCAGCGCTCGTTTGAGACCGGCATTGTGGTCACAGTGACCAACGGCAAGGGCGTGCTGGCGCGCGTCGCCGCAGCGCTGGCTGCCGCTGAGGTGGACATCAACCACGTCAACATGGGCGATGAAGAGGGTCAGGACACGACCGACCTGCGCTTCGTCATCAGCGTGCGCGATCGTTCGCACCTGGAACTGGCGCTACAAAAACTGCAGCGCATCCCGGCCGTGCTGAGCGCCGTGCGCGCCAAACCGGCAAGCAACGGCAACTAACTGATTAGCTGGGCTGCGGTCGCGGGTAGTCCACGGCCAGAATTTCGATCTCCTGCACGCCCTGGGGCGACACCAGTTTGAGCACATCGCCAACACGGGATTTGAGCAGGGTGCGCGCGATCGGCGAGATCCAGCTCACTTGGCCCAGCAGACTGTCGGCCTCGTCCACGCCCAGGATGGTGACACTGTGCGACACGCCATCGTCCCCCGCATAGCGCACCGTGGCGCCAAAGAACACCTGATCGCCGCCGTGATGCACGCTGGCATCCGAAATCTGGGCGATCTCCAGGCGCTGCGTCAAAAAGCGGATGCGCCGGTCGATCTCGCGCAGGCGCTTCTTGCCATAGATGTAATCGCCGTTCTCCGAGCGGTCGCCATTGCTGGCGGCCCAGTGCACGATTTCCACAATGCGTGGGCGCTCCACGTCGATCAGCGCGAGCAACTCGTCGCGCAGGCTGGCGTAGCCGGCTGGCGTGATGTAGTTGCGGGTCGCCGGCAGCGGCGGCAAGGTCGGCGCTTCGTCGTCATCGTCGTGCTCGGTTTCACGGGTAAAGGCTTTGCTCATGGAGCGCACAGCATACCAACCCTGGTAACGCGATATTTGCGCCTTGCAACTTCCGCATTATGAAATGCCATCTTACTTCACGAACCAAGTTTGACGCACGTCAAAAACTTTTTTATGCCATGCCTCACCATCGGCCGGGTCGGAAAATGCACTTTGCACCTCTGCCCCGTTGCATCACCGCGATTCAGGAGACAAATATGTTTCAGGTAAGAATTCATGGACGTGGCGGCCAGGGGGTTGTCACCGGTGCGGAAATGCTGTCGATCGCCGCCTTCCTGGGTGGCCGGCACGCACAGGCTTTTCCCAGCTTCGGTTCGGAGCGAACGGGGGCGCCGGTGGTGGCCTATTGCCGCATGGACGACAAGGAAATCCGGTTGCGTGAACCCATCATGCAGCCCGACGCGCTGATCATTCAGGACCCTACGCTGCTGCATCAGGTCGATGTGTTCAGCGGTCTGAAAAAAGATGGCTACATCCTGATCAACACCACGCGCAGCTTTGACCAACTCGGGCTGGGCGAGTTCGTGCAGGACTTTGCCCCTGGCCATTTGCTGATGGTGGGCGCCACCGAACTGGCCATGAAGCACGTGGGGCGCCCGGTGCCCAATGTGCCGCTGCTGGGTGCCTTTGCGGCCTTGAGCGGCCTGATCACGCTGGACGCGGTGCTGGCCGCCATTCAGCAGAAATTCCGCGGCGCCGTAGCCCAGGGCAATATGGAAGCCGCGCGCGAAGCCTACGCCAGCGTGAAAAAGCAAGCCGAAGAAGCGGAGACCCACCATGCTTAAACAATGTGAAGGCTCGCATGCCGTAGCCCAGGCCGTGGCCTTGAGCCGCCCCGAAGTCATTTGCGCCTACCCGATCTCACCCCAGACGCACATCGTCGAAGGCTTGGGCGAACTGGTGAAATCCGGCGCGCTGCAAAAGTGCGAATTCATCAACGTCGAGTCCGAGTTTGCCGCACTGAGTGTCGCAATCGGAGCCTCTGCCGCTGGAGCACGCGCTTACACCGCCACGGCCAGCCAGGGTCTGCTGTTCATGGCCGAGGCCGTGTACAACGCATCCGGTCTGGGACTGCCCATCGTCATGACGGTGGCGAACCGCGCCATCGGCGCACCCATCAACATCTGGAACGACCATACCGACAGCATGTCGATGCGCGACGCCGGCTGGCTGCAGATCTTTGCCGAGACGAACCAGGAAGCGCTCGACCTGCACATCCAGGCGTTTCGCATCGCCGAGGAGCTGTCGCTGCCGGTGATGGTGTGCATGGACGGCTTCATCCTGACGCACGCCTATGAGCGCATCGACATGCCGGATCAGGCCCAGGTCGACCGCTTCCTGCCGCCCTATGAGCCGCGCCAGGTGCTGGATCCGAACGATCCCGTGACCATCGGCGCGATGGTGGGCCCCGAGGCTTTCACCGAAGTGCGCTACCTGGCGCACGCCAAGCAGATGCAGGCGCTGGACCTGATGCCGCAGATCGCCGCCGAATTCAAGCAGGTGTTCGGCCGCGATTCGGGCGGCCTCATCAAGCCCTACCGGCTGGACGACGCCGACACCGTCGTCATCGCCATGGGCTCGGTGCTGGGCACGATCAAGGACACGGTGGACGATCTGCGCGAACAGGGCGTGAAGGTCGGCGTGCTCGGCATCACCTCGTACCGCCCGTTCCCGATCCAGGCGATACGCGACGCGACCGCCAACGCCAAGCGCATCGTGGTGATCGAAAAATGTTTTGCCGTGGGTATTGGCGGCATCGTGTCGCGCGACGTGCGCAGCGCAGTCCAGGCCCGCCCGCAACCGGTGTACGCCGTGGTCGCCGGACTCGGTGGGCGCGCCATCACCAAGGCCTCGGTGCAAAAGCTGCTGCTCGACGCGATCGACGACAAGCTGGAGTTGCTGACCTTCCTCGATCTGGACTGGGAGATCGTGAACCGCGTGCTGGATCGCGAAAAGAAGCAGCGCCGTTCCGGCCCCATCGCCGAAGGCATCCTGCGCGACATCGGCACGGTTTCATCAAAGATTGGCTGACCATCATGGACCAAACCATCGTCAAGTTCTACCAGACCGGCACCTTCACCGTCGGCAACCGCCTGCTCGAACCCGAGCAGCGCAGCGTACAGGCCAACATCCAGCGCAACAACTCGCTCAACTCAGGGCACCGCGCCTGTCAGGGTTGCGGCGAGGCACTGGGTGCGCGCTATGCCATCGACGCAGCCATGCAGGCCACGGGCGGGCAACTGATCGCGGCCAACGCCACCGGCTGTCTTGAAGTGTTCTCCACGCCCTACCCCGAAACCTCGTGGCAGATGCCCTGGATCCACTCGCTGTTCGGCAACACTGCGGCCGTGGCCACAGGGATCGCAGCGGCGATGCGTGTCAAGGGCCGCCCGGAAGTGCGCGTCGTGGCCCAGGGCGGCGACGGCGGCACCACCGACATCGGCTTTGGCTGCCTGTCGGGCATGTTCGAGCGCAACGACGACGTGCTCTACATCTGCTACGACAACGAGGCCTACATGAACACGGGGGTGCAGCGTTCCTCGGCCACGCCGCCGGCCGCGCGCACCGCCACCACCATGCCGGTGGGGCCGAATCCGGGCAACGTGTTCGGCCAGGGAAAGAACATGCCGCAGCTCGCCATGGCGCACGAGATCCCGTATGTGGCTACCGCCACTGTGGCGGACCTGCGCGACCTGGAATACAAGGTCACCAAGGCCATGGGCATGCGCGGCGCGCGCTACATCCACATCTTTGTGCCCTGTCCGCTGGGCTGGGGTGCGGCCTCGCACGACACCATCAAACTGGCGCGTCTGGCCATGGAGTCGGGCATCTTCCCGGTGTTCGAAGCCGAGCGCGGTGAGGTCACGGGCAGGTCGAAGATCAGGCGCCAGGTGCCGATCGAGAACTACCTGAAACCGCAAAAGCGTTTCGCCCACCTGTTCGGCAAGACGCCGGACACGGTCACCATCGCGCGGCTCCAGGCCATCGCCGACCGCAACATCCGCCGCTACGGCCTGCTGGACGAGGCTTAATTAGTTGGGGACAGAGCTAAAGGTCTGTCCCACAAGGAGAAACAAATGGAAAAACCCTTTGCCATCACCCTGGACGTCGGCAGTTCGCTGGCGAACCACACCGGTTCCTGGCGCACCGAGCGGCCGGTCTATCTGAGCCGCAAGCCCCCTTGCAACCACCAGTGCCCCGCGGGCGAAAACATCCAGGCCTGGTTGTTTCACGCCGAGTCCGGTGACTACCAGAAAGCCTGGGAGCAACTGGTGCAGGACAACCCCTTTCCCGCCGTCATGGGACGCGTCTGCTACCACTCTTGCGAAGGCGCGTGCAACCGCGCTCAGGTCGACGCGCCGGTGGGCATCAACTCGGTCGAGCGTTTCTTGGGCGACCAGGCGATCGCCCAGGGCTGGAAATTCGCGCCTGTGGCAGCCGCGTCGGGCAAGAAGGTGCTGGTCGTCGGTGCCGGGCCCTCGGGCCTGTCGGCGGCCTACCACCTGGCCATGCTGGGCCACAAGGTGACGGTGGTCGAAGCCGGCCCCCTGCCCGGCGGCATGATGCGTTTCGGCATTCCGCAATACCGCTTGCCGCGCGACGTACTCGACGCAGAGGTGCAGCGCATCGTCGATCTGGGTGTGGAGATTCAGTACAACACCAAGGTCGAGAATGTGCTCGACGCCAAGCTTGCCGGCGGCTATGACGCGGTTTTTCTGGCGGTGGGCGCGCACATCGCAAAGCGCGCCTACATCCCTGCGGGAGATTCGGCCAGGGTGCTTGACGCCGTGGCGGTGCTGCGCTCCATGGAGGGCGAAGACAAGCCCATGCTGGGGCGTCGCGTCGTGATCTATGGCGGCGGCAACACGGCGATCGACGTGGCTCGCACGGCGAAGCGCCTGGGTGCCACCGAATCCATCATCGTCTATCGGCGTAACCGCGAAAAAATGCCGGCGCACGATTTCGAAGTGGAAGAAGCCCTGCAAGAGGGCGTGCTCATCAAATGGCTGTCCACCATCAAGCACGCCGGCGACGCCTCCATCACGGTAGAGAAGATGGCGCTGGATGAAAAGGGGTTTCCTCAGCCCACGGGCGAATTTGAAACCCTGGCCGCCGACTCCGTCGTGCTGGCGCTCGGCCAGGACGTGGACCTGTCGCTGATCGAAGGCGTCCCCGGCCTCACCGTGGAAGACGGCGTGGTGCAGGTCAGCGCGCAGATGATGACCGGACACGCCGGCATCTTTGCCGGAGGCGACATGGTGCCGGCCGAGCGCAACGTGACGGTGGCCATCGGCCACGGAAAGAAGGCGGCGCGCAACATCGACGCCTGGCTGCGCGAGGTGGTCTACAAGACTGCGCCCAAGACCGAGTTGGCGAGCTTTGACAAGCTCAATCCCTGGTACTACAGCGACGCACCCAAGACCCTGCGCCCCATGCTCGACATTGCGCGACGCACCTCGACCTTCGAGGAGGTGCAGGGCGGTCTGGATGAAGGTACGGCGCTGTTCGAGGCCAGACGTTGCCTGTCCTGCGGCAATTGCTTCGAGTGCGACAACTGCTACGGCGTGTGCCCGGACAACGCCGTCATCAAGCTCGGGCCGGGCAAGGGCTTTGAGTTCAACTACGACTACTGCAAGGGCTGCGGCATCTGCGTCTCCGAATGTCCTTGCGGCGCCATCAAGATGGTGGCGGAAGACATCTGAAAACCGGCGCGACTCAGACCATGTGGTCGCGCCGCGCCAGTGTCGGAAACAGCCTGAGCCAGGTGGCGGCAATCAGCACCGTGCCGATGCCGCCGGCCACCACCGAGACCACCGGGCCGAACAGCGCCGCGCTGGCGCCCGATTCAAATTCACCGAGTTGATTGGACGCGCCGATAAAGATCGAGTTCACCGCCGAGACCCGGCCGCGCATCGCGTCCGGTGTCTCGAGTTGCACCAGGGTCATGCGCGTCACCACGCTGACCGCGTCGGCCGCGCCGGTGATCACCAGCGCCAGCAGCGACAGACCGAAATGTGCCGACAGACCGAACACCACCGTGGCCAGGCCAAACAGCGCCACAGAGGCCAGTAACTTGTGTCCCACGCGCCGGCGTAGCGGCCAGCGCATCAGCGCCAGTGACATGGCGAGTGCACCCAAGGCGGGCGCGGCCCGCAACAGACCCAAGCCCACCGGGCCGGTGTGCAGGATGTCGCGCGCATACATGGGCAGCAAGGCGCTGGCCCCGCCCAGCAGCACGGCAAACAGATCCAGTGAGGTGGCACCCAGCAGCAGCTTGCGCTGCCAGACGAAGGCCACGCCGGCCAGCAGGGTGTGCCAGTTGGCCGCCAGCGTGGACGATTGATGCCGGTAGTGCACGGCCAGGGTAAGTGCAACCGACAGCAAGGCCAGGGCCGTGCAAACCGCATACACCAGGCTGGCGCCGCTGACGTACAGCACGCCGCCGAGCGCCGGTCCGCAAATGATTGCCGCCTGCATGCCGCTGGAACTGACGGCGATGGCGCGCTGCAGCATGTCGGGGGGCACCAGCAAGGGCGTCAAGGCCTGTTGCGCCGGCATCTGGAAGGCGCGCGCCACACCGAGCAGGACCGACAGCGAGAGAATCATTTCGCGCGTCACCATGGCGCCTTGCGTCGCCAGCAGCAAAGCCAGGGCGATACCGGCCTGCACCAGCATGCAGGCGGCGAAAATGCGGCCGCGGTGCAGCCTGTCGGCCAAGTGGCCGGCAGGCAATGTCATGAGCAGCGCGGGAATGAATTGAAACAGGCCCACCAGGCCCAGATCCCAGGCACTGGAGGTGATGTCGTACATATGCCAGGCCAAGGCCACCATGAGCATTTGATTGGCTGTGACACCGCTGAGCCGCGCCAGCCAGAAACGCACAAAGGAGGTCTGACCGAACAACTGCTTCAGCGGCCTGCTGGACGCGGCAGCGTTCAAGACGTGAACAGGTCGAACTCCGCCACGGTGTTGGGAAACCGACGATTAAACTCGTCTCGGTATCTGTTGAACCCCGTCCGGTCGCCGGCACCGTGCAGGATGGCGAGCAGATCAAGGTACAGCTCGGGATAGGACTGCTCACTGTGCTCGATCTGTGCCTGCAGTACCTGCAGGGCGGGCTCGATCTGACCCATGGCCACGAAATTCTTCGCCAGTTGACGAATGTCTGCAACTGCCTCCGGGCTTGGCACGTTCGGCCTTGCGGGCGAAGAAGTCACCTTGGTGGGTACGGTATGGCCCGCCCCATGGGGCGCTGGCGCTTCGGTGAGATTGTCAAAGTCCAACCCGGCCGAAGGGTCCACGACCATCGTCGGCTCGAAGGCCGCAGCCGGATATTCCAGTGGCTTGCCGAAATCGGCAGACCGCGTGCGCGCGTTATCCGTCGGCGCAAGTACCTGATTCAAGGGACGCCAAGCCTTGGCAACCGCCAGTTCGGCTTCCAGCACCGAGGCTTCATCGGCCAGGTCTGCAGGCATTGCAACGGGTGCAGCCGGTGCCGCTGCGGCCCGCGCCACGGGCTCCGGCTCCAACTCCAGTTCCAACTCAGCGTCAGGTAGCGGCACCGACCCCGGTGCGTAGCGTGTGGCACGCACCCGCTCTTCATGCGACATCGGCGCCTGTGCGCTCCACCACTTTCCGCTGGTCGACTGATGGCGCCGTTGCTGACTCCAAAACCAGGCCAAGGCCGCCAAGCTGGCGACCAGCAGGGCGATCAGCGAATAAACCCAGGCACTGGAAAAGCTCTCGGATTCGGATTTCTGCAGGCGCGCGGTCAACTCGGCCAGGCTGGCCTGGGTTTTACTGGCCGAGGCGCGCAGGGCTTTCAATTCGCTGTCCAGCGCCTGTATCTTTTGCAGACTGAGCAGGGTCTCCTCGCTGGCGACCAGCGCCTTGGGCGCTTCGATCACGGGCAGCACCGGCGGCTTGACGGCGGCCTTCAGGTCCGCGGCCTCCAGCTTCAATTGAGGCCGGGGGCTGACTCCAGGCTCCTTCGCTTTGCTTGAAGGCAACGCCTTGGGTGCCGACGCAGGCGCAGCCACTTCAGTCTGCGCCTTGGCAACGCTGACCGGTACCGTCTTCTTTTTGGGTTCCCGCGGCTTGAGCTGCGCGGCTGGAGCCAGCGGCGTGGCAGCCGGTGCGACCACTGCGGTGACGGCAGCAACGGGCGCTATGGCGGCGGCCTGCTTGACCGGTGCCAGGGTCGGGACGGGGGCCGGCGCGACCAGCACCACCGGAGCGCTGTCAGCGGGAAAATCTGCCAGGACAACATAGCGGCGCGAGGTCTTCTGACCGCAACTGCTGCGCAAATACAGGGTAACGATGGGTTCGTCCACGATCACCGAAGAAGTGATGCGAACCTGCGCCATGTCAGGCACGGCCGTCGCCTCCACCTGAACCTTCACGTGGCTGGCCTCCTGGCGTGTTTCGGCATGGAATACTTCAGCTTCAAAACACAGCGAAGCCAGGTCCTGGCCTTCATCCATGCGGACCTGAACCGCCATGTCCAGAGGCTGGCCTATGAGCGCCACGCCGCGGATATTGCCCAGCGTCAGGGCCTCGCTTGCCACCGAAGCGACGAGCAGTGCAATTCCGACAATGGTGGCTTTGTGTTCCAACGCTTCGCTCCTGTGAAGCCGCTATTTTACAGACGGTTACAGAGACGACTTTCCTACATTGATACATGTCAATTTTATCACAATGAAGCCGGGGCGGCGCATGTCCATTGCGGGGTGCCATGCCAGTGCCGACTCCCAAGAGGGGAAAGCGCCCTTGAGCAGAGACCCTGCCGCTGCGCCGGGCCTCGTCACGGTCATAAGCTGGAAAATTCTTTCTTCGATATTTCAATAATTGTTGTATCATTGCCGAATGGAAAAAAATGCCGCCACTTCGGTTTTCGAGTCTCTCGCTTCTGGTGTGCGTCTGGATGTCTTTCGTCTTCTGGTCAAACAGGGTCCGCAAGGCCTGGTGGCGGGCGAGATTGCCGCCACCCTCGAACTGCCGCCCACCAACCTGTCGTTTCACCTGAAGGCGCTGACGCAGGCGCGTCTGCTCACGGTCACGCAGGAGGGCCGGTACCAACGCTACCGCGCCAACATCGCACTGGTGCAGGAGTTGATCGACTACCTCACGGCTGAGTGCTGCACCGGACAGCCGGAGCAATGCCTGGAAGGCAGTTCGCTGACAGTCTGCAAGCCGCGCACGTCAAGCAAAGTACGACCAAGGCCTGATCTGGCCCGGACTTGAGTCCACTATTTTCAACCCCAAGGAGCACCCCATGAAGTCCATTCAGGTATTCGATCCCGCCCTGTGCTGCAGCAGCGGCGTTTGCGGCACCGACGTCGACCAAAAGCTGGTTGACTTTTCCGCCGACGTGGCCTGGGCCAAACAAAGTGGCATCGCCATCGAACGTTTCAATCTGGCGCAACAGCCCATGGCTTTTGCGCAAAACGCGGCCGTGAAAGGCTTGCTGGAACGCAGCGGCGAAAGCGCACTGCCTGCCATCCTGGTCGACGGTGAAGTAGCGCTCGCCGGCCGCTACCCGAGTCGTGACGATCTGGCGCGCTGGGCCGGTGTGGCGCCAGCGGCGGCCGTGAAGAACACGGCCGGCAGTTGCTGTTCCGGCGGCAACTGCTGCTGACCTGGCTACTGCCATGAAATTCCTCGACCAGCCGCCGCGCTTCCTGTTCTTCACCGGCAAGGGCGGCGTTGGCAAGACATCGATCGCCTGCGCCACCGCCATGCAACTCGTCGCCAGCGGGCAACGCGTGCTGCTGGTGAGCACCGACCCGGCGTCGAATGTGGGCCAGGTGTTCGGCGTGGGCATCGGCAATCAGGTCACGGCCATCCCGGCTGTTCCCGGGCTCCGCGCACTGGAAATCGACCCCCAGGCCGCAGCCCAGGCCTACCGTGACCGGCTGGTCGGTCCGGTGCGCGGCGTGTTGCCGGAGGCTGTGGTCAAAGGCATTGAGGAACAGCTCTCCGGTGCCTGCACCACCGAGATCGCCGCGTTCGATGAATTCACCGCGCTGTTGACGGACGAGGCGTTGACGAAGGACTACGAGCACATCATTTTTGACACCGCGCCAACGGGCCACACCATCCGCCTGCTGCAACTGCCAGGCGCCTGGAGCGGCTTTCTGGACGAGGGCAAGGGCGACGCATCCTGCCTGGGCCCACTGGCCGGTCTGGAGAAGCAGCGCGCCCAATACGCCGCGGCGGTAGCCGCACTGGCCGATCCGGCGCGCACCCGCCTGGTGCTGGTGGCGCGCGCGCAAGGCGCGTCACTGCGCGAAGCGGCGCGCACCCATGGCGAGTTGGCGGCCATCGGACTGTCGCAACAGTATCTGGTGATCAACGGCCTGTTCCCCGCCGACGAGGCCGGGTCCGATCCCCTGGCCGCCGCCATCTGCCAACGAGAACAGGCGGCACTGACTGGCATGCCTGCCGAGCTGCGCCCCATGCCAACCGACCACATCGCGCTCAAGCCATTCAACCTCGTGGGCCTGGAGTCCTTGCGCCAACTGTTAGTAGCCAACACACCGATGGTCGCATCGGCGCTGCAGGTGCAACCCAAGATCGCTGCGCCCAGCCTGTCGGCGCTGGTCGACGAGATCGCGCAGGGCGGTCATGGTCTGGTGATGCTCATGGGCAAGGGTGGCGTGGGCAAGACCACCATGGCCGCCGCCGTGGCGGTGGAACTGGCGCACCGGGGCCTTGCCGTGCATCTGAGCACCTCCGACCCGGCGGCCCATCTGAGCGAGACCCTGCATGGCCCGCTGCCGCATCTCACGGTGAGCCGCATTGACCCGCATGAGGTCACTGAACAGTACCGCGCCCAGGTACTCTCCAGCAAGGGCGCCAAGCTCGATGCCGCCGGACGCGCACTGCTGGAAGAAGACCTGCGTTCGCCCTGCACCGAAGAGATCGCGGTGTTCCAGGCGTTCTCGCGCGTCATCCGCGAAGCCGGCAAGCAGTTCGTCGTGATGGACACCGCGCCCACGGGCCACACGCTGCTGCTGCTCGACGCCACCGGCGCCTACCACCGCGACGTGGTGCGCCAAATGGAAGGCACGGGTCTGCACTTCACCACCCCCATGCAGCAATTGCAGGACCCAAAGCAGACCAAGGTGTTGCTGGTCACGCTGGCCGAAACCACACCGGTGCTGGAGGCCGCGAACCTGCAGGCCGACCTGCGTCGTGCCGGCATCGAACCCTGGGCCTGGATCATCAACAACAGCGTGGCTGCCACGGTCGTCACCTCGCCCTTGTTGCGGCAACGCGCGCACAACGAGCTGCGCGAGATCGACGCGGTAGTGACCAAGCACGCCAAGCGTTATGCGCTCGTTCCCCTGCTGCAGGAGGAACCCGTTGGCGTGGACCGCCTGCTGCAACTCTCCCAAGCCATTGCAGTGAAGAAAGAAACCTGAACCATGACGAGCAAAATTTTGAACGTGCTGTTCCTGTGCACCCACAACTCGGCGCGCAGCATCCTGGCCGAGGCCATCCTGAACCACATCGGAAAAGGCCGCTTCAAGGCGTATTCGGCCGGCAGCAGTCCGCGCGAAAACCAGC
This sequence comes from uncultured beta proteobacterium, assembly GCA_903830985.1. Classification (GTDB taxonomy): domain Bacteria; phylum Pseudomonadota; class Gammaproteobacteria; order Burkholderiales; family Burkholderiaceae_C; genus CAIKVZ01. Next base: position 13,793 of record CAIKVZ010000263.1, read on the forward strand.
AGCCCAACCCCCTGGGCCTGCAGGTGCTGAAGAGTGCGGGGATGTCCACCGAAGGTTTGCACAGCAAGAGCTGGGACGAGTTTGGTCGGCCCGACGCAGCGCACATGGACCTGGTGATCACGGTCTGTGACAACGCGGCAGGGGAAGTCTGTCCCTACTGGCCGGGTCAGCCTGCAACGGCGCACTGGGGCTACCCCGACCCTTCCGCCGGCGAGGGCACGGACGCACAAAAACTGGAAGCCTTCCGTCTTACGCTGATCGCCCTGAAACGCCGGCTGGACCTGCTGATCAGCCTGCCGCCAGCCAAGTTGGAAAAGACCTTGCTGCAGGGCACCGCTCGCGCGCTGTCCCAGGATTGACACCATGAGCGTGCAATGTGATGTGACTGCCAAACAGGCAGCCGGAGCGCCCATGAGCGTGTTCGAACGCTACCTCACGGTCTGGGTATTTCTGTGCATCGTCGCCGGTATTGGCCTGGGACAACTGGTCCCGGTACTGTTCCAGTCGATCGGCCGCATGGAGGTGGCGAATGTCAATCTGCCCGTGGGTCTGCTGATCTGGGTGATGATCATCCCCATGCTGGTGAAGGTGGACTTTGGCGCGCTGAGCGAGGTGCGCCAGCACATCAAGGGCATTGGCGTCACCTTGTTCGTCAACTGGCTGGTGAAGCCCTTCACCATGGCCTTTCTGGGCTGGCTGTTCATCCGCCACCTGTTCGCACCACTGCTGCCTGCGGATCAACTCGACAGCTACATCGCCGGCCTCATCCTGCTGGCAGCTGCGCCCTGCACCGCCATGGTGTTCGTGTGGAGCCGGCTCACCGGCGGCGACCCGCTGTTCACGCTGTCGCAGGTGGCGCTAAACGACAGCATCATGGTCGTGGCCTTCGCGCCGCTGGTGGCTTTTTTGCTCGGCATCTCCGCCATCACCGTGCCCTGGGACACGCTGCTCACTTCCGTCGTGCTGTACATCGTGATCCCGGTGGTCCTGGCCCAGGTCTGGCGCAAGTTCCTGCTGGCAAAGGGACAGGCGGCGTTTGACGCCGCCATGGAAAGCATCGGCCCCTGGTCCATCGGTGCGCTGCTGGCCACGCTGGTTCTGCTGTTTGCCTTTCAGGGCGAAGCCATCCTGAAGCAGCCGCTGGTCATTGCCCTGCTGGCCGTGCCGATTTTGATTCAGGTGTTTTTCAACTCGGCACTGGCCTACTGGCTGAACCGCGCCGTGGGCGAGAAGCACAACATCGCTTGCCCCTCAGCGCTGATCGGCGCCTCCAACTTCTTCGAGTTGGCCGTGGCGGCGGCCATCAGCCTGTTCGGCTTTCACTCCGGCGCGGCGCTGGCCACGGTGGTGGGCGTGCTGATCGAGGTGCCGGTCATGCTGCTGGTGGTGTATATCGTGAACAACTCCAAGGGCTGGTACGAACGCGGCCAAACACCCTGAGGCATCCCATGAGCGACATCACGATTTACCACAACCCCAAGTGCGGCACCTCGCGCAACACCCTTGCGCTGATCCGCAATTCAGGCGCCGAGCCGCGCGTCGTTCACTACCTGGAAACTCCGCCGAGCCGGCCCGAATTGCAGGCGCTGATCGCAGCAACGGCAGCGCCGGTGCGCGAGCTGATGCGTGCCAAGGAAGCGGTCTACAAGGAGCTCGATCTGGATCAGCCGAAATGGTCCGATGACGAACTGATCGATGCCATGCTGGCCCACCCCATCCTCATCAATCGGCCCATCGTGGTGACGCCCATGGGCACGCGACTGTGCCGCCCTTCCGAACTGGTGCTGGACCTGCTGCCGCAGCCCCAATTGGCGGCTTTTGCCAAGGAAGACGGCGAAGCCGTGATCGATGCGCAGGGGCGGCGGCACGGCCTGCGCCCATGACTGACACTCAGGTGTTATCGATCACCACATCCGACCAACATCGGGTCGACGCGACTGTTTACCCGACCGATGACGCCAACGCGCCGGTGCTCATATTTCTCTCGGCACTTGGCACTCCCGCAAAGGTCTATCGGCACTTTGGCCGTGAGTTGGTGAAGCATGGCGTGCAGATGTGCGCGCCAGACTGGCGCGGCATCGGCAGCAGTTCGGTGCGTGCTGGCCGGGGCAGTGACTTCGGCTACCGCCACCTCGTCGAAATTGACCTGGCCGCCTTGATTCAGGCTGTCCACCAACGATTTCCCGATGCGCCCATCTGGCTCGGTGGCCACAGCCTGGGTGGACAACTGGCGCTGCTCAGCGCTGCCGCTCACCCCCCCCACGTCTGCGGCGTCGTGTTGACCGCCAGTGGCAGCGTGCACTGGCCCTGTTACTCAGGCAAGTTGCGCATCGCTGTGCGCTCCCTGGTGCTGCTGTCACGCCTGCTGTCACCTTTAATGGGGTATTTTCCCGGCTCACGCTTCGGATTTGGCGGCCGAGAAGCCGCCGGCGTGATGCGCGACTGGAGCCACCTGGCCGTTACCGGCGAGTACCGGCTGCAGGGCTCCAATGTCGACTATGAAAAGTCCCTGCACGCGCTCAAGCTTCCCGTTTTGATGATCTCCTTTGCGGCGGATCTCTGGTCTCCCTTGAAGGCCGCGTCGGCCCTGGTGCGCAAGGTGACGAGCGGCTCGGCGGTGCACTGGCATTGGGGCGCGTCAGACACGGCAGGCATCGCTCTGGACCACTACTCCTGGATCAAACATCCCGGCCTTGTGGCTCCCGCTGTGGCGAAGTTCATTCGACAGAGCCGCGCAGCGCCCTCAAAGTAGCCGGTAATACACAAGACTTCGGCTCGCCTCGATACCATATCCCATGATTCCCGAACACTTCACCCCCGTCCCCCTGAACAAGGCCTATCGACTGCTGAACCATGGCCCCGTGGTGCTGGTGTCTTCAGCCCACGGCGACATCACCAACGTCATGGCGGCCGCATGGTCAATGCCGCTGGACTTTGACCCGCCCAAGGTCACCGTCGTCATCGACAAGGCAACACTGACCCGCTCACTGATGGAGGCCAGCGGCAGCTTCGCGCTGAACCTACCGTGCCGAGCCATGGCAGCTCAGACGCTGGGTGTCGGCACCGACAGCGCCAAGACGGTCCCTGACAAGCTGACGCGTCATGGCGTCAGCACGTTTCAGGTCATTGGGCGCAACGTGCCGCTCGTACAGGGCTGCGTGGGATGGCTGGAGTGCCGCGTGATTCCAGAGCCGCACAACCAGCAGACCTATGACCTGTTCATCGGCGAGGTGGTCGCTGCCTGGGCGGACTCACGGGTGTTCAGCGACGGACGCTGGCACTTCGAAGACGCAGCAGACAGTCTGCGCACCTTGCACTACGTGGCAGGCGGACAGTTCTACCTGACCGGGGAGTCGTTGCAGGTTGACGAGTGAAGCTGGTCGCAGGAGCGGGGCGCCATGCCAAAGCGGCACGCCAGGCTATCCGTGCGCGACCACCCCGGAAAGTTAACCCCATGAACGCTGCGCTACCCTGTTGATAAGCCGTGGGAAACTCTTGAATCTGTTGAATTCAGTGGCGTGGCGGGCTGCTGCCTGATAAACAGGCAGTCTTCGCCCAGGGACCCATCGGTCTATGAGTTGGGCAGCGCCCGCTGCGTTCGGCTCTCCAACATTTCAGCCCCGGAAAATTCACCCGTGGCTTTTTGGCAAGATTCGCTATGGCACTCTAAAGTGGCAATCAAGGTGTCTATGTTTGACAGAAACTCGCCTCTGCTGACGCACGGAGTTTGCGTGAACATTCGGGTTGCACCGTCGGCGATATCAGGCTTTCCTGCCTGACGCGCCCAAGCCTTGACCTCGCAATAAGCGAGCAATGCAAGTCTGCCAAGCTGCTGACTCCTGCGCGCATGGTGCAGGTCAGCAAGCAAGTCCTCAAGCCCCAGCTGAATTGGAGATGAAGTACCCATATTTCAGCTCAGCACGGGGTTGCCGGAGTAGCTGGTTAGCGGGCCTTTTTTGCCTTGGAAGCAGGCGCAACCGAAGCGACGGCCGCTGCACCTTTTTCCATGACGGATTCGAGCGTGCTTTCGGCGGTTGTTGCTGCAGCCTTCAGGTTCTTGGCAACGGAAGCAAAGGCTTCGGGGGCAGGATGCGCTTTTTCAACCGCATCAACCGTATTGTGGAACTGTCCAACACTCAAGGAAGTCGCTTCTTTGAGGTTCTTGGCAAACATGGCCATGCCAGCCTCGGCTGAGGCCTTCATGATTTCGAACGCTGCCTGCGGGTCCTTGATCTCCTTGATGGACGCCATGGTTTCAGTCATGGCAGCTTGCGCTTCTTTTGCCTGAGTTTGCGCCAGGTCAGCCCAAGCCTTCAGGCTGTCCTGTGCTGGCTTGACAGCATCTTGCATGGCCGTGGCATTGAATTTTGGCGCCGACTCCGAAATGGTCTTGGCGATGGCTTCGAAGGGTGTGTTCTTGAACATGGAGTGGCCTTTGTTAAAAATGTTGCAGTGCAGCAATTATCATCTGTGCAGCGGTTTTATGCCAGCCCCAAAACAAAAATGACCGCGATTAGTGGTGCGAGCCTATTTAGACAGGAGATCTTCCGTGTGGGCTTTGGGTACAGCCATGATCTCCCCGTCCATTTCGCCCCAGGAGCAAGCGGTTCTGGGGCTGGCCAGTCAACGCTCGCTGCTGCGCGCGCGGGACTTGGCAGAACTCGCGCTTCCCACTGCCGTGCTCAGCCGACTGGTCGCCGCAGGCAAGTTGGAACGCGTTGCCCGTGGCCTCTATACCCTGCGCGGACGCGTACTGGTTGGCGACAATTACCTTGACACGCACGGGGGGCGCATTGACTCAGCTTAATTGCTACCCGTGCTGACCCGTTGCCTCACGTAAATTGCTACCCGTCGGATTGGCCGGCGGGAGCAGCACAACGTGAAGACGCGAATCAGCATGACCAACCGGCGGTCCACGCCATACGCATGTCCGGCCCCGCACTGACTGAAGGCATCGATCGGATGACGGTTGATGGAGTCGAGGTGCCCGTCTTCAACGCTGCCAAGACCGTCGCCGACTGCTTCAAGTACCGCAACAAAATCGGCCTCGACGTCGCGCTTGAAGCGCTGCGTGATGGATGGGCACAAGGCAAACTGACGATGGATGAGTTGTGGCATTACGCCAGCATCGATCGCGTCGCGAACATCATGCGCCCCTACATGGAAAGCGTTATTGCATGAGCCGCAATTTGCCAGCATCCCTGCGTGCGCGCCTGAAGCAGCACGCTGATACGACCAAGCAGGACTTCAACCTGACGCTCACTCATTTCGGTTTGGAGCAACGCGTTCCCTACGGATGACATCAAGTTGACACAGTGGAACGCGTTTTTGAATAAGAACCGGCTCGGTGCTATCGCCCTGACCGAGGTGGTTGAAAAGCTGCGCTCCGAGCTTCGCAAGGTCGGCGTGATCTGAACTCGCGGGCTTCGGTGGCATGGGCGGTTCTTTCCCAGAGTGTTTCCGGACTGGCCCAAAACGAGAAAAGGGTTAGCGTTTGAATAAACGCTAACCCTCGTCTTTACTGGTGCGGCTGGCAGGAATTGAACCCACGACCCCTTGGTTCGTAGCCAAGTACTCTATCCAACTGAGCTACAGCCGCTGAGCTTTGAATTATAGCAGCAGTTTATTGCCCTCCGAAGAAATACCGGCCCCCGTACCCAAATTCCGCGCAAACCTCAAACTTCGACTCAGTCGGCATAGACCCCGGCGGCGCGGATGATGGGACTCCAGCGCGCAATTTCAGCCGCGACAAAGCGCCGGTGCTGCTCAGGTTCCGTGCGCCCATCGCGCACCACCACCGCACCCAGTGCCAACTGCTTGCGCATGAATTCCGGGTCCTGCAATGCCGCCTGCAGCGCCGTGTGCAGGCGCGCCAGCACTTCCGGTGGCACGCCCTTGGGGGCGTACAGTCCATGCCAGACCGTGATGTCAAAGCCCTTGAGGCCAGACTCCAGCAAGGTTGGAACATCCTTGAGCACCGGTGTCGCCAGGCGCTGCACCGTGGTCACGCCGAAGGCCTTGACCTTGCGCGCCTCGATCTGACTTGTGGTGTTGGTGGTCTGATCGCACATCAGGTCGATCTGTCCGCCAATCAGGTCCTTCATGGCGGGCGCCGTGCCGCGGTAGGCGATGGTCGTCATCTCGGTCTGCAGCGTCGACTGCAGCAGCAAGCCACACAGGTGCGAGGCCGAACCGGGTCCGGCGTGACCCAGGTTGATCTTGTCCCTGTTCTGCGTGATCCAGTTTGACAGGTCCTTGAAGCTGCTGCCGGGAATGGAAGGCTTGGTGATCAGCGTCATCGGCACCTCGATCACCAGGCCCAGGTATTCAAAGTCGCGCTCCACGTTGAACGGCAGGTTGCGCACCAGCGTGGGCATGGTGGCCATACCGATGTGGTGCAGCAGCAAGGTGTAGCCATCGGGATTCGCGCGCGCCGCCTTGTTGGCGCCGACCGAGCCGCCGGCACCGGCCACATTTTCCAGTGCGATCGTGGCACCCCCCAGGGGGCGGCGCATGGCTTGCGCCAGGTCCTTGGCCACGCGGTCGGTCGGGCCGCCCGCAGGAAAAGGAACGATGAGCGTGATCACCTTGTCGCGCACCGGAAAGTCCGCAGCCTGCAAACTGGAGGCAGCCAGCAGCAGCATGAGGCTAAAGCCTGTCCAGCCGATGAGGCGACGCTTGTGCATGTGCCGATGATAGTGGGCCAAGCGCGCCGCCGTCAGCGCAAAACCTGAAGCCTATTGATAGCTGCGGGCGTCTTCGATCACCTTGCCGTCGTTGGGCAGGCTCCCCGGGCTCACCAGTTGCACATCGCCGCGCAGTTTGGTGATGTCGCGTATCGCCTCGCCAATTTTCGCGGCCAGCGCATCGGGACCGCTGCACGCGGTCTCGACCTTGAGCGTCATGGCGTCGTTCGCCATTTCGCCGCTCACCACCAGACGCGCACGCATCACTTCCGGGAAGCGCTTCACGATGTCGGCCACCTGGCCCGGGTGCACGAACATGCCGCGGATCTTGGTGGTCTGGTCGGCGCGCCCCATCCAGCCTTTGATGCGTGCGTTCGTGCGCCCGGTCGGGCAGGCGCCGCTCAGCACGGCCGACAGGTCGCCTGTGCCGAAGCGGATCAGCGGGTAGGCCGGGTTCAGGCTTGTCACCACCAGTTCGCCCACCTCGCCTTCAGGCACAGGGTCGCCGGTGCCGGGACGCACGATCTCCACGATCACGCCCTCGTCCAGCACCAGGCCTTCGCGTGCCGCGGTCTCGTAGGCAATCAGTCCCACGTCGGCCGTGGCGTAGCACTGATAGCCCTGAATGCCGCGCTGCGCAAACCAGTCGCGCAGGTTCGGCGTGAAGGCCTCGCCACCCAACATGGCTTTGGTCACGCTGGGCAGGGCCACGCCCAACTCGGCGGCCTTTTCCACGATGATCTTGAGAAAGCTCGGCGTGCCGATATAGCCGGCGGGCCGCAACTGTGCCATGGCCTGCACCTGTTGTTCGGTCTGCCCAGTGCCGCCGGGAAACACCGTGCAGCCCAGCGCGTGGGCACCGCTCTCCATCATGGAACCGGCCGGGACAAAGTGATAGCTGAAGCAGTTGTGGATCAACTCGCCCGAGCGAAAACCGGAGGCAAAGATGGCGCGCGCCATGCGCCAGTAGTCCCTGGCTGTGCCTTCGGGCTCGTAGATCGGGCCCGGGCTGGCGAACACGCGTGGCATCTGCGCGCCAAAGCGCAACGCACTGAAGCCGCCAAAAACGTCCTGCTCACGCTGCGCTGTCTGGCGCTCGTGCAGATCGGTCTTGCGGGTCACGGGCAGGCGCGCCAGTGCGGCACGAGTGCTGACGCCAAGCGGATCCACGTCCTTCAGAATTTCAGCAAAGGCGGCGGTGGAATTCCGGGCATGCGCAATCTGCGCTGGCAAGGCCAGCAGCAACTCGGCTTCACGGACCTGCGGGTCGCGCGTTTCAAGCGCATCGTAAAAATGAATCATGGTGTTGGTTCCCTTTAAGCGAGCCAGCGCTTCCTGCGCTTGTAGCTCTTCACATCCTTGAACGACTTGCGCTCACCGCCGCCCATGCCCAGGTAGAACTCTTTCACGTCTTCGTTGTTCGCCAGGTCAGACGCGGCGCCGTCCATCACGACCCGGCCCGACTCCATGATGTAGCCGTAGTCGGCATAGCGCAGTGCCATGTTGGTGTTCTGTTCGGCCAGCAGGAAGGTGACCTTTTCCTTCACGTTCAGGTCCTGCACGATGTTGAATACCTCTTCCACGATCTGCGGCGCCAGCCCCATCGAGGGCTCGTCCAGCAGCACCATGCTCGGGTTGGTCATGATGGCGCGACCGATGGCGCACATCTGCTGCTCACCGCCGGAGGTGTAGGCCGCCTGACTGGTGCGCCGCGTCTTCAGGCGCGGGAAGTAGGTGTAGACCTTCTCCAGGTTGGCCGCGATCTCGCCCTTGTCCTTGCGGGTGTAGCCGCCCGTGAGCAGGTTTTCCTCGATCGTCAGGTGGGCAAAGCAGTGGCGCCCCTCCATCACCTGCACCACACCACGCTGCACCAGGTCGGCGGGCGACAGATTCTCGATGCGCTCGCCGCGCAACTCGATCGAGCCCTTGGTGACCTCGCCTCGCTCGCCGTGCAGCAGGTTGGAGATGGCGCGCAGCGTCGTCGTCTTGCCCGCTCCGTTGCCCCCCAGGATGGCCACGATCTTGCCTTCGGGCACCTGCAGCGACACGCCCTTGAGCACCAGGATCACGTGGTTGTAGATGACTTCAATGCCGTTGACGTTGAGTACGATGTTGGGTTTTTCCATGATGCCTCTCTATACCAAGTCAAAGGGCTGCAACGCAGTCCTTTGACTTGGTGGCTCGTGAGAGCCGCCGTCCCCAGGGCGAGCAAAGCAAGCCCCCCTCCAGAAACACCGCTACCGGCTTTGCCGGGCCGCTGGTGTTGCCCCCTGCAAGGGGCTGAGGCCTGCGGCTCCAAGTCAGCCTGCGCTGACTTGGACTGGCCGAAGAGCCCCTGCCTCCGGCGGTGGCCCGTGAAGCGGCCACACGCAGTGGGCAAGCCGGGGGGTGTTCCTAGCTTTGGCAGTCTGCCGGTGGGCGCCGTGTCATCTTCTTGTCGGCCAGGTACTTGTCGCCGCCGGCCTTGACCATGGGCTTGAGAATCTGGTCATCCGCCTGGTACCAGTCGGACGAGAAGTTCCACTTGGCGCCGTCCCAGGTTTGCACGCGCGCCCAGGTCGATCCCATGTGGTCCTGGCAGGAAGTGCTCAAGGGACGCATCACGCCCGAAAAGCCCAGCGCGTCCAGCTTCTTCTGGTCCAGGTTCAGGTTCTCCATGCCCCAGCGCACCTGCTCGCCGGTCATGACCTTGCCCTTGCCAAAGCGCTCCTGGGCGCGGCGCACGGACTCGATCGCCAGCATCTGGATGATCACGCCGCGCGTGTACAGCACCGAACCGACTTCGTCCTTGGGACCCGTTCCCTGGCCCTTGGCGTGCACCGTCTTCAGGATTTCCTGGATCACCTTGGGTTGTTGACCCGAGGTGTTCAGCGCCAGCGCGTGATAACCCTTGGCGCCCTCGCCCACGTCCTTCACGTCAGGCTCGGCACCGGCCCACCACACGCCGTACATCTTGTCGCGCGGGTAGCCCGTGGCCTGCGCTTCCTTGAGGGCGGTGGAGTTCATCACACCCCAGCCCCAGAGCAGCACATAGTCGGGCTTGGACTGACGCACCTGCAGCCAGGTGGCCTTCTGCTCCACACCGGGCGCCGTCACAGGCAGCATCTGCAACTCGAAGCCGTGCATCTTGGCGCGCTCCTGCAACAGCGGGATCGGCTCCTTGCCGAACGGGCTGTCGTGGTACACGAGGGCGATCTTCTTGCCCTTGAGTTTGTCCAGGCCGCCCACTTCCTTGCCCAGGTGCTGAATCAGGATGTCGGCGCCGGTCCAGTAGCTGCCCATGTAGGGGAAGTTCCACTTGAAGGCCGTGCCGTCCTGCGCCACCGACAGGCCATAGCCCAGGGTCATCAGCGGGATCTTGTCCACGGGGGCCTTCTCCGTCAGGGCGAAGGTGATGCCGGTGGCTTGCGGGTCGAACAGCGCCACACCAGGGCGGCTCTTCAGCCGCTCGTAGCATTCCACGCCGCGGTCCGTGGCGTAGCCGGTTTCGCATTCCTCGTAGGTGAGCTTCACGCCGTTGATGCCGCCGTCGCGCGCGTTGATCATCTTCAGGTAGTCCTGCTTGCCGTTGGCCCATGGCACACCGTTGGGCGCATAGGGGCCGGTGCGGTAGGACAGCAGCGGGAAAAACTGCTCCTTGGCTTGGGCGAACGCTGTCGTGCCAACGGCAGCCAGAACCGCTGCCAGGGCGATGTGACGAATCTTCATGAAGGTCTCCTAAAGGTTTGGCGAAAGTGCCGTTGCTCACCAGGTCAGGCTTCGAACGTCCTGTACTCGAAAAAATCAATCCGGATCAATGGGGAAATGGCCAAAGCCGCATCTTCTGCTTGCCTATGGACCAGAGCTTGGCCAGGCCGTGCGGTTCGACGATCAGGAACCACACGATCAGCGCGCCGAACACCATCAACTCGGCGTGCGAGATCACGGTCGTGGAAACCGACATGCCGAACAGGCCCGCAGCAAAGGGCAGAAACTGGTTCAACAGAATGGGCAGAACGACGATGAAAGCGGCGCCAAAGAAACTGCCCATGATGGAACCCAGGCCGCCGATGATCACCATGAACAGCAGCTTGAAGGAGATGTCCACCGAGAAGGCCGCGGGCTCCCAGGCGCCCAGGTAGACAAAGCCCCACAGCGCGCCGGCCACACCGACGATGAAGGAACTGACAGCAAAGGCGCTGAGCTTGGCGTACATGGGGCGGATGCCGATGACGGCGGCCGCCACGTCCATGTCGCGAATCGCCATCCACTCGCGGCCTATGGCCGAACGCACGAGGTTCTTGCTCATCAGGCCCAGCACCGCCAGCACCGACAGGCAGAACCAGTACTTGGACACCGGGCTGTCGATGCTCAGGCCGAACACCTGCAGGCCATTGACCGAGACCGAACCCGAGGGGGAATCGTTGGTGAACCACTTGATGCGCAGAAACATCCAGTCGGAGAAGAACTGCGCCGCAAGTGTGGCCACCGCCAGATACAGACCCTTCACGCGCAGGCTGGGAAGACCGAACAGGATGCCGAAGGCCGTGGAACACAGGCCGCCGAGAATCAGCGCGGGGACCAGCGGCATGTTGGGCACTCGCACAAAAAAGTTGAACGCCGCGTACGCGCCCACCGCCATGAAGGCGCCGGAACCGAGCGAGATCTGTCCGCAGTAGCCCACCAGCACGTTCACGCCCAGGGCTGCCAGCGCCATGATGAGGAAGGGGATGAAGATGGCGCGGAACATGTAGTCGCTGCTGAACAGCGGCACCGCCAGGAAGGCGAGCGCGATCAGTGCCAGCACTGCGTAACGGTCCTGCGTGATCGGAAAGATCTGCTGGTCCGCGCGGTAGGTGGTCTTGAATTGGCCGTTTTCTCTGTAGAACATGTGTTGCCTCTGATACTTTGAAATCGTTATCGCGTCGCCGCAATGAAAATCGTCACTGCGAGGCCCGCAGGGCCGTGGCAGTCCATGAATTCAGGGGCCATGGATTGCCGCGTCGCTATGCTCCTCTCAATGAAGGTTTCGTCAGACGCGATCAATGATCTTCTCCCCAAACAGTCCCTGGGGACGGAACAGCAGGAAGCCCAGCGCCAGCACATAGGCAAACCAGATCTCGATGCCGCCGCCCACGTAGGGGCCCAGGAAAACTTCGGACAGCTTTTCGCCGACGCCGATAATCAGTCCGCCGATGATGGCGCCGGGCACCGAGGTGAGGCCGCCCAGGATCACGACCGGCAAGGCGCGCAGGGCGACCGTGGTGAGCGAGAACTGCACGCCCAGTTTGGAGCCCCAGATCATTCCGGCCACCAGCGCCACCACGCCGGCGACGCACCAGACGATGACCCAGATGCGGTTCAGCGGAATGCCGATGGACTGCGCCGCCTGGTGGTCGTCGGCCACGGCGCGCAGTGCGCGTCCGGTGGAGGTCTTCTGAAAAAACAGACTGAGCGCGGCCACCAGCACCGCGGCGATGAGCGCGGCGTAAAGATCTTCCTTGTTGATCAGGATGCCGCCCTCGAACAGCGATTCGAAAGCCATGATCGGATCCTTGGGCATCCCGATATCGATCTTGTAGATGTCGTTGCCAAACAGCGCTTGGCCCAGGCCTTCCAGAAAATAGGCAATACCGAGCGTGGCCATGAGCAGCGTGGCCGCTTCCTGGTTCACCAGATGGCGCAGCACCAGGTATTCGATCAACCAGGCCACGACGAACATCACGCCAGCCGCCACGACAAAGGCCAGCAGGTTGGACAGCAACAGGTTGTCGATGCCGGTCCACAGCGGTATCCATTCGGCAAAGCGCGCCATGGCCAGGGCCGCGAACAGCACCATCGCACCCTGCGCAAAGTTGAACACGCCCGAGGCCTTGTAGATCAATACGAAGCCCAGCGCCACCAGCGAATACAGCATGCCAGCCATCAGGCCGCCCAGCAATGTTTCAAGAAAGAATGCCATGGTCGTCCTTAATGTGATGTACCCAAATAGGCACTGATCACTTCTTCGTTGTTGCGCACTTCATCGGGCGTGCCGTCGCCGATCTTCTTGCCGTAGTCCAGCACCACGACGCGGTCCGAGATGTCCATCACCACACCCATGTCGTGCTCGATAAGGACGACGGTGGTGCCGAACTCGTCGTTGATGTCCAGCACAAAGCGGCACATGTCCTGTTTTTCTTCCAGGTTCATGCCGGCCATGGGCTCGTCCAGCAGCAGCACCTTGGGCTCCATCGCCATGGCGCGCCCCAGATCGACGCGCTTTTGCAGGCCGTAGGGCAGTTGGCCGACGGGTGTCTTGCGAAACGCCTGGATCTCCAAAAAGTCGATGATCTGTTCAACAAACTCGCGGTGCTTGAACTCTTCTTTTTCCGCGGGACCGATGTGCAGCGCCTGCAGCAGGATATTGCTCTTGATGTGCAGGTTGCGTCCGGTCATGATGTTGTCGATCACGCTCATGCCCTTGAACAGCGCCAGGTTCTGGAAGGTGCGCGCAATGCCCATTTCCGCCACCTGGCGGCTGCTCATGTGGCTGAAGGTCTTGCCCTTGAAACTGATCGAGCCTTCCTGCGGCGTGTAGACGCCGTTGATGCAGTTCAGCATCGAACTTTTCCCGGCACCGTTGGGCCCGATGATGGCGCGGATCTCATGCTCCTTCACGTCAAAGCTGATGTCGGTCAGTGCCTTCACGCCGCCAAAGCGCAGCGAGATGTTTTTCACGTCGAGGATCACGCCCCCAATTATTTTGCCGCTCATGCTGCCGCCTTCACAGGTGCCAATATCTTGGTGTCGGAAATTTTCAGCGTGGCGCTGACGCTGCCGGAACGGCCGTCCTCGAACTTGACCGCGGTCTCGATGTACTGCTCGGTCTTGCCGCCGTACAGCGCATCGATCAGCGGCTGGTACTTGTCGGCGATGAAGCCGCGGCGCACCTTGTTGGTCCGCGTCAACTCGCCGTCGTCGGCATCAAGCTCCTTGTGCAGCACCAGGAAGCGGCTCACCTGGCTGCCCGCGAGCAGCGCGTCCACGCTCAGATCGGCGTTCACCTTTTCCACGCACTCCTTGATCAACTGATAGACCTCGGGCTTTTGCGCCAGATCGGTGTAGCCGGCGTAGGGCAGGTTGCGCCGCTCGGCCCAATTGCCCACCGCGTCCATGTCGATGTTGAGCATCACGCAGACTTTTTCGCGCGCGTCGCCATAGGCCACGGCCTCCTTGATGTAGGGGAAGAACTTGAGCTTGTTCTCCACGTACTTGGGTGCAAACATGGCGCCGTCGTTGGCACCGCCCTTGAGACGACCCACATCCTTCACCCGGTCGATGATCTTCAGGTGCCCGTGCGCGTCGATGAAGCCGGCGTCGCTGGTGTGGTACCAGCCGTCGGCGGTCAGCACCTCGGCCGTGGCCTCGGGGTTCTTGTAGTACTCCTTGAGCAGGCCCGGCGACTTGACCAGGATCTCGCCCGTGTCCGAGACCTTGATCTCCACGCCCTGGATCGGCACGCCCACGGTGTCGGCCGCGGCCTGGTCGTCGGGCTGCAGACAGACGAACACGGCGGTCTCGGTAGAGCCGTAAAGTTGCTTGAGGTTGACGCCGATGGAGCGGTAAAAAGTGAACAGGTCCGGGCCAATGGCTTCGCCTGCGGTATAGGCCACGCGCACCCGGCTGAAGCCCAGGTTGTTGCGCAGCGGGCCATACACAGCCAAGTCGCCCAGACCGTACAGCAGCCGATCGACCAGGCCCAAGGGCTGGCCGTTCATCTTCGCCGGGCCGACGCGACGCGCCAGGTCCATGAAGGCATGGAACAGGCGGCGCTTCAGGGGCGACGCGTCTTCCATGCGGATCATCACGCTGGTGAGCAGGCCTTCAAAAACGCGCGGTGGCGCGAAGTAATAAGTCGGGCCGATTTCCTTCAGGTCGATGGTCACCGTGGCTACCGACTCGGGGCAGTTCACCACGTAGCCGCAGGCCAGCCACTGCGCGTAGCTGAAGATGTTCTGACCGATCCAGGCCGGCGGCAGATAGGCCAGCACCTCTTCGGCCCCCGTGAGCTTGTCGAACAGCGCGCCGGCGCGGGCCCGGTCCAGCAACGAGTTGTGCGTGTGCACCACGCCCTTGGGGTTGCCCGTGGTGCCCGAAGTGAAGAACATGGCAGCCACATCGTGCGGTGTCGCCTTGTTCACCTCGGCCGCAAAAAATTCAGGGTGGACCTTGGCAAAGGCCAGCCCCGTTCCCGTCAGTTCGTCCAGCGCAGCCAGCCCTGGCTCATCGTACTTGCGCAAGCCGCGCGGGTCGTCAAAGTAGACGTTGCTCAGCTGCGGGCAGCGGTCGCGGATCTCCAGCATCTTGTCGACCTGCTCCTGATCCTCCACCACGGCAAAACGCACTTCGGCGTTGTTGATCGGGAACACGCATTCCGCCGCCACGGCGTCCTGGTACAGCGGAACCGGTATGGCACCGAGCGACTGCGCCGCCAGCATGGTGGCGTAGAGGCGGGGGCGATTGGCGCCGACCACGATCATGTGCTCGCCGCGCTTCAGGCCCGCCTGATGCAGACCACAGGCGATTTGCTCCACCATCAGCCCCAGCTCGGCCCAGGTGATGGCCTGCCAGATGCCATATTCCTTCTCGCGCATGGCACAGTCATGCCCTCGTTCGGCAGCATGTTTGCGCAACAGTTGGGGGAAAGTAGTCTGCATCCCTGTTCCTTGTCCTTGTCCTTGTCCGGTCTTTCAGTCTCGATGAGTGCACCCCTGCGTGCAACTCACAACATGGGCCGGATGGTAGGACTTGATTTGACGTTAGGTTGTCGTTTGGACGACAATTGGCGCTTTATCGCCCTAGGACTTTCCCTAGGTTCCGAGTTTTAGAAAAGCACAAAGACCACCTTGGCCCGCCACCCTGCCCTGCACCAACGGCGCCGCGCCGCGACGCACGACGAGCTCGCCAACATCCCCTGGCTGACCCTGCTCAACCCGGAGGAGCGCGAGCGCGCCGTGTCCGAAGTGCTGGTCGGCGACGCGCTGGCCGGCGACTTCGTGTGCCGCGTGGGGCGCCCCGTGACCTACTGGTTCGGCGTGGTGTCGGGGCTGCTCAAGATGAGCGCCGACAACGCTCAGGGTCAGACCATGACCTTCACTGGCGTGCCACCGGGTGGCTGGTTCGGCGAGGGCACGGCCCTGAAGCGCGAGCCCTACCGCTACAACATCCAGGCACTGCGCAAGAGCGTGGTGGCGGGCATCCCGGTGGACAGCTTCCACTGGCTGCTGGACCACTCGATCGGCTTCAACCGCTTCGTCATGAACCAGCTCAACGAGCGCCTCGGGCAATTCATTGCGGCGCGCGAGATCGACCGCATGAACAACCCCGACGTGCAGGTCGCGCGCAGCCTGGCCGCGCTGTTCAACCCGGTGCTCTACCCGGGCGTGGGCGAGATCCTGCGCATCACCCAGCAGGAACTCGCCTACCTGGTGGGCCTGTCGCGTCAACGCGTGAACGAGGCGCTGAACACGCTGCAGGCGCAGGGCACGATACGGGTGGAATACGGCGGCTTGAGGGTGCTGGACCTGGCGGCGCTGAGGTCCAGCGTCAGGGGAATTGCGGCCTGAACATACCCTGTTCAATCGGGTCGGTTCTTGCGCCGACTGCGCGTTGTCGTTAGATGCGCTCGAGCGTAGCCCTTCAGTAAATTTGCCAAGAGTTTTTGATCCTGATACCTGCCGGGTCTCGCCCCGGCGGGGGTTTTTGGGGTCAGAGCCCAAATTCGCCGAGCCTTACGGCTCGCCTTCTCTTTGCTTACTTTCTCTTGGCGAAGCAAGAGAAAGTGGGTCGCCCGCCGGGGCGAGGCCCGGCAGGCAACAAAAACCAAATTAGGAAATAAACCCGCCGCACGCGGCACAGCGTGGTCCGGACCCGCAAAGTCCGATAATTCCGCTACATGACGAACCCTACACCCTCCGGCACACTGCGCCGCGCCCCGCCCCCTGCCAACGCCGCCACGGGCCCGATCCGTTTGAACAAACGCATGGCCGAACTCGGCCTGTGCTCGCGCCGCGAGGCCGACGACTGGATCGACAAGGGCTGGGTCAAGGTGAACGGCAAGGTCGCCGAGATGGGCGTCAAGGTCACGCCCGACGCGCGCATCGAGGTCGACCAGAAGGCCCAGGGCCAGCAGGCCACGCAGGTCACCATCCTGTTGAACAAGCCCATAGGCTACGTCAGCGGCCAGGCCGAGGACGGGCACGAGCCCGCCGTGGTGCTGGTGCAGCCGCAAAACCGCTGGCGCGAGGACAACGCACGCTACCACTTCAACGGCAGCCAGCTGCGCGGCCTGGCGCCTGCAGGGCGTCTGGACATCGACTCCACCGGCCTGCTGGTGCTGACGCAGGACGGGCGCGTGGCGCGCCAGCTCATCGGCGAGGACTCGGTGATGGAGAAGGAGTACCTGGTGCGCGTCACCTACCTCGGTCTGAACCAGACCGACCTGCACCCCGGCCAGCTCACGCGCATCGACGACGACGACCCCGTCAGCAGCAACGTGCAGGCGGTGTTCCCGCCCGCCATGCTGGCGCGCCTGCGCCATGGCCTGAGTCTGGACGGACAGGCGCTGAAGCCGGCGCGCGTCGACTGGCAAAACCCTGAACAGCTGCGCTTTGTGCTGACCGAGGGAAAGAAGCGCCAGATCCGCCGCATGTGCGAACAGGTGGGCCTCAAGGTGGTGGGCCTCAAGCGCGTGCGCATCGGCGGCGTGATGCTGAACCAGTTGCCAGTCGGGCAATGGCGCTACCTGCAGCCGCACGAAAAGTTCTGAACACCAGCACTGTTAAGAATCGATTAATCTGCGCTGCTTACCATGGCGACAACCCCAAGGAGTTGTCACACGCACCCCGGTCATTTTTCCATCATCGTCCTCGGTCTGAGCCTGTCGCTCGGCGCGCTGGCCAATCCCATTCAGGACAGCTACCTCGCGACAGCCAAACAGGAGAACCCGGCCTTCAAGGAATTTTCCGCCACGGCCGGGCAGAAGTTTTACCACGCCAAGCCCGGTGAGCTGGCCTGCGCCTCGTGCCACACCGACTCACCCATGGCCGTCGGCAAGCACGCCACCACGGGCAAGGAAATCCAACCCCTGGCACCGGTAGCCAACGCGAAACGCTTCACTGACGCGGCGAATGTCGAGAAGTGGTTCAAGCGCAACTGCAACGACGTGCTCAAGCGCGCCTGCACGGCGCAGGAAAAGGGTGACTTCATGGCCTACCTGCTGTCGGTCAAATAGGCGCACACCATGAAGATACTGCAAAAATTTCTGGTCAGTGCAGCACTCGCAGCGTTGACGTTCGGCGCGCAGGCAGAGAGCGAAGGATCGGGCAAATACGCCGGCGAAGACCGCGGCCGGCCAGTGCAACCGCCACAACTCAACGCCACTTGGCAGCAGGAATGCGCGGCCTGCCACATGGCCTTCCCGCCCGGCCTGTTGCCCGCCGAATCATGGCGCCGCCTCATGGGCTCACTTGACAAGCACTTTGGCGCCGACGCCTCGCTCAGCGCCGCGCAAACCGACGAGATCAGCGCCTTTCTGACAAAGAACGCATCGAATCGCTGGAGCGCCAAGACCGCGCCGCTGCGCATCACCGACTCCGCCTGGTTCAAGGCCAAGCACCGCGCCGGCGAAGTTCCCGCCGAAGTCTGGAAACGCGCGTCCGTGAAGAGTCCGGCCAACTGCCTGGCCTGCCACGGCGGCGCCGAAAAGGGTGACTTCAACGAACGCGACATCCGCATCCCGAAGTAAGCCCGCCCATGCAACGCATCCTGGTTTGGGACTTGCCCACGCGGCTTTTCCACTGGATCCTGGCGCTCAGCTTTGCCGCAGCCTGGCTCACGTCGGAGTCGGACGTCTGGCTGTCGCTCCATGTGTTCGTGGGTTATGTGATGCTGGGTCTGCTGGGATTTCGCCTGATTTGGGGCTTCGTCGGCGGGCATTACGCGCGCCTTGCCGCTTTTCACTTTTCACCCAAGGCAGGACTCGCCTACCTGCGCGAGAGCCTGGCGGGCCGCGCGGTGCGCCATATCGGCCACAACCCGGCCGGCAGCCAAGCCATCTACCTGCTGCTGGCGCTGGTGCTGGTCATCGCCATCAGCGGCATCCTCACCCTCGGCGGTGAAGAGCAGCACGGTGTCGTCGCCGGTTGGCTGGACATCAAGGCGGCCAGCCTGTTCAAAGACATTCACGAAGCCGGCGCCACCTTCATGCTGTTCGTCGTCGGTGGCCACATCGCCGCCGTGCTGCTGGAGAGCCTGCTGCACAAGGAGAACCTGGCGCGTTCCATGCTCACCGGCACCAAACTGGCGCCATCAGGAACGACGGCGTCCAGGCCTTATCCGGTGATGGCCGTGACCCTGCTGCTGGCGCTGGCCGGCTTTGCGCTCTGGTGGTTCAGCTATGCCCTGCAGGGCACGGTACCAGCCGGGATCGATGCCCAACGGCCGACGGTGGCCTTTGTCGGCGCACCGCTGGCAAAGAACGCCCTGTGGAACGACGAATGCGGCAGCTGCCACCTGAGCTTTCACCCCAGCCTGCTGCCCGCACGTTCCTGGCAGGCCTTGCTGTCCCGACAGGAGCAGCACTTCGGCGCCGATCTGGGGCTGGACAGCGCCACCACGGCGACACTGCTGGGCTACGCCAGGAACAACGCTGCCGACAAGCAGCGCACCGAAGCGGCTTTCAAGATCGGCGCCTCGGTGCCTGCCAGTGCGGTGCCGCTGCGCATCTCCGAAACACCGTACTGGGTGAAGAAGCACAGAGGCGTCACCGCAGCCGAGTGGGCGCTGCCGTGGATCAAGTCCAGGGCCAACTGCGAAGCCTGCCATCTGGACGCGCAGGCCGCCACCTTCGAAGACGGCGCCATGCGCATCCCGCGCAGCGCACCCGCGGCAAAAACACTGTAAGGTCTGGACCATGCGCATCCTTCTGGCAGAAGACGATCCGATCCTGGGCGACGGCTTGCGCGCCGGCCTGCGCCAGCTCGGCTTTCAGGTCGACTGGGTGCGCGACGGCCTCGCCGCCGAGCGCGAACTTTCCACCGACGCCTACGCGGCGGCCGTACTGGATCTGGGACTGCCGCTGAAGGACGGCATGGAGGTGCTCAAGAGCCTGCGCACACAAAAGCTCAGCACGCCGGTGCTGGTGCTGACGGCGCGCGATGCCGTGCCGGACCGCATCCTGGGACTCGACCAAGGCGCCGACGACTACGTGATCAAACCGGTCGACCTGCACGAATTGGGCGCCCGCCTGCGCGCCCTGGTGCGCCGTGCCCATGGCCAGCCGCTGGACACGCTGCAGGTGGGCGATGTGGAACTGTGTCCGGCCACACGCGAGGTGCGCCAGGCCGGTGTCCTGGTGACGCTGGCCACGCGAGAGTTCGATCTGCTGCACGCCCTGATGCTCAACGCCGGACGCGTCATGTCGCGCGAGCAGATCGAGCAGCACCTGTACAGCTGGGGGCATGAGGTGGAAAGTAACGCCGTGGAAGTCCACGTGCACCATCTGCGGCGCAAGCTGCGCGCCGACCTGATACAGACGGTGCGCGGCATCGGCTACACCCTGCCCAAGGACTGAGGCCATGTCCGCCGCCGCCAACACCCGTTCCCTGCAAGGGCGCCTGCTGCTGCTGGTGCTGGGTCTGGTGACCCTGGTCTGGCTCAGCGCCGCCATGCTGACCTGGTATGACGCGCAGCATGAACTGGACGAGTTGCTCGACGGGCATCTGGCGCAAACCGCCAGCCTGCTGATCGCGCACCAGCACAGCACCGACCAGGGCGCACCGGACCATGACGGTGACGACGCCCTGCCCGAAGCGGCGCCGCTGCACAAGTACGCACCCAAGATCGCGTTCCAGGTATTCCACGAGGGCGTGCTGGTGTCGCGTTCGGCGCACATCGGCAGCGAGCCGCTGAGCGCCATGCAGGCGGGCTTCGAGACGCTGGAACGCGCCGATGGGCGCTGGCGGATCTTTGCCACGCGCGGGCTGGAGAGCGACGTGCGCGTGCTCGTGGCCGAGCAGACCGAACTGCGCGACGACATCCTCTGGGCGGTGTTGCGCAGCATGCTCAAGCCCCTGCTGTTCGCCCTGCCGCTGCTGGTGCTGGCTATCTGGTGGGCGGTGCGCCGCGGCCTGATGCCGCTGCGCCTGCTGGGCCTGGCCGTGAGCCAGCGCCGGGCCCGCGCCACCGAACCCATCGCCCTGGACGACACACCGCTGGAGGTCCAGTCGCTGGTCAAGGCACTGAACGAACTGTTCGAGCGCATCACGCAAATGATGGAGTCGGAGCGCCGTTTCACCGCCGACGCCGCGCATGAACTGCGCACCCCCATCGCCGCGATACGCAGCCAGGTGCAGGTGGCCATGGGCGCCGATGCGCCGGGGCGCGCCCACGCACTCCAGTTTGCCTTGGCAGGCTGCGACCGCGCGGCCCATCTGGTGGAGCAGTTGCTCACGCTGGCGCGGCTCGAAGCCGCACCGGCGTCCCAGGGCTGCAGGGTGGACCTGGCGGGTCTGACGCGCCAGGTGGCGACCCAGATCGCGCCGGCGGCCCTGGCACGCCAGCAAACGCTGGAACTGGATGCACCCGCGCCGGCGCTGCTGATGGGCAATGAAATCCTGCTGGGCGTGCTGGTGCGCAATCTGCTGGACAACGCCCTGCGCTACAGCCCGCCGGGGGCAACGATTGAGCTCAGCGTGCACGCCTCGTCGACCGGCGTGCTGCTGCGCGTGCAGGACAGCGGCCCGGGTATGAGCGAGGAGCAGATGGCGCACCTGGGTGAGCGCTTTTACCGCGTCCTGGGCAGCGACCAGCCCGGCAGCGGTCTGGGCTGGTCCATCGTGCGTCGCGTCGCCTCGGTCCATGGCGCCAGCGTTGAGCTCAGGCGTTCGTCGCTGCTCGGCGGTCTGGACGTGAGCGTGCATTGGCCGTCGGCTACCACCTCCTGAGCCGGGCTGACCGGAACGGTAAGGACGAGCCTGGCGCAAAGCAAAGATCAGGGAAATTCCCGCCCGGGAGGAAGAACACGGTCCATACTGAGTCACAATGACGGCTTTACAGCAGTTGCCATGATTTCCCAGACCCAGAAATCTTCCACCACCGTCTTGCCCCCTGACCAGGCTTTGGCACATTGCCTGGACCTCGGCTTGGGGCTGGACATGGTCGGCGATGCACAAGGGCTGGATGAAGTGCTGGCGCTGGCCGAGCAGAGCCTCACGCGCGACCTTCCCGCCATCGTCCAACTTTTGACGCAAGGCGACGCAGGTGCCGTCAGCCGTCTGCTGCATGCCTTCAAGGGCTTCATGCCGATCTTCTGCGTCGAGGCCCTGGTGCAACAAGTGTGCCGGGTTGAACTCGTTAGCAAAACCGCCAGCGCAGCCGAACTTCAACCCGTCTACGCCGCACTGGAGCCCGCCTTGCTGCAACTGTGCGGGGAATTGCGCCAGCATTTGAATAAGGCGGCCTCCCTGGGGAACAACCATGCACCGCCCTGAAAGCGCGCGGATAGCAGTTAACATTGACAACAATGACGACAATTCTGTCGCCATCCTCAAAGGCCCCCTGGCCATGAAAAAATGAACCTAACAGAAGCGCGAATCCTGGTGGTAGACGATGACCCCGTCATGCGCAAATATGTAACCTCGGCCCTGGGCAAGCTCGGCATACACAATGTGGAGGAATGCGCCGACGGCGCCGCCGCCATGAAGTTGGTGGGCAGTTTCTGGCCCGACCTGGTGCTGACCGACATCCACATGGACCCGGTCGGCGGGCTGGAATTTGTGCGTCAGTTGCGCGACCATCCGGCCGTGGAGTTCCGCAAGGTGCGCGTCATCTTCATGAGCGCAGACTCCAGCACCAGCACGCTGGAAGAGGCCATGCCACTGGGCACCCATGGCTATATCGTCAAGCCGCCGCGCCCGGAAACCCTGCGCGCCAAGCTCGAACTGGCCCTGAAGAACTAGGTGCCCATGACCAACCCTGCCTTGAATCCGCAGTCGAAGAAAAAGTTCTTGCGCCGCGGGCTGCGCCCGGGTGTGGCGCTGATGTCGCGTCTCAGCGGTCCGGTCAAATTCTGGGGTCTGCCAGCGCCACTGCTGGCCGCCCTGTGCATCGTGGCCACGTTGTTCGTGTCGGACCTCGCAGGTGAGTACCACGAAGCCTCGCACCGCGGTACGGCCACGGCGCTGCTGGCGCAGATCGCCGACGTGGTGATCCCGCTGCAAACGCATCGGGGCCAGTCATTGCTCGCCCAGTCGGGCGATGCGAATTCCGCTGTGGCGCGCGAAGCCACCAGGCAGGCCTTGAACACCGCGGTGGAGCAGCTGAACGGGCAGATTCAGGCAGCGTCCGAGCCGGAAGTGCAACGCCGCTGGAGCGTGCTGCGCCCAGCCATTCTGGACCTTGCCAAGGGGTCGGCGCTGGCCCCAGCGGATCACGCGGCCCTGTACGGCCAGCATCGCGAGCAGATATTCGGTCTGTATGAACTGATGCAGGCACTGGGCGACAGTTCGGGCCTGCTGTACTCGCCCGAACGTGCGATCCACTACAACACCGACCTGCTGATCGACCGTTTCATTCCATTGATCGAGGCCATCGGTATGTTGCGCGCCCAGGGCGCCGACATGCTGGTACGCAAGGACGGCAACCCGGCCGATTTGAGTGCCATCAGCCGCATGGCCGACGAACTGGCCGAGCAAGTCTTGCAGGTGCAGCGCACGCGGGAATTCCTCAACAGCGCGGGCGCAGCGGCCTCCCCGGCCTGGGACACGGCGCTTGTCCAGGTCAAAGCCTTCGAGGCCAGCGCCCGAAAGATCATGGCGCAGCCTTCCCCTGCCGACTTTTTTGCCGCCGGCTCCAAAGCCGTCGAAGGGGTCAACCTGGCCCGGCACGAATCCGGGCTCCAGTTGGAGCAGTTGCTGCTGAATCGGCGCGATCACCTGCGCATGCAGATCATCGTCACCCTGGTGGTGGCGGTGCTGGGCCTGCTGCTGTGGTGGTATTTCCTGTTGAGCTTTTTCCGCAGCAGCCAGATCGACCGGGCCCATACCGACGCGGCCATCGAACTTGCCGCCGAGGGCGATCTGACCGGCAGCGCCGAATCGGGCATTGGCACACTGGGCAACTTTGGCCGCCATCTGGACCGCATGATGACCAAGATGTCGTCCATCGTGGCGAATATCCGCACGGCCGCCGTGTTGCTCGGCGACACCGGCAAGAAGCTGGTGGAAGACACACGCTCACTGTCGGAACGTGCCCAGGCGCAGGGCGAGCATCTGCGCCAGACCTCGTCGCATGTGAAGCGGGTCAGCGAAACCGTGGCGCGCAACGCTTCGGCCTCGCAGGAAATCAGCATGATGACAGACAGCCTGCACAAGGAAGCGGGTGCTGCCGGCACCCTGATGCAGCAGGCGGTGCAAAGCATGGGACCACTGCAGGCCGTGTCCGGACGCATGAGCGACATCATCGGCGTGATCGACGGCATCGCCTTTCAGACCAACCTGCTGGCGCTGAATGCGGCGGTGGAAGCGGCGCGTGCCGGCGAACAGGGGCGGGGTTTTGCCGTGGTCGCGTCCGAGGTTCGCAATCTGGCCAAGCGCAGCCAGACCGCTGCCGCCGAGATCCGCACGCTGATCGCCGAATCGTCCTCTCGCGTCACCACCACGGTATCGGGCATCAGGGAAGTCAACGTCATCATGGAAAGCCTGATCTCGGGCATTGGCGAGATTTCCATGAACGTCAACGTCATGGCCGAAGGCAGTGCGGCACAAAGCGCGGCACTGGAAGAAGTCGTGAACGCCGTGGGCGACCTCGATGTGCTGACCCAGGAAAACACCGGCCTGGTGGCGCGCTCGGCAGAGAATTCAGACCGCATGATCGCCCAGGCTTCGGCACTGGAGATTTCCGTGGGTGACATCAAGTTGCGCCAGGGCACGGCCGACCAGGCGCGCCAACTGGTGTTCGACGCCATGGTCCATGTACAAAACGTGGGCCTGGAGCGCGCTGCGACCGACTTCCAGAATCCCGCGGGGCCGTTCATCGACAAGGACCTCTATGTCTTCGTCCTGGACCGCGAGGGCTATTACGTCGTGCACGGCGCCATGCCACAAAAGGACGGTAGCAACCTGTCGGAAATCGACGGTCTTGACGCCGACAAGCTGGTGGCTGACGCCTGGGCGGCGTGCGACGAAAACCGCGGTGGCTGGATCACCTATTGCATCACGAACCCCCTGAGCGGCGACATCCAGGGAAAATCTTCCTACGTCATGCCGCTGGACGACGAGCGCCTGCTCGGCTGCGGCTGCTATCTCAACTCGGAATGGGTGAACCTCTAAGCATGAACAAATCCTATGCACCCGAGATCAACCAGGCGCTGGTGAATTTGAGCGTGGCCGTATTGCCGATCTGGGATCGCCAGCTCGTGACCTCGCGCTCGCAGTCGGAAGCTGCCGTCGCGGAAATGCTGTCGGCCTTCGCCGAAATCGGCCCGCACCTGACGCGCGCGGCCCGGCAGTCGGGTGAGATCACGGCCGCATTGGCGCACGGCGACGGCGGCATCACGCAGCTGGCCCAGGCCTGCCAAAACGAACTCGCGCCCGTGCTGGAGAGCCTGAGCCCGCAAGCCGCGCAAGCCGTGCAGCGCGTCATGGCCATGATCCAGCAGTCAGTGGACGCGCTGGACAAGATCGCCAAACCCTTTGCCCATGAAACACAGATGGTGAGCCTGCAGGTGGATCGCATGTACATCGGCTTTCAGTACCAGGACCGCATCAGCCAGATGATGAGCTTGCTGCACGACGACATCGAGCGCCTGCATGCCACACTGGCGCAGCCTGGCACCGATGTGGCGGCCCTGTCGCCCCAGGACTGGCTGGCGCGCCTCGAGTCGCAGTACGCGATGGCCGAGCAGCGCCAGAATCACAATTCCCAAACCGCCACCGACGCCAGCCCGCAGGCGGGTGCCGACGACGATTCAATTTTTTTCTGACGAGGACTCCGCATGGCACAGACCATTTTGGTAATTGACGATTCCGCCAGCTTGCGCCAGGTCGTGGCCATGGCGCTGCAAGGCGCGGGCTATGAAGTGCTGCAGGCCGGCGACGGACAGGCTGCACTGGCCCTGTTGGACGGGCGCAAGATTGGCATGGCGGTGTGCGACGTGAACATGCCGCGCATGAATGGCATCGAGTTCGTCAAGGCCGCCAAGGCCCTGCCGGCCTACCGCTTCCTGCCGATCCTGATGCTCACCACCGAGAGCCAGGAATCCAAGAAGGACGAAGGCCGTGCAGCCGGTGCCAAGGCCTGGATGCTCAAGCCCTTCTCGCCGGCCTCGCTGCTCAACGCCGTCTCCAAGCTCTGCCTGCCTTGACGCGTCCGCGCTCAGCCTTGCGGGAACCACAGCGGCCCGGTGCACAACCGCGCCAAATTCACTGACGAGGAATACACCATGAGCCATCGCTTCGAGTTGCCCGCTGAATTGACGATCTACAGCGTCATGGAAACCCGCGACAGCCTGCTCGCCTGGGTGGAAAAAGCACAGGCGCAAACCAATGCACCGTTGGAAATTTCGGCGCGTGATGTGGAGGCCGTCGACGGCTCAGGCCTGCAGTTGCTCGCCGCCCTGGGCAGCATGGAGGTGACCTGGTGGCTGGTGCAAACCAGTTCGGTCTTCACCGAAGCCTGTCACACCCTGGGCCTGAGCCAATGGCTGGACAACCCCTACATCGCCGCCAACAAGGAGACCGCAGCATGAGCAAGAACAGCGCCGACTCGGACGCCGATTTCATTGCCCAGGCCATGCCGGCCTTCATCAGCGAAGCCTACGAGCAGACCGAAGCCATCGAACAGCTGCTGCTGGAGCTCGAAGATACGCCGGAAGACCGCGAATTGCTGGATTCGCTGTTTCGCTGCGCCCACACGGTCAAGGGTTCGGCCGGCATCTTCGGGCTGAACAAGGTGGTGGAGTTCACACACCATGTGGAGACCCTGCTGGACCTGATGCGCGAAGGCAAGATCGCACTGAGCGCGCCACTGAGCACGTTGCTGCTGGAATGCAACGACCAGATCAAGTTCCTGGTCGGCGCCGGCAACGACGAGGATGCGGATTCGGACGAGCAAAAAGACGTGCGCGCCGATCTGGTGATCCAACTGCGCGCCATCAACGAGGCCGGGCCACCGGTCGAGGCCGCAGCCGCCGCAAGCACACCCGAGGCCGCTGGCAGCGACGCCCCCATCAGGTGGACCATCACTGCACGCTTTGGCGCAGAAGTGTTTCGCAACGGCATGGATCCGCTGTCCATCGCCCGCTATCTGGGGGGGCTGGGCCGGGTGCTGAGCATGCAGTGCAGCACCGACGCCGTGCCGCCGCTGGTCAACCTGAACCCCGAGACCTGCTACCTGAGCTTTGTCATGGTGCTGGAATCGGCCGCCTCGCGCGACGACATCGAAGGCGCATTCAGCTTTGTGCGCGAGGATTGCGAGATCGAAATCGTGGCGCCCGAAACGCCGCAGCAAAAACTCACCCGCGAGATCGATGAGCTGCCGGAAACGCCGCGCCTGGGTGACATGCTGGTATCGGTGGGTGCTGTCACGCAGGACCAGTTGAGCCAGGTGCTCAGCACGCAGGAAAAATCCAAGGCCCTGGCACCGGCGGCGCAATCCAGAGTGGGTGACCTGTTGGAGACCCAGGCCGGCGTGGCGCACGAAGTCGTCGCCGCGGCGCTGGGCAAGCAACAAAAGATTCGCGAGAACGCCCCCACCGAGGAAGGGCGCTACATCCGCGTCCAGGCCGACCGGCTCGACGCCGTCATCAACCTGCTGGGCGAGCTGGTCATCGCCGGCGCCGGCGCCACCTTGCTGGCGCGGCAAAGCCGCCAGTCCGCGCTGACCGAAACCAGCCTGCAGATGAACAGCCTGATCGAGGAGATCCGCAACGGCACGCTGGGCCTGCGCATGGTGCCGGTGGGCGAGACCTTCAGCCGCTTTCGCCGCGTCGTGCGCGACACCGCGTCGTCGCTGGGCAAGGAAGTCAATTTCGAGATCCACGGCGGCGAGGCCGAGCTCGACAAGTCCATGGTGGAGAAGATCGCCGACCCGCTCATGCACCTGGTGCGCAATTCGCTCGACCACGGGCTGGAGCCGCCGCAGGAGCGGCTCGCCGCCGGCAAGTCGCGCGCCGGCACGCTCACGCTCAGCGCCCAGCACGAAACCGGCTGCATCCTGATCCGCATCGAGGACGACGGACGCGGCATCAACCGCGAGCGCGTGCTGCAGCGCGCCTGGAACCGCGGCCTGGTGGAACAGGGCGTGGTGCCCAGCGAGGACACCATCAACATGCTGATCTTCGAGCCCGGCTTCTCCACGGCCGAGCAGGTCACCAACCTGTCGGGGCGCGGCGTCGGCATGGACGTGGTGCGGCGCAACATCGAAGCGCTGCGCGGCAGCATCAAGCTCAACAGCCACCCCGGTATCGGCTTGCAGGTGGACATCCGCCTGCCGTTGACGCTGGCCATCATCGACGGTTTCATGGTGGCAGTGGGCAAGTCCAAGTTCGTGCTGCCACTGGAATCGGTGGTGGAAGTGATCGAATCCGAGCGCGGCGCGCCGCGCCACGACCAGGCCGGGCGCCATGTCATGGAACTGCGCGGCTCGGTGCTGCCGGTGGTGAACCTGCGCAAGCTGTACGGCGCCGACACCCCGCCGCCGGAACGCACCAGTGTGGTCGTGATTCAGTCGGTGCATGGCCGCTATGGCATCGAAATCGACGTGCTGCTGGGCCAGTACCAGACCGTGATCAAACCGTTGGGCCGCCTCTTCAAGACGCTGCGCGGCATCTCGGGCTCGAGCATCCTGGGCAGCGGCGAGGTGGCGCTGATTCTGGATGTGAATTCGCTGGGGGACCTTGCTTCAGCCGAAACCGGATCGCACCGTGCGCGACCAGCAGTAGCACCGCTGGCCAGCGGACACGCAGGCAGCTAGCGAACGGCGCGGCAGGGTAAGGACGCAACGTGCCTTGCCAAGGTTGAAAGACAGCAGGATGTTTTGGGAGACATGAACATGAAAAACTTGAAAATCGGCAGCCGTTTGACCCTGCTGATCGGCGTCATCGCAGCGCTGATGTTGGGCATAGGCATCAATGGTCTGCTCGGCCTCAAGCAATCCAACCTGGAAATGCAGGCCATTTACCAGGAAAAGATGCTGCCCTCGCACCAGCTTGACGAGATCAACTTCCTGATGGTACGCAACCGCCTGGTCATCGCCAATACCGCCATTGGCGCCACACCGGAGCGCATTGCCAAGTACACGGCCGAAGTCGAAACCAACATCGCCACCATCGGCAAGCTCTGGCAGTCCTTCCTCACCACGCCGCTGTCACCCGAACTTGCCAAGCAAGCCCAGGGCTACGCCGACACACGCAAGCTTTTCGTCGAAAAGGGGCTGCGCCCGGCGGTGAAGGCCTTGCGCACGAATGAATTTGGTGAAGTGGCGCGACTGATCATGGAGGATCTCAGCCCGCTGTACGAGGCCA
Source organism: uncultured beta proteobacterium (assembly GCA_903830985.1). GTDB lineage: Bacteria > Pseudomonadota > Gammaproteobacteria > Burkholderiales > Burkholderiaceae_C > CAIKVZ01. The sequence continues at coordinate 43,022 of CAIKVZ010000263.1, forward strand.
CGCGCCCCCACCTGACGGCCCTCATCCAGGCCTTTCAGGAAGGCGGCAAGGCGGATACCGAGCACGCTCAGGAGCGCTACCAGACGGCACGCGATGCGTCGATCGCCGTGATGGCGGCAGGCCTGGTGTTTGCCGGCCTGTTTGGCTGGCTGCTGGTGCGCGGCATCACGCGTCCCCTGGGGCGCGCGGTCACCGTGGCGCAATCGGTCGCCGCCGGACGCTTCGACGATGACACGGCCAGCGACTCGAGCGACGAAACCGGCCAGTTGCTGCAGGCGATGGGGCAGATGCAGGTCGCGCTCAAGCAGGCCGCGGCCGAGGCCGACATCAATCTGCGCCTGAAGACCACGCTCGAAGGCGTCACCGCCAACGTGATGATCGCCGACGTCGATCTGAAAGTGATCTTCATGAACCGCGCCGTGCATGCCATGCTGACCACGGCCGAGAGCGACATCCGCAAGGACCTGCCGAATTTCCAGACCGCCAAGGTGATCGGCAGCAACATCGACATCTTCCACAAGAACCCGGCGCACCAGCGCGGCATGCTGGCCAAGCTGCGCGACAGCTACCGCGCGCACATCAAGCTCGGCGGGCGCAGCTTCAGCCTGACTGCGACGCCTATTTTTGGCGCCAGCGGCGACCGCATCGGTACCGCCGTCGAGTGGGTGGACCAGACCGCCGAAATTGCCGCCCGGGCGCTGGAGTTGCAGCTGATGGCGGACAACACGCGCATCCGCAACGCCCTGGACAGCCTGCCCGTGAGCGTCACCATCTCCAACGCCGATGCTGCGCTGGTGCATGCCACGCCTGCCGCCAAGTCCCTGCTGCAACTGCTGTGCGGCCCCAGCTTCAACACCGACAATTTTTACGGCAGCAAGCTCAGCAGCCTGTTCACGCAGGGCGATGTGGCGGCGCGCTTTGATCAGGCCGTGCAGTCCGGTGAGACCGTCGACATGGAAATGCAGGGCCGCCAAATACGCCTGCTGGCACGGCCCATCGTCGACAACAGCGGCACCCGCCTGGGGCGCGTGACGCACTGGATCGACCGCACAGAAGAACTCATCTCTGAGCAGGAAGTGGCCGACATCGTGCAGGCCGCGGGCCGCGGCGATTTCAGCGGGCGCGTGTCTACGCAGGGCAAGAGCGGGTTTCTGGCCAATCTGTCCAATGGCATGAACGGCCTGCTCGAGACCAGCGAGCAGGGCTTGGGCGATGTGGCGCAGGTGCTCGAGGCCTTTGCCAAGGGCGACCTGACGCAGCGCATCGAACGCGACTACGCGGGACTGTTCGGCAAGGTCAAGGACAGCGCCAATTCCACGGCCGAGAACCTGACGCGCGTCATCGGCGAAGTGCGCGCCGCCGCCGACGCACTCACGGGAGCCGCGAATCAGGTCAGCGCCACGGCGCAGTCGCTGTCGCAAGCCGCCAGCGAACAGGCCGCCAGTGTGGAGGAAACCACGGCCTCGATCGATGTCATGTCGGCCTCGATCAGCCAGAACAGCGACAACGCCCGCGTCACCGATGGCATGGCGACCAAGACCTCGAAAGAGGCGGTGGATGGCGGCTCGGCCGTGGGCCTGACGGTCACGGCGATGAAACAGATCGCCTCCAAGATCGGCATCGTGAACGACATCGCCTACCAGACCAATCTGCTGGCGCTCAACGCCGCCATCGAAGCGGCGCGCGCGGGCGAGCATGGCAAAGGTTTTGCCGTGGTGGCCGCCGAGGTACGCAAGCTGGCAGAGCGCAGCCAGCAGGCAGCCAAAGAGATCGGCGACCTGGCAGGCAACTCCGTGACCACGGCCGAGCGCGCCGGCCGCCTGCTCGACGAGATCGTGCCATCGATCCAGAAGACATCGGAGCTGGTACAGGAAATCGCCGCGGCCAGCGCGGAGCAAAGCGAATCGGTGACGCAGATCGGCGGCGCCATGGGGCAACTCTCCAAGGCCACGCAACAGAACGCCTCGGCTTCGGAAGAACTCGCCGCCACCAGCGAAGAGCTGTCGGGGCAGGCGCAGCAATTGCAGGAGTCGATCGCCTTTTTCAACACTGGCGACGAGGCCCCCCAGACGCGCCGCGCGGCGGTGGAAATCGCTCACGATGATCGGCGCCAGAGCACCAGCCGGACACAGCCGGCACTGGGTCGCGCGCCGGTGCGCGGCGGCGGCGGCAACTTCAAACCCTATTGAATCCGGATACAACGCTGCCCCGAACCCGCAACGTCACACTGGAAGCACCATGAACTCACGCGTCACTCAGCAAGATCAAGTCAATACCCTCTACGGCGGAGGCATCTGGACGCCGGGACTGCGCCTGATGAGCCGACTGAGCTTTGCCTACAAGGCACTCATCATCAGCGTGATATTTCTGCTGCCGCTGGCCGTGTTGGGTTACTTCTTCTCCCAATCGCAATTCGAGCAGATCAACTTCACAGCCAAGGAACGCAGCGGCGTGGTGGCCTTGAAGCAATTCCTGCCGGTGTACGTCGGCGTATTGAAAACGCGCAACGCCACGCGCGCCACCCTGGGTGGCTTCGACGGCATCCAGCGCTACCAGGAAGCTCGCGCGCAAACCGATCTGGCCCTCGCCGCCTTTGGCAAACACCTGGCCGAGTCGGGCGACGCACTGGCCGTGCAAACCGAATTCGACAAGCTCAAGAGCGCCTGGAGCGCCACCGCCCAGTCGAAGAACGGTGCGGACAGCGAAGGACGCACGGTGTTCGGCCCGGTCACCGGCTCCATCGTCAAACTGCTCAATCTGATTGGCGACAACTCGAACCTGGTGCTGGACCCGGACATCGACAGCTTCTACCTGATGGACGCGATGCTGCTGTCCATGCCGCAATTGGCCGAAGACCTGGGACAACTCTGGGGCTGGGGAACCTACTCCCTGGCGCACGCGGGCATGTCCAAGGCAGAAAGCAACCGCTACCTCGTCTGGTCGGCCGGGGTGGAGACGGCAACGAAGCAATCCAGGGCCTTTCTGGAGCGCGCCTTGGCGGCCAACCCGGCGCTGAAATCCAGCCTTCAACTCACGCTGCTGGACGAGGTTGCCGCCTTCAGGGACGTGGCCAAAGATGCTGAACTGCTGTTGCAACAAAAAAATCTGACGCCGGCGCAGTACTACGACAAAGGCCAGGCCGCCGTGCTCGGCCTGATGTCTTTTTACGATACCGGCCTGCCGGCCCTGGATGGCCTGCTGGCGCAGCGCATGCAAGGAATGCAGCAGCGGCTGAACCTGATCGCCGTGGTGGCCGCCGCCGCACTGGCCTTGGCGGCCTACCTGTTCTACAGCTTTTTCCTTCTGACGCGCGGCGGCCAGCGCCTGGTGAGTCGGCATTTGCAGGAAATCGCCGAAGGTGATTTGAGCCATCCTCCTGGCGAGCCCTTTGGCACAGACGAAACGGCGCAGGTCGTGACGTCGCTGTCCACCATGCATTCGGTGCTGGTCCAGTTCCAGGCGGCGCAACAGGAAATGGCGCAACGCCACGACGCCGGTGTGCTCGACCACGGGATGCCGGTCGAGCAGTTGCAAGGCGCCTACCGATCCATGGCCCAGTCGATCAACGACCTGGTGCAGTCCCACATCGCCGTCAAGATGAAGGTCGTGGACGTGGTGACGGGCTACGCCGAAGGCCGGCTGGATGTCGCCATGGAACGCCTGCCCGGACAGAAGGCGCGCATCAGCGATGCCATGGACAAGGTGCAAAAAGCCCTGCAGGACGCAGCGCAGGCGGCACAAACCAATCTGCGCATCCGCAACGCCCTGGACAAGTGCAGCACCAATGTGATGATCGCGGACGCGAGCAACACCATCATCTACATGAACGAGACCGTCACGGCGATGATGCAGGGCAACGAGGGCGAACTGCGCAAAGCGCTGCCGCAGTTTGACGCGCACCGCCTGATGGGTCAGAACATCGATATTTTTCACAAGAACCCGGCGCACCAGAGGGGTCTGCTCGAAGGCCTGCGCAGCACCTACCGAACGCAGATTCCTGTGGGCAGCCTGCACTTCACGCTCAGCGCCAGCCCGATTCTGGACGCCGCCGGCGTGCGCACGGGCACCGTGGTGGAGTGGGCGGACCGCACACAAGAAGTGGCCATCGAGAAGGAAGTGGCGCAACTGGTGCAGGCCGCAGCGCAGGGCGACTTCAGCGGCCGCCTGGCCACCCAGGGCAAGGTCGGCTTCTTCGCCAATCTGGGCACCGGAATGAACGAGCTCATGAGCACCAGCGAGCAGGGTCTGAGCGACGTGGCGCAGGTACTGGAAGCATTCGCCAAGGGCGACCTGACACAGCGCATTGAACGCGACTATGCGGGACTGTTCGGCAAGGTCAAGGGCAGCGCCAATTCCACGGCCGAAAACCTGACGCGCGTCATCGGCGAAGTGCGCGCCGCCGCCGACGCACTCACGGGTGCCGCGAATCAGGTCAGCGCCACGGCGCAAAGCCTGTCGCAAGCCGCCAGCGAACAGGCCGCCAGTGTGGAGGAAACCACGGCCTCGATCGAAGTGATGTCGGCGTCGATCAGCCAGAACAGCGACAACGCGCGTGTCACCGACGGCATGGCCACGAAGACCTCGAAAGAGGCCGTGGACGGTGGCTCGGCCGTGGGCCAGACCGTGAGCGCCATGAAGCAGATCGCCTCCAAGATCGGCATCGTGAACGACATCGCCTACCAGACCAATCTGCTGGCGCTCAACGCCGCCATTGAGGCGGCGCGCGCGGGCGAGCACGGCAAGGGCTTTGCCGTGGTGGCGGCCGAAGTGCGCAAACTGGCCGAGCGCAGCCAGGAAGCGGCCAAGGAGATCGGCGATCTGGCGGGCAACTCGGTGACCACAGCCGAGCGAGCCGGCAAGCTGCTCGACGAAATCGTGCCCAGCATCCAGAAGACCTCGGAGTTGGTGCAGGAAATCGCCGCGGCCAGCGCCGAACAAAGCGAATCGGTGACGCAGATCGGCGGCGCCATGGGGCAACTCTCCAAGGCGACGCAGCAGAACGCCTCGGCCTCGGAACAGCTCGCAGCGACCAGCGAAGAACTGTCGGGGCAGGCGCAGCAATTGCAGGAGTCGATCGCCTTTTTCAGCACCGGCGACGCGGCACCGCAGACGCGCCGCGCCAGCGTGAAAATCGGTCACGATGATCGGCGCCAGAGCACCAGCCGGGCACAGCCGGCACTGGGGAGTGCGCCAATGCGCGGTGGCAGCGGAAATTTCAAACCCTATTGAACGAGCGACCCATGAAACAAGATCAGGCGACACGTACGAGCGAAGACACCGACCTCACCGGGCAGTACCTCACTTTCACGCTCAGTGGCGAAACCTATGCGGTGGACAGCCGCGCCGTGCGCGAGATCATCCAGTACAGCCAGATGACCACGGTGCCGCTGATGCCCGACTTCGTGCGCGGCGTCATCAACCTGCGCGGCCAGGTCGTTCCGGTGATCGACCTGCAGGCGCGTCTGGGCGGACAGATCACCGAGTTTGGCAACAAGACCTGCATCGTCATTTTTGACGTGGAGCGTGACGGCGAACGCGTGGAACTCGGCCTGATGGTGGACGCCGTGAGTGAAGTGGTGGCCGTTCCCGGCAGTGCCATCGAGCCCCCGCCGCAATTCGGCGGCGGTCTGAAGCGCGAATTCATCCGCGGCATGGCCAAGGTCGGCGGGCGCTTCATCATCATTCTGGAAACCGACAGGGCGCTGGATATCGA
>CAIKVZ010000264.1 GCA_903830985.1 uncultured beta proteobacterium
ACCCAGGCGGCCAAGGAAGCCGGCAACATGGTTGATCTGGATTCGAATCCGACCAAGCTGCTGGAGATCGTGGAGACCGGCAAGGCGCTGCTGATGACGCGTGGCTCGCTCACCACCTTCTCGATCGCCAATGACGTGGCCAAGTACTTTGCCATCATCCCGGCAATCTTCGTGACCACCTATCCGCAGCTGGCCGCGCTCAATGTGATGCAACTGGGCAGCCCGTCATCGGCGATTTTGTCGGCGGTGATCTTCAATGCGCTGATCATCATGTTCCTGATCCCCCTGGCGCTCAAGGGTGTCAAATACCGCGCCGTGGGCGCTGCCACGCTGCTGCGCCGCAATCTGCTGATCTACGGCGTGGGCGGTTTGATCGTGCCCTTCATCGGCATCAAGGCGATCGACCTGTTGCTGGTCGCAGCGCATCTGACGTGAAGCAGTCTCACGCCACACGACTTAAGGAATCCTCATGAAAAACATTCTTCGTCCCGCACTGGTGCTTTTCTGCGCGCTCACGCTGTTGACCGGCGTTGCCTACCCGCTGCTGGTGACCGGTCTGGCCCAGGCGTTGTTTCCCGCGCAGGCCGGAGGCAGTCTGGTGCTACACGACGGCAAGTCGATCGGATCGAGCCTGATTGGCCAGAACTTCAGCAATCCCAAGAATTTCTGGGGCCGGCCTTCCGCCACCAGCCCCATGGCCTACAACGCCACCTCGTCCAGCGGCTCCAACCTGGGCCCGCTGAACCCGGCGCTGACGGATGCCGTGAAGGGCCGTGTGGAGGCCCTGCGTGCCGTCGATCCGGGCAACACGGCAGCGGTGCCGGTGGATCTGGTCACGGCCTCGGCCAGCGGGCTGGACCCGCACATCAGCCCCGCTGCGGCGCGCTACCAGGTAGCGCGTGTGGCCAAGGCGCGCGGCCTGCCGATCGAGAAGGTGCAGGGCCTGGTCGAGCAGCAGGTGGAGGGCCCGCTGTGGGGTTTTCTCGGTGAATCTCAGATCAATGTCCTGCGCCTGAACCTCGCGCTGGAGGCACTGCGCTAAGCTTGCGCTCTCAACCACCCCGATAGCCTGGACCGCTCATTCCCTTGGCCAGCCACCCCGATTCCCGTCCGGACCCCGATCAACTGCTGGAGCAGATCCGCAGCGAGGAGGCGCGGGCGCGGCGCGGCAAGCTGCGCGTCTATTTTGGCGCTAACGCCGGCGTCGGCAAGACCTACGCCATGCTCAGCGCCGCACAGCGCGAGCTCAAGGCCGGGCGCGATGTGCTGGCGGGGGTGGTGGAAACCCACGGCCGGGGCGAGACCGCCGAACTACTCTCGGGGCTGCCGCAGTTGCCGCAGCGCGAGCTGCTGTACCGCGGCACGAACTTGCGCGAGTTCGATCTTGACGCCGCGCTGGCGCGCAGGCCCGATCTGCTGCTGGTGGACGAACTGGCGCATTCGAACGTCGAGGGTTCGCGCCACCCCAAGCGTTGGCAAGACGTGCAGGAACTGCTGGATGCGGGCATCGACGTGTGGTCCGCGCTCAATGTCCAGCACCTCGAAAGTCTGAACGACACAGTCGGCACGATCACCGGTATTCGCGTGTACGAGACTGTTCCCGACACGGTGTTGGAAAACGCCGACGAGATCATCCTGGTGGACGTGACGCCCGATGAGCTGATGGCGCGGCTCAAGGCGGGCAAGGTCTATCTGCCGCAGCAGGCTGAGCGCGCCGCGCAGAACTTTTTCCGCAAAGGCAATCTGATCGCGCTGCGCGAGATCGCCTTGCGCCGCACCGCCGAGCATGTGGAAGACGATGTGCGCAGCTACCGCGTGGAGCAAAGCATCGCGCCGGTCTGGAACACCGAGGGCGCAATCCTGGCCTGCATCGGACCACGTGAGGGCGCGGAGCAAACGGTGCGCACGGCCGCGCGCCTGGCGGGGCAGCTCAACGTGCGCTGGCACGCTGCCTATGTGGAGACACCCCAACTGCAAAGGCTGGACGCTGCAAAACGAGACCACGTGCTGGCCGTGATCAAGCTGGCCGAGGACTTGGGCGCCACCACCGCGGTTCTGGCCGGTAGCGACGCCGCAGTGGAATTGGTGGCGCAGGCGCAAATCCTGAATTGCGCCACGCTGGTCGTGGGGCGACCCCGCTCCACCGGCTGGATGGTGCTGGGGCGCACGATGACGCGCCGCCTTGCCCTGCTGGCACCCACGCTGGACATCGTGGAAGTGGGTCAGGCAGAAAGCGCTAGGCGCTTGGCGCGCGTGGTGGATCGGGTGCAGGAGGAGGAAGACGCCAGCACGGGTAAGGGTGCCTGGCCGCGTTACGCCGCAGCAGCCGGGAGTTGTGTCGCCATCACCCTGCTGGCGACGCCGCTGCGCAACCATTTCGAGTTGGCCAACATCGTCATGCTGTTCCTGCTGGGCACGGTGCTGGTGGCGGTGAAGTATGGCCGCGGACCGGCGGCGCTGGCGGCGGTATGCAACGTGGCAGCGTTCGACTTCTTCTTCGTCCCGCCACGCCTGTTGTTTGCCGTGAGTGACGTGCAATACCTGATGACCTTTGCCGTGATGCTGGTGGTGGGCTTGCTGACCGGGCAACTCACCGCCGGACTGCGCTTTCAGGCGCGAATTTCCGCCAGCCGCGAGCGTCGTGCGCAACTGCTGTTCGAACTCACGCGCGACCTCTCGGCAGCCCTGATGAGTACCCAGGTGGCTGAACTCGGCGTGGCTGCCGTACAGCGCAATTTCGGTGGCAGCGCCCTGGTGCTGGCGACCGACGTGAATGACCAGTTGCTGTTGCCCAGCCTTGCCCCCAACGGCTTCGACGCCAGCGTCGCCGACTGGGCCTTTCGCAATGAACAGCCTGCCGGTCTGGCCACGTCCACGCTGGCATCGCAATCCTGGCACTATGTGCCGCTGAAGGCGGCGATGCGCGTGCGCGGCGTGCTTGCCCTGCAACCCGCGCAGGCACGTTGGCTGCTGATCCCTGAGCAGGTGAAACAGCTTGACACGCTGGCCCGGCAGATCGCGATTGCACTGGAGCGCGTGCACTATGTGGACATTGCGCAGCAGGCAGTGGTGGAGATGGAGTCGGAGCGCCTGCGCAATGCCTTGCTGGCCGCGATCTCGCACGATGTGAGAACGCCCCTGACAGCGCTGATCGGTTTGGCCGAGTCCTTGCGGCAGTCGCAGCCACCCTTGGGTGCAGACCAAGCCGATACAGCGCAAGCCCTGGTCGCTCAGGCCCGGGAACTCAACGCGCTGGTCAACAACCTGCTGGAGATGGCGCGACTGCAAAGCGGCGCGGTGCGCTTGCGCATGGAATGGCAGTCCGTGGAGGAGGCCGTCGGAGGCGCCATCCGCGCAGCGCGTCCGGCCTTGGGGCAACAGGAGGTGCTGACCGAACTGCCGGCCGATTTGCCGCTGGTCGAGTTTGACGCTGCGCTGATCGAACGGGTATTGGTGAATCTGCTGGAGAATGCTGCCAAGTATGGCGCTCCACCGATTGTCATTGCCGCGAAAACCACAGCCGACACCTTGGTGCTCACGGTGCGCGACCACGGCCCCGGTCTGCCGGCGGCGCTCCGGGGCCGCGAGCATGAGCTGTTCGAAAAATTTGCGCGCGGGGAAGTCGAGTCTGTCACCCCCGGCGTCGGCCTGGGTCTGGCGATCTGCAAAGCCGTGGTCGATGCGCACGGCGGAACAATGAGTGCGTGCAACGGCGCCGAGGGTGGCGCCGAATTCAGCGTCACGCTGCCGCGCAAGCCCGCACCCGAGGCGATCGAGTGAGCATGCCAGCGCCCGTGGCCATCGTCATTGAAGATGAACCGCAGATCCGCCGCTTCGTGCGCGGCGCCCTGGAAGCCGAGGGCTGGCAGGTGTATGAGGCCGATACGGCGCAGCGTGGCCTGACCGAAGCCGGCACGCGCAAACCCGACCTGCTGGTGCTGGATCTGGGGCTGCCGGATCGCGATGGGCTGGACGTGATCCGCGATGTGCGCGGCTGGTCCAAGGTGGCCATCATCGTGCTGTCGGCCCGTGTCGATGAAGCGGACAAGATCGCCGCACTCGACGCCGGCGCCGACGACTACCTCACCAAACCGTTTGGCGTCGGGGAACTGCTGGCCCGCGTGCGCGCCAACCTGCGCCGACCGCGCGCCGGCGCTGATGACAGTGGCGAAGCGGTTGACCCGTTGTTTCGCTTTGGCGAGGTGGAAATCGACCGGGTGGCGCGTGTGGTGCGTCGTGCTGGCAGCGAGGTGCACCTCACGCCCATCGAGTACCGACTGCTCTGCGTATTGATCGCCAACGCCGGACGCGTGCTGACGCACCGCCAACTGCTGCGCGAGGTCTGGGGCCCGACGCATGCCGAGCAAAGCCACTACCTGCGCATCTACATGGGCCATCTGCGGCAAAAGCTGGAATTGGATCCGGCGCAGCCGCGCCATTTGCTGACCGAAACCGCAGTGGGCTATCGGCTGTTGCGTGAACCCTGAACGCTACTTCAGCGCCTGCTCCAGCGCGTCGATGAACAGCGCGGCCACGTCGCAGCCGGTCTGGTCGAAGATCTCCTGAAAGCAGGTCGGGCTGGTGACGTTGACTTCGGTCAGGCAGTCGCCGATCACGTCCAGCCCCACCAGCAGCAGTCCGCGCGCCGCCAATACCGGGCCCAGGGCGTTGCCGATCTCCAGGTCGCGCGCGCTCAGGGCCTGGGCCACGCCCTTGCCGCCCGCCGCGAGGTTGCCACGCACTTCGCTGCCCTGCGGAATGCGCGCCAGGCAAAAGGGCACGGGCTTGCCGCCGATCACCAGCACGCGCTTGTCGCCGTGCACGATCTCGGGCAGGAACTTCTGCACCATCAGGCTCTGCGCGCCATGGCGGTTCAAGGTCTCGGTGATGGAGCCCAGGTTCATGCCGTCCGGACCGACGCGAAAGATGCCCATGCCGCCCATGCCGTCCAGGGGCTTGAGGATGATGTCCTGATGCTCGGCATGGAAGCGTTTGATGTCGGCCTCGTCGCGCGTCACCAGGGTCGGGCCGATGAACTGCGCGAACTCCATGATGGCCAGCTTTTCCGGGTGGTTGCGCAGCGCAGCCGGCTTGTTGAAGACGCGCGCGCCTTCGCGCTCGGCCTGCTCCAGCAGGTGCGTGGCGTAGAAGTACTCGCTGTCAAAAGGTGGATCCTTGCGCATGATGATGGCGTCGAAGTCCTTCAGGGCCACGGCCCGCGTGCCGTCCACGCTGAACCAGGCCGTCTTGTCGCCGGTCAGCGTGAGGTCGCGCACATGGGCTGTGACCAGGGCCCCGCGCTGCCACAGCAGATCTTGCTGCTCGCAGGCCGCCACGCGATGCCCGCGGCGCTGCGCCTCGCGCATCATGGAAAAAGTGGTGTCCTTGTAGATCTTGAAGGATTCGAGGGGGTCGGCGACGAAGAGGATGTTCATGTTTTGGGGGGGTCAGGGTGAACGGGGTATTGGGTACTGTCGCACAAACCTGTGGCACTTTCCCGGGGCGGTTGGCAAAGTGCTTATGCGCGGGGATTGACCAGGGCGTTGAGCACCATGTCTTCCCACTTTCCGGCAATCTTCAGATAGGAGCGCGCGACGCCCTCGCGCTCGAAGCCCAGGGCCCGCAGCAGTTGCGCGCTGCGCTGATTGGCCGGCATGTGGTTCGCCATGATGCGGTGCAGGCCGACCTGGTCAAACACGTGCGCAATGCCGGCCTGCGCCACCTCGCGCATCAGGCCCTGGCCCTGGCAGGCATGGTCCACCGAATAGCCCAGATGACAGGCCTGCAAGGGGCCGCGCACGATGTTGGTGAAGTTGCAGGCGGCAAGCATGGTTTGCGCGTCCGCATCGAGCGCGATGAACTGCAGCGAACTGCCGTCGAGCCAGCCCTGCCAGGCGCGCTGCGCGGCCTGCTCGCAGGCCTGGGTCAGCGAGGTGGTCGTCGGGTCTCTGGCGGGCTCCCAGGGGGCTAGATGAGTCTGATTGCGTTGCCTGTAGGCCAGCAGCAGCTCGGCATTGCCAGGGTGCAGCAGCGTGAGCACGCAGCGCGGCGTGGTAATGCAGGGCAGGGGCTGCATGGCCTGTCAGGCTGGCGCTGGCAAGCGCTCAGATCTCGATCTTCGAGCCCAGCTCCACCACCGCGTTGTTTGGCAACTGCAGAAATTCCGCTGCGCCGCTGGCGTTGTGGTGCATCTGCGCGAACAGCTTCTCGCGCCACTGCGCCATGCCGCCGCCAATCGTCGGGATGACGATGTCGCGCGACAGGAAGTAGCTGGTGGTCATGGCGTCGAGTTCGCAACCGCGCCCGCGCAGTTGTTGCAGCGCCTTGGGAATGTTGGGGTCGTTCTTGAAGCCGTAGTTCACCAGCACCTGCCAGCAGTCGTGGCCCAGGGATTCGATTTCGACGCGTTTGCTCAGGCCGATCCACGGCACTTCGTGGTTGCGCACGGTGACGAACAGGTTGATCGCGTGCAGCACCTTGTTGTGTTTCAGGTTGTGCAGCATGGCATTGGGCACGGTGCCCTGATCGGCAGTCAGGAACACCGCTGTGCCGGCAACGCGCGTGGGCGGGCTGATGAACACCGCTTCCAGGAAACTGGTCAGGTCGATGGCGTCGGCGCGCAGCTTGGCGTTGAGCAGGCGTCGACCGTCCTTCCAGGTCGACATGATGGTGTACAAGCCGACCGCCATCACCAGTGGAAACCAGCCACCCTGCAGGATCTTCAAGGAGTTGGAAGCAAAAAACGCGGCATCGATGGTGAAGAAAAAAGCGGTGGAGAACAGGCACAGGGGCAGGGGGTAGTTCCAGCCGTAGCGCAGCACGAAGAAGGTCAGGACCGTGGTGATGATCATCACCAGGCTGACCGAAATGCCATAGGCGGCGGCCAGGGCTGAGGACGAGCCGAACAGCGTGACGGCGGTGACCACGCCGGCCAGCAGGGTCCAGTTGACGGCCGGGATGTAGATCTGGCCGGTGTCGCGAATGGAGGTATGCAGGATCGACAGGCGCGGCAAAAATCCCAGCTGAATGGTCTGTTTGGTGGCCGAAAAAGCGCCGGAGATCAGCGCCTGGGAGGCGATGACGGTGGCCGCCGTGGCCAGCACCACCAGGGGAATCAGCGCCCAGTCCGGCGACATCAAAAAGAAGGGGTTTTCCGCCGCCTTGGGATTCGCCAGCACCAGCGCCCCCTGGCCGAAGTAGTTCAGCATCAGCGAGGGCATGACCAGGCTGAACCAGGCAATGCGGATCGGCTCCTTGCCGAAATGGCCCATGTCGGCGTACAGCGCCTCGGCTCCGGTCAGGCACAGGAACACCGCGCCCAGGGTGATGAAGGCCACGCCAAAGTGCGTTGCGCCGAAGTGGAAGGCGTACAGGGGTGAGATGGCCACGAGAACGTGTGGGTTCGATGCGATCTGCACCACGCCCAGGATGGCAATCACCAGGAACCAGAGCACCATCACCGGGCCGAACAGCTTGCCGATGTCGCTGGTGCCGCGCCGCTGCATCATGAACAGCACAAACAGCACTGCCAGCGACAGCGGTACGACGTAGGGCTTGGCGGCCGGCGTGGCAATTTCCAGACCTTCGACGGCGGACAGCACGGAGATCGCCGGGGTGATGACGCCGTCGCCAAAGAACAGCGCCACGCCAAATACACCCACCACCAGCAGCACGCGGCGCAGTCGCTGGTTGTCCTTGACGGAGATGGAGGCCAGCGCCAACAGCGCCATCAGTCCACCCTCGCCGTGGTTGTCGGCGCGCATGATGAGCACGATGTATTTGATGGTGACGATGATCGTCAGCGCCCAGAAAAACAGCGACAGCACGCCCAATACGTTCTCGTGCGTGATCGGCACGTGACCGCTGGCGAAAACTTCCTTGAAGGCGTAAAGAACGCTGGTGCCGATGTCGCCATAGACGACGCCGATGGCGCCCAGGGTGAGCACCGTGAGAGACGATTTTGAACTTGCCACAAGCTGACCCCGACCCATGCGAGGTTCCGTTCCGATTGGGAGGGGTATTTTGCGCCCGGCGCCCGTAACCCGCCTGTCAGGTCGGCGCTATTTTGCGAATATAGTCAACATGTTGCAGTGCAACAACTTGACTATTCGTAAACCTCGGCCTGTGGATCCGTCGCTTCCAGCTCGTAACTGGCTGCCAGCATGGCCAGACGCGCGATCACGCCGTACATGTAAAACCGGTTGGGCGCGCTGGCGCCGGGCTTGATGCCGGCCTGCGGCAGGTGCGTGCTGTGCTCGAAAGCCAGCGGCACGAAGCTCGACCCGGGCGCGCTGAGGTCTTCGTCCTCGCCGCGCTCGGCATGGATGCGGTAGAAGCCCCCCACCACGTAGCGGTCCATCATGTAGACCACGGGCTCGGCCACGGCGTCGTGCATGCGCTCGCAGGTCAGCACGCCTTCTTGCAGGATAAGTCCGCTGCCCGGGACTTTGCCGTCGCTGCGCTGCAAGGCGTCGAGGGACTTCACGTCGCGCACCGTGATCAGGCCTGCGCTCCCGGAGCCGTTGTCGCCCTTGACCACGACGAAAGGTTTTTCCGGAATGCCGTATTCCTTGTACTTGCGCCGGATCTTGCCGAGCAGCGCGTCCACGCCGCTGCGCAAGCCTTCCATGCCGGCCTCTTGCGTCAGGTCCAGCGCGCCGCAGGGGCTGAACATGGGGTTGATGAGCCAGGGGTCAACGCCCAGCAACTTGCCAAAGCGCTTCGAGACCTCTTCGTAGCTCTGGAAATGCCGGCTCTTGCGCCGCACCGACCAGCTGGCGTGCAGCGGCGGCAGCAGGTACTGCTCGTTCAGGTCTTCCAGGATGCCGGGCACGCCGGCGCGCAAGTCGTTGTTCAGCAGGATGGTGCAGGGGTCGAAGTGCTTCAGGCCCAGGCGCCCCTTGCTGCGCAGCACCGGCTCGAGCGTCACGCTCTCGCCGTTGGGCAACTCGATGGTGGTGTTTTCCTTGATCTCCGGACTGATGGAGCCGATGCGCACGTTCAGCCCGGCCATGTGGAAGATGCGCCGCAATTGCGCCAGGTTCGACAGGTAAAAGCTGTTGAGGGCGCGGCTTTCCGGGATCAGCAGCAGATTCTTGGCCTCCGGGCAGATCTTCTCGATCGCAGCCATGGCCGCCTGCACCGCCAGTGGCAGCATTTCGGGCGTGAGGTTGTGCCAGCCACCCGGATACAGGTCGGTGTCGACGGGTGCGAGCTTGAAGCCCGCATTGCGGATGTCAACGGAACTGTAGAACGGCGGCGTGTGCTCCATCCACTCCAGGCGGAACCAGCGCTCGATCGCCGGCATGGAGTCCAGCACGCGCTGCTCAAGTTCATTGATGGGACCGGTCAGGGCTGTGATGAGGTGCGGAACCATGCGGTGCTTTGTTAAGTCGGTGTAGATGAGTGCTATGAGATTGGGGCGATCTGCGTCCTTGCAACACAGGGCCCGACTTTACTTTGCGCCGGTGACAAGCCAGTGAATCAGCTGCGCACTTCGCCGTTGCCCAGTACCACGTATTTCAGCGAACTCAGGCCCTCGATGCCGACCGGTCCGCGGGCGTGAAACTTGTCGGTGCTGATGCCGATCTCGGCGCCCAGGCCGAACTCGAAGCCGTCGGCAAAACGCGTGCTGGTGTTCACCATCACGCTGGCCGAATCCACCTCGCGCAGGAACTGCTGGGCGTGCCCATGGTCGGTGGTCAGGATGGCATCGGTGTGGTGTGACGAATAGCGGTTGATGTGCGCGATGGCTTCATCCACGCCGGCCACCACCTTGATGTGGATGATGGGCGCCAGGTACTCCTCATACCAGTCCTGCTCGGTGGCGTCTTTCAGATTGGCGCCAGGCACGCCGGCCAGGATCGCCAAGGACCCGGCGTCGCAGCGCATCTCCACACCCTTGGCGGCGAAGATGGCGCCGATGCGCGGCAAAAAATCTGCGGCCACACCGCGCGCCACGAGCAGGCCTTCGCTGGCGTTGCAGGGGCTGTATTTCTGCGTCTTGGCGTTGTCCGTGACGCGCAGCGCCATCTCCAGATCGCAGGGCGCATCCACATAGGTATGGCAGTTGCCGTCCAAGTGCTTGATCACCGGCACCTTGGCGTCACGGCTGATGCGCTCGATCAGGCCCTTGCCACCGCGCGGGATGATGACGTCGACGAACTGCGGCATGGTGATGAGTTCACCCACGGCCGCGCGGTCGATCGTGGGCACGAGTTGCACCGCGTTCTCGGGCAGGCCGCTGGCCGCCAGCGCCTGTTGCACCAGCGCGGCCAGCGCCTTGTTGGAGTCAATCGCCTCGGAGCCGCCGCGCAATATGCAGGCGTTGCCGCTCTTGATCGACAGGCTGGCGGCCTCAATGGTGACGTTGGGCCGGCTCTCGAAGATCATGCCGAACACGCCGATGGGTACGCGCATCTGGCCCACGCGGATGCCGCTGGGTTGCTGCTTCAGGCCGATGATCTCGCCCATCACGTCGGGCATGGCGGCCAGTTGCTCACAGCCCAGGGCGCAGGTTTCCAGGGTCTTGGCGTCGAGTTTCAATCGGTCCACCAGTGGGGCGGCCAGGCCGGCGGCCGCGGCGCGTGCCAGATCCTTGGCGTTTTCCGTCTGCAGCGCGGCCACGTTGGCGCGCAACAGCGCCGCCAGGGCGCGCAAGGCGACGTTCTTGCGCGCCGTGTCGGCGCGCGCCATCAGCGTGGACGCTGCTCTGGCCTGCTGGCCCAGGGTTTGCATCAGGGCGGCGATGTTCGGTGCGTTCATGGGATTCATTGTCGCATGCGCCCCGGCTGCGGCGGGTCTGAGCCGGGCGTGTGTAAGCTCCTCAGCGCGAGCGTGTCGGGCTGGGTTGTTGCGCGCATTCGCGGCACAGGCGCATGGCCAGACGTTGCAGCGCCTGCCAGGGGTCGGCGGGCCAGTCGGGCTGCTTCAGGCCCTTGACGATGCCGTCCACCAGATGCGCTGCCTGCAGCAGCGCGGCCAGCCGGGGCCCGCTGAGCTGGGGCAGGACGCGCTCGAACAAGCGCTCCCTGGCGCCCCAGATGCGCTGTTCGCGCAGCGCCATGGGCAAAGGGCGGCCCGCGTCCAGCGCGTCCTTCACGCGTTTGAGCGCGCGGATGTCTTCCGACAGGGCGTAGTGCACCAGCACGGCGGCCTCGCCTTCGGCCTGCAGGCCGTCAAGCATGCGCTGCACGCGGCTCACTTGGCCGGCCAGCACGGCTTCGGAGAGTTTGAACACGTCGTAGCGCGCCACATTGAGTACCGCGCTTTCCAGTTGCTCGAAGCTGAGTTCGCCGGCCGGATAGAGCAGGGCCAGCTTCTGGATTTCCTGGAACGCCGCCAGCAGGTTGCCCTCGACCCGATCGGCAAAAAACTGCAGGCTGCGCTGGCCTTCCACGCCCGCCGCGACACGCAGCCCCAGGGCTTGCAGGCGCTGCGCAATCCACTGCGGCAGGGCGGCGCGTTCCACCGGCTCCACCGCAATGGTCACACCGCCGTTGTCCAGCGCAGCAAACCAGGCGCCGGTCTTGGTCGCCTTGTCCAGCCGCGGCAGCAAAAAAATCGTCAGCGTGCTGTCGTTGCCCTGCGCCGCCTGCACCAGCTGCTGGATCGCCGGACTGCCCTCCTTGCCGGGCTTGCCGGAGGGGATGCGCACCTCGACGATCTGTTTGTCGGCAAACAGGCTCAGGGAACCCGCCGCAGCCAGCACCTCGCTCCAGTCGAAATGCGCGCCCGCCACGGTGTGCGAGGTGCGCTCGGTGAAGCCCTGCTCGCGCGCCGCAGCGCGGATCGCGTCCACCGCCTCCTGCACCAGCAGGATCTCGTCGCCGTACACGGTGTACAGCGGGCGCAGGCCTTTTTGCAGGTGGGCAGAGAGCTGGTTCGCTGCGAGCTGCATCGGCTAGAGCGCCTTCACCGCCGCGATGCGGCGCATCAGCTGCTGCACGATGTCGGTCTGCATGTCCCGGTACAGCAGCGCTTCTTCCGACTCCTTGGCCAGCGCGAGCGATTCGTTGAAACTGATGTCGCGCTGTTGCAGGATTTCGGTCTCGGGAATCAACTCCTTGCCGGCCGGCGTACGCAGACGAAATTTGATGCGCACGCGCAGCTGGAATTCAGTGACCTGGCCGGCCGTGTTCAGGCCCACCACCACTTTTTCCCGCTGGTCGGCGAGTATGTCGAGCACCGCTTGCGCCTGATCCAGCAGTTTGGCGTCCTTGATGACTAGAACATTGCCATTGGCCGCGATGCTGCGTTTGATCGCATTGCCCAGCGGCGAGCTCTCGGCCACGGCCACATACAGCGAGGTGAAGGCAAAGTTCGGCGCCTGGCGCAGGGCAAAGCCGCAGCCCGAAAGCAGCGTGGCGGCGCCCAGTGAGAGGAAGAAACGGCGTTCCATGGTGTTCATAGCACGACGTTGACGAGCCGACCCGGCACCACCACGACCTTCTTCACGGGCGAGGTCTGCGCCAGTTTGGCCACGGCTTCATGCGCCAGCGCCGCCTGTTCGATCACCTCGCGCGTCGCCTGCGCGGCCACGCGCACGGCGCCGCGCAGTTTTCCGTTGACCTGCAGCACGAGTTCGATCTCGTCCTGCACCAGGGCGCTGGCGTCGACCGCCGGCCAGGGCGCGTCGAGCAGTTCGCCGAAGTGGCCGGCATAGCCCAGCTCCTGCCACAGCGCGTGCGTGATGTGGGGCGTGGCCGGGTACAGGCAGCGCACCAGAATGCCGAAGCCCTCGTACAGCGCCACCACGGCACCGTCCGAGTCCATGGCTTTGAAGTCGTCGAGCGCGTTGAGCAGCTTCATGGCCCCGGACACCACGGTGTTGTACTGCATGCGCTGGTAGTCGTAGTCGACCTGTTTCAGCAGGGTGTGGACTTCCAGGCGCAGCGCCTTGCTCTCCTTGCCGAAGACCACGTCCTTCAGGCGCGTCACGCCGGCCACGCTGGCGTCGGCCGCGACCGGGTCGATGGCGGCGAGCTTGACGCCGAAGTTCCACACGCGGCGCAGGAAGCGGTAGCTGCCTTCGACGGACGCATCGTTCCATTCGAGCGTGGCCTCGGGCGGCGCGGTGAACATGGTGTACAGGCGCGCGGTATCGGCGCCGTACTTCTCGATCAGCTGCTGCGGATCCACGCCGTTGTTCTTGCTCTTGCTCATGGTGCCCACACCTTCGTAGGTGATGAGCGTGCCGGCGGGCAGATCGCCCTTGGCCTCCTTGAGCAGGGCGTGCGTGACCTTGCCGGCCGCGTCGAACTGGTCCTGCACCTCGGCCGGCCAGAAGTACTCGACGCCGCCCTTGTCACTTTTGCGCGAGTAGATGTGGTTCAGCACCATGCCCTGGGTGAGCAGCTTGGTGAAGGGCTCGTCGATTTTCACCAAGCCCACGGCCTCGGAATCTCCGGGGCCCTTCACCCGGATATCGCGCATCACCTTGGTCCAGAAGCGCGCGTACAGCAGGTGCAGGATGGCGTGCTCGATGCCGCCGATGTACTGGTCCATGGGCATCCAGTAGTCGGCGCCGCCGGCCACCATCTGCTCGGCGTTCTTGGGATCGCAGTAGCGCATGAAGTACCAGGAACTGTCCACAAAGGTGTCCATGGTGTCGGTTTCGCGGCGCGCCGCCTTGCCGCAGACCGGGCAGGTCACGCCCGCGTGGAAGCCTTCGTGCTTCACCAGCGGGTTGCCGGATCCGTCGGGCACGCAGTCCTGCGGCAGCACCACCGGCAGGTCTTTTTCCGGCACCGGCACCGCGCCGTGCTCGCTGCAATGGATGATGGGAATCGGCGTGCCCCAGTAGCGCTGGCGGCTCACACCCCAGTCGCGCAGTCGCCAGGTGGTCTTCTTCTCGCCCAAGCCCTGGCTCACCAGGTCGGCAGCGACGGCGTCGACGCAGTCCTTGAACAACAGGCCGTCGTACTTGCCCGAGTTGACGGCAACGCCCGCACCCTTCTCGCCATACCAGTCGGCCCAGGCGCCGGCGTCAAAGGTCTGCGCGCCGAGAGCGACCACCGGCTTGATCGGCAATGCATATTTCAGCGCGAAGGCAAAGTCTCGTTCGTCGTGCGCCGGCACGCCCATGACGGCGCCGTCGCCGTAGCTCATGAGCACGTAGTTGCCGACCCAGACCGCAATCTGCTCGCCGGTGAGCGGATGCGTCACGAACAGGCCCGTGGCCATGCCCTTCTTTTCCTGCGTGGCCAGCTCGGCTTCGGTGGTGCCGCCCTTGCCGCATTCCTCGATGAAGGCCAGCAACGCCGGGTTGCTTGCTGCGGCGTGCAGGGCCAGGGGATGTTCCGCTGCCACGGCGCAAAACGTCACGCCCATGATGGTGTCGACGCGCGTGGTGAACACGTACATGCGGCCCTCGTTGATGAGCTTGCCCGCGCCGTCGCGGATCTGGTGCGGGAAGGCGAAGCGCACGCCTTCGCTCTTGCCGATCCAGTTTTCCTGCATCAGCTTGACGCGTTCCGGCCAGCCCGGCAGACCGTTTTGCACCTGCTCCAGCAGCTCGGGCGCGTAGTCGGTGATCTTCAGGTAGTAGCCCGGGATCTCACGCTTCTCGACCGTGGCGCCGGTGCGCCAGCCCTTGCCGTCGATCACCTGCTCGTTGGCCAGCACGGTCTGGTCCACCGGGTCCCAGTTCACCACCTGGGTCTTGCGGTAGGCGATGCCTTTTTCCAGCATCTTCAGGAACAGCCACGGATTCCATTTGTAGTAGCTGGGGTCGCAGGTGGCGACCTCGCGGCTCCAGTCGATGGCCAGGCCCATGCCCAGCATCTGCTGCTTCATGTAGGCGATGTTCTCGTAGGTCCATTTGGCGGGCGGCACGCCATTCTTCAGCGCGGCGTTCTCCGCTGGCAGGCCGAAGGCGTCCCAGCCCATGGGCATGAGCACGTTGTAGCCCTGCATGCGCAACTGGCGCGTGAGCATGTCGTTGATGGTGTAGTTGCGCACATGGCCCATGTGCAGTTTGCCGCTGGGGTAGGGCAGCATGGAGCAGGCATAGAACTTCTTCTTCAGCTGGCCCTGCGCGTCGCGCGCATTTTCCGTGACGCGGTAGGCGTCGGTGGCGGTCCAGTGGCTGTGCGCGGCGCGCTCCACTTCATTGGGGTTGTATTTTTCTTGCATAGGAGTAAGGGAGAGCGGTTTGTCGCTTGCGCTGATTTTAGGCGGTGGCCGGCGGTGGCGCGGTGGGACTTGCGAAGGGCTGTCTTCACGGCCGTTCGGTGCTACCATTGTGCTTACATGAATACAGGAGTTCAACATGGAGGTCGCCATTCGCAAGATGGGTAATTCGCAAGGGGTGCTGATCCCCAAGCCGATCCTGGCCCAGCTTGGCCTGGGCGCCACCGCAGACCTGCAGGTGCGCAACAATGTGCTGGAGATTCGCGCTGTGCGCAGCAATCCCCGGCAGGATTGGGCGGCGGACGCGGCGCGCTTGGCCGCTGAGGGCGACGACGCCCTGGCCTGGCCTGAATTCGCGAATGACGACGACAGCACGCTGGTGTGGTGATGAAAGTCGGCGATATCTGGCTGGCGCAACTTGACCCCACGGTGGGCAGCGAGATCCAGAAGACGCGCCCCTGTGTGGTGGTGTCGCCCGATGAAATGAACGCGCACCTGCGCACCGTCATCGTCGCGCCCATGAGCAGCGGATCGAAACCCGCGGGTTTTCGCGTTGCGCTGACTTTTCAGGGAACGACGGGACTGATTCTGCTGGACCAGATCCGCACGCTGGACCGGGTTCGCCTGGTCAAACGTCTGGGGGCCCTGCGCCCGCCCACGCTGGCGCTGACCCGCAAGACCCTGCAAGCGATGTTTGCGCCCTGACCTTGCCTGGGCGGTTGCCAATGGCGTCGCTATCATGCGATCCATGACCCAAGACCTGTTCCGCGCCGACGCCTACCTCACCGCATGCAACGCCACCGTGACGTCCATCACGGTCCAGGGCATTGCCCTGGACCGCACGGTGTTCTATCCCCTGGGTGGCGGCCAGGCCGGTGACGCCGGCGTGCTGGTGCTGGCGGACGGCAGCGAACTGGGCGTTGCCGACACGCGCAAGGGAAAAAACGAGGATGGCCAGTTCACCGCCGACATCTTCCACATCCCTGTCTTGACCGGGGACGGCCTATGCGTGGCGGACTTGTGCGCGCAGCGCGGGTTGAAAGTCGGCGATGCCGTGACGGCGCGCATCGATTGGGCGCGGCGCCATCGGCTGATGCGCTTTCACACCGCCACCCACCTGCTGTGCAACCTGGTGCCGCAGCTGGTGAACGGCTGCTCCATCACGCCCGACTACGCGCGCCTGGATTTCAACATGACGGATCCGCTGGACAAGGAGGTGCTGACTGCCGGCATCGCGCGCCTGGTGGCCGCGGCCTACCCGATCAGCGTGGGCAGCATCAGCGACGCCGAGCTCGACGCCAATCCTGCCCTGGTGAAAAGCATGTCGGTGCAGCCGCCGCGCGGCAGCGGCAGCATCCGCACGATCCGCATCGGTCAGGATGAGCTCATCGACTTCCAGCCCTGCGGCGGCACGCATGTGGCCAACACTTCGGAGATCGGCCAGGTCGAGGTCACCAAGCTGGAGAAGAAGAGCGCCACAACGCGGCGCGTGGTGCTGGGGTTTGCCTCGTGAGACCTTGCGGGACAGACCGCTCTTTCCTCAACTGTTTTGGAACAGTCGCGCCTTCAATTCGCCTTGACTTCAGGCGCTTTCGCTTCGGCCACAAAGCCAATGCGGTTCAGCCCGGCCTTTTGCGCCACGCCCATGACTTCGACCACGCGGCCGTAGGGAACGGATTCGTCAGCGCGCAACTGCACTTCGGTGTCGGGGTTAAGTGCCGCGGTCTGCGCCAGGCGCTGCGCCAACTGTTCCAGCGTGACGCTCTGGTCCTGCAGAAAGGTCTGGCCCGATTTGTCCACCGCCAGCGTGACAAACTTGGGTTCGTCCATGGGTTTGGCGGCGTCGGTCTTGGGCAGGTCCAGGCGGATGGAGCTGGCCATCAACGGCGCGGTGATGATGAAGATCACCACCAGCACCAGCATCACGTCGACCAGCGGCGTGACGTTGATGTCGCTGAAGGGCGGCGCGCTCTTGGGGCGTTCGAAGCGGCCAAAGGACATCTGGATTTCCCGGCGTGGTTCAGGCCGCAGGGCCGGGGCCGGACTCGTCGGCCAGCAGGTCCAGCACATCTTGCGCAAAGCCTTCGAGCTCGGCTTCTATGCGGTTGATATTGCGCCCGAGCACGTTGTAGGCCAGTACCGCGGGGATGGCCACGGCCAGGCCGGCGGCGGTCATCAGCAGCGATTCGCCTACGGGGCCGGAAATTTTGTCGATGCTGATCTGCCCCGATCCCGAAATGCTGACCAGCGCGTGGTAGATGCCCCAGACTGTGCCCAACAGACCGACAAAGGGCGCAGTTGACCCCACCGTGGCCAGCAGCACCTGACCGAACTGCAGCTTGTGCAGCACGCCGTGCAGGGCGTCGCGCAGCACGCGCGTGAGCTGCTGGCGTTTACGGCCCGAGCCAGCAAGGCTGGCACCGCCGTCAAATCTCGTGGCTTCGAGCAGCGGCAGGACCAGTGCTTCGCGGTCAAAGGCCGCCACTTGGGGCAGACCGTCGGCAAAGGACGCCGCCTGCCAGAACGCCGCCGTGCTGCGCGCCACATCGGCCAGGGCGCGGCGCAACAGCCAGCCCTTCCAGAAGATCACCACCCAGCTCGCCACCGACATCACCAGCAGCAAGCTGGCGACGATTCGGGTGACGGCGTCGCCCTGGGAGAACAGTTGGGAGAGGTTCATCGCAGCTTCAGTACGTCAAACATGTCGAACAGGCCTTGGTGTTTGCCGGCCAGAAAGCGCACGGCGCGCAGGCTGCCCTGGGCGTAGGTGGCGCGACTGCTGGACTTGTGCGTGATCTCGATGCGCTCGCCGGTGCCGGCAAAGAGCACGGTGTGGTCGCCCACGATGTCACCGCCGCGGATGGTGGCGAAGCCGATGCTGGAGGGGTCGCGCTCACCCGTCACGCCTTCGCGCGCATAGACCGCACAGTCCTTCAGGTCGCGGCCTAGCGCCTGTGCGATGACCTCGCCCATCTTCAGCGCCGTGCCCGAGGGCGCGTCGACCTTGTGCCGGTGGTGCGCTTCGATGATCTCGATGTCGTAACCGGTGGACAAGGCCTTGGCAGCCAGTTCCAGCAGCTTCAGCGTGACGTTCACGCCAACGCTCATATTGGGCGCCATGACGATGGCGATGTGCTGCGCAGCCTCGGCAATTTCAGCCTTTTGCGCGTCGCTGAAACCGGTCGTGCCGATCACCAGATTCACGCCCAAGCGGCAGCACTCGCGCAGATGCAGCATCGTGCCTTCGGGTCGCGTGAAGTCGATCAACACGGCGGCATTCGCCAAGCCGGTGGGCAGGTCCGCTGTGATCAACACGCCGCTGCTGCGCCCCAGGAAGGCGGCGGCATCGGTGCCCAGGGTGGGACTGGCGGCCATGTCGAGCGCGCCAGCCAGGACGCAGTCGCCGCTGGCCTGGATCGCTTCGATCAGCATCTGCCCCATGCGGCCGCTGGCGCCGGCGACGGCGACGGGCAGCGTGACGGCGCTTTGGACGGACTCGCTCATGGGCTCAGCGCTTGGGCTCTTCCAGCGGCGGATAGCTCGCAGGCAGGGGCGGCAGCTCAGCTTTTGCGACCGGTGCCGGCGCGGCCACGGCAAAGGGCTTCAGGCTGTCGGGGTTGGCTTCGAGCACGGGCTCCTGTGCCACCTTGCGGCCGGTGTCCAGACTGGCCACGAACTCGGCCTCGGTGGGCATGGGGTCGTTGTCAAAGTGGTCCACGGCGTCGCCCTTGAAAAAGACCGTCAGGCGCCTTGCCTGGCTCTGTACGCCCTTGCGGCGCAGCGAGAAGGTGTAGTCCCAGCGCTCGCCGTGGAAGATGCTGGTGATCATGGGTGTGCCCAGCAGATCGCGCACCTGGGCGCGTGTCTGTCCGGGCGCGAGCAGCTTGACTTGCTCGCTGGCGACGAAGTTGCCCTGCACCACTTCCACCTTGTACGGTGTGATGGCTTCGGTCATGCGCAGGCTGGCACCGTCGAAACTGCCGCAGCCGGACAGCGCGGCACAAAAAGCAAGGAGCAAAGCCGACAGGCTGCGACCAGAGACAAGAGCGGGCATGATGGAACCGGTAGCTATATGATGCGGCATTGTAGCCTTGCGACCTGCGCTTCACAGGCGGCTGGCGAACCGGCGGCCCCCAGCCTATCATCCCGATGAACACACACGACGAACTCAAAAGCACTGGCCTCAAGGCCACCGGACCGCGGCTGAAAATCCTGGAAATTTTCCAGAAGAGCGAGCACCGGCACATGACCGCGGAAGACGTGTTTCGGGTGCTGATGCTGGAGCGCAGCGACGTCGGTCTGGCCACGGTGTATCGCGTGCTGATGCAGTTTGAGCAGGCAGGTCTGCTGCAGCGCGGCCACTTCGAGAGCGACAAGGCGGTGTACGAACTCAACGAGGGTGAGCACCACGACCACCTGGTGTGTCTGGACTGTGGCCGGGTGGAGGAATTCCTTGACACGGAAATCGAGCAGCGCCAGCACGCTGTGGCGCACACCAAGGGCTTTGAAATCGTGGATCATGCCATGAGCCTGTACGCCCATTGTCGCAAGAGCCCCTGTCCGCACCGGATTGCGCCTGTCGAGGCGGCCTGATACAGCCTCAGTTGTCGGAGCTCATCGCCGCGCGATGGCGTTCCACAAATTCCTGGTAGGTGTCGATGCCGCGCAGCTGCAGGATGGTGTTGCGCACGGCGGCTTCCACCAGCACGGCGATATTGCGTCCGGCCACCACCTGGATCACCACCTTGCGCACCGGCACGCCCAGCACGTCCTGGGTCAGCGGCTCGTAGGGGATGCGTTCATACTCGCGTTCCAGGGTTTCGCGGCGCACCAGGTGCACGATCATCTTCAGACGCATGCGCCGACGCACGGCGGTCTCACCAAAGATGGCGCGGATGTCGAGCAGTCCGATGCCGCGCACCTCGAGCAGGTTTTGCAGCAGGTCCGGGCAGCGCCCCTCGATCGTCGTCTGGTTGATGCGAAACAGGTCCACCGAGTCGTCGGCCACCAGCCCGTTGCCGCGCGAAATCAGTTCCAGCCCGAGCTCGCTCTTGCCCAGCCCGGACTCCCCCGTGATCATCACACCCAGGCCCAGAATGTCCATGAACACGCCGTGCATGGAGAGGCGGTCGGCGAAGTGCTTGGACAGGTAGGCGCGCAGCACGTCGATGACAAAGGCAGGCGACTCCTTGGTGGCGAACATCGGGATCTGGGCGCGCTCGCACATCGACAGCAGCCCTGGTGGGGCGATCTGGCCGTCGGCAATGATCAGCACTGGCGGCTCCAGCGTGATGATGCGCGCGACGCGCCGGGCGCAATCCTCCGCCGAGCCGTGGCCCAGGTAGGCGATTTCACGCTCGCCCAGCAGTTGCACGCGGTAGGGGTGGATGTAGTTCAGGTAGCCCACCAGGTCGGCGCCGGAGCGCGCGGCCTGCACCGCCACTTCGTCAAAGCGTCGCTCGGACGCGCCCAGCCCCGCCACCCACTCCCATTTCAGGGACGCGCGAAACTCTTCAAACAGGGCATCGGCGCTGACGACGGTGGGTTTCACGCAGGGCTTGCAGTGTGTCTGCCGTTTTATGCCGTCTGCGTGGCATTCCAGTTGGCGATCAACTGGTGCAGGGCCTGCGCATCGTCGCTGGTCTTGATCTTCTCGCGCAGCGCGGCGTCGCTCAGCAGTTCGGCGATTTCCGACAGGATTTCCAGATGCTTTTGTGTCGCGGCTTCGGGCACCAGCAGAAAGATCAGCACCGCCACGGGCTGTTCGTCGGGTGACTCGAAACCGATGGGCTGGGCCAGCTGGAATACGGCCGCCATGGGCGACTTCAATCCCTTGATGCGGCCATGGGGAATGGCCACGCCATGGCCGAGTCCGGTGGAACCCAGGCGTTCACGGGCAAAAAGGGAGTCGGTGATCAGTGTGCGGCTCAAGCCGTGCAGGTTCTCAAAGAGCAGGCCGACTTCCTCGAAAGCCCTCTTTTTGCTGGTCACATCAACGTGCACCAGCACTTGGCTGGAAGGCAGAATGGCGGCGAGTCGATTCATGGTCGGGCAGATTATGCACCGGCTGGGGTGCGCTTGAATTATTTCGACGAAGTCGAGCGGGTCGCGCCTTCGCGGGCAGAAAAAAGCC
Organism: uncultured beta proteobacterium; assembly: GCA_903830985.1. Taxonomy (GTDB): domain Bacteria; phylum Pseudomonadota; class Gammaproteobacteria; order Burkholderiales; family Burkholderiaceae_C; genus CAIKVZ01. The sequence goes on from CAIKVZ010000264.1 coordinate 21,266, forward strand.
GCCCTGAAGTGGGGCGGCGGTTGGCGCGCGTGGGCCTATTGAATCAGGCGCTTGGGCGTCTCGTGGTGGTGGTCCTGGCGGCGTTCCTTGTGGGCGAGAACCTGGCGATCGAGCTTGTCAACCAGTTCATCCACGGCGGCATACAGGTCTTCGTGCGAGCTTTCGGCAAACAGATCGTTGCCCTTGACGTGAATATTGCACTCTGCGCGCTGGCGGCGCTCTTTCTCCTTTTGATTGTCCACTGTCAGTCTTACCTTTACATCCACCACCTGGTCGAAGTGGCGTATGACGCGATCGAGCTTGGTCGTTACATAACTGCGCATGGCGGGAGTGACTTCCAGGTGTTGACCGCTGATCGTCAAATTCATAAATAGTCTCCAGTAGCTGAGGGGTTGAAAGGCAGTTTCACTATGCCCCCGTTGCAGACGAAAAGCAAACAATTTTTCGCCTCCCAGACCGGGGCATAATGCGGCGTGGTACCGGCCTTTTCGGTCATGTCCAGGCAGTCTGTGCTGCGGCCCTGCGACAATCGGGCTCATGAATGCACAGCCCACGAATCCAGCCTACATCCTGACTCTCTCTTGCCCCGACCGCTTAGGGCTGGTGCACAGCGTTTCCGGCTTTCTGGCCGAGCGCGGCGGCAACATCGAAGAAGCCGCCCAGTACAACGACCACGGCACCGGCCTGTTCTTCATGCGCGTGCGCTTTGCCTGCGCACAGCTCAGCCACCCCGAATTATTGGCGCAGCTCGAGCCTTTTGCGCTGGCGCTGCAGATGCGCTACAGCCTGCACGCGACCTCGGCGCCGGTGCGCACCGTGCTGCTGGTGAGCAAGGAAGGCCACTGTCTGAACGACCTGCTGTTTCGCTGGAAATCGGGTCTGCTGCCGCTGGACATCCGTGCCATCATTTCCAACCACCGCGAGTTCTACCAGCTCGCGGCCAGCTACAACGTGCCGTTTCACCACATCCCCGTGACCGCCGCCACCAAGGCGCAGGCCGAGGCGCGGCAGTACGAGATCATCCAGAACGAGGAAGCCGAACTGGTGGTGCTGGCGCGCTACATGCAGATCCTGAGCAACGACCTGTGCCAGAAGCTGGCCGGGCGCGCCATCAACATCCACCACTCCTTTCTGCCCAGCTTCAAGGGCGCCAAGCCCTACTACCAGGCGCACGAACGCGGCGTCAAGCTCATCGGCGCAACCGCGCACTATGTGACGGCTGATCTGGACGAAGGCCCGATCATCGAGCAGGACGTGGCGCGCGTGGACCACAGCAAGACCGTGGAAGACCTCACCGCCCTGGGGCGAGACACCGAGAGCCAGGTGCTGGCGCGCGCCGTGAAATGGCACAGCGAGCACCGGGTGCTGATCAACGGCCACAAGACCGTGATCTTCAAATAGCGTCGCTGGCTGCCACAATGTGGCCCATGCAAAGCCTTTTTCACCTCGCCTTCAACGTCACCGACCTGGACCAGGCGCGCGCCTTCTACGGCGGCGTGCTGGCCTGCAGGGAGGGGCGCAGCAGCCCCACCTGGGTGGATTTCGACTGGTTCGGTCATCAGCTGTCACTGCACCTGGGCAAGCCGTTCCAGACCGAAGCCACGGGCCGTGTCGGTGACCATCTGGTACCCATGCCGCACTTCGGCGTGATCCTGGCGCTGCGCGACTGGCAGGCCACGGCGCAGCGACTGACGGATGCGGGAACCGAATTCGTGCTGGCGCCGCAACTGCGCTTTGCCGGCGAACCGGGCGAGCAGTGGACGATGTTCTTTCTCGACCCCTTTGGCAACCCGATTGAAATCAAGGGCTTTGCTTCGCTGCAGTCGGTGTTTGCCAGTTGAGCGCCAGCCCATGATGAACTACACCTTTGTCTCGGCCACGATCCTGCTGGTGCTGATCCTGGATCCGTTCGGCAACATCCCGATCTTTGCCAACGCGCTGCGCAACGTGCCGCTGCAGCGGCGCCCGAAAGTGATCCTGCGCGAGGTGCTGATCGCCTTCGTGCTGCTGCTGGCCTTCATGTTCATGGGCGAGGGCTTCTTGCGCGTGATGAATCTGAGCGAGCTGGCGCTGCAGCTCGCCGGTGGCGTGATCCTGTTTCTGATCGCCCTGCGCATGATCTTTCCGCCCCCGGCGGTCGATGTCCCATTGGAGGCGAGCGAGCCGCTGATCGTGCCCCTGGCCATTCCCGCGCTGGCCGGCCCGTCGGCGCTGGCCACGGTGCTGCTGCTGGTGTCGCAGGCGCCGCAGCGGCGACTCGAATGGATCGGCGCACTCAGCGTCACCATGGTCGTGTGCGCCGTCGTGCTGGTGCTGGCCGAGCGCATACAGCGCCTGCTGGGGGACCGCTTTGTGGTCGCCGTCGAGCGCCTCATGGGCCTGATCCTGGTGGCCGTATCGGTGGAGATGCTGCTGCGCGGCTTCAAATCCTACGCACTGCAACTGCACTGAAAATTTATCTGAAACCTAGGGGAAAAAATTGATGAACGCACCTCGATATTCCACGGCAGACCAACTCCCGGCCAGCCCCTGCTTCCTCAACGGCGAATACAGCGCGCTGCGCGACGCGCGCATCAGCGTCATGGACCGCGGCTTCATCTTCGGCGACGGGGTCTACGAAGTCGTGCCGGTCTACGCCGGGCGGCCGTTTCGCTTTGCCCAGCACATGGCGCGCCTGGACCGCTCGCTGGGCGAGCTGCGCATGAAGAATCCGCTGACGCACGCGCAGTGGGGCGAGATAGTGGCCGAACTGGTGCAGCGCTACGCCGCTTTTGCCGGCGTGCCCGCCGATCAGGCCGACCAGCTGATCTACATCCAGCTCAGCCGCGGCGTGGCGATGCGTGACCATGTCATGCCGCAGGACATTGCGCCCACGGTCTTCGTCATGAGCAACCCGATGAAGCTGCCCACGCCCGCGCAGCGCGCGCAGGGCGTGGCCTGCATCACGGCCGACGACTTCCGCTGGGAAAAGGCGCACATCAAGAGCACCAGCCTGCTGGGTTCGGTGTTTGCGCGCCAGCTCAGCTTTGACGCCGGCGCCATGGAAACCGTGATGTTCCGCCACGGCTTGCTGAGCGAGGCCGCGGCCAGCAATGTCTGGATCGTCAAGGGCGGCAAGTTGCTCGGCACGCCCAAGGACAACCTGGTGCTCGAAGGCGTACGCTACGGCCTGATCGAGCAGCTCTGCCGCGACGCCGGCATTGCCTTCGAACTGCGCCGAGTCACCAAGGAAGAAGTGCAGGGCGCCGACGAACTGCTGCTGTCCTCGGCCACCAAGGAGGTCCTGCCCGTGACCAGCCTGGATGGCAAGGCCGTGGGCCAGGGTGCGCCCGGACCGGTCTACGCCAAGCTCTATGCCGGCTATCAGGCGGCCAAGGCTGCGGCATGAGTGTCGCCGAGCCCACCCCGGCACCCGAATCGCTGATCGTCTATCCGTCGCAGTTTCCCATCAAGGTCATGGGGCTCAAGGTCGAGGGCATGGTGGCGGCGATCACGCACGTCGCGCAACAGTTCGACCCGGGCTTCGACGCGGCGACGGTGGAGCTGCGCGAGAGCAAGGGCGGCAAGTACCTGGGCGTCACCATCACCATCACGGCGACCAGCCGCGAGCAGCTCGACGAGCTGTACCGGACCCTCTCCACGCACCCCATGGTCAAGGTGGTGCTGTAAGCGTGGACATCGCCCTGCGTCAGCTCGGGAGGGTCGACTACCTGCCCACCGCCACGGCGATGCAGGACTTCACCGCAGCGCGCGCACCCGAAACTCCGGATGAATTGTGGATCTGCGAGCACCCTCCCGTCTTCACCCAGGGCCTGGCCGGCAAGGCCGCGCACCTGCTGCTGCCAGGGAGCATCCCCGTGGTGCAGACGAATCGCGGCGGCCAGGTGACTTACCACGGGCCCGGGCAGGTCGTGGCCTATCCGCTGATCGACATGCAGCGCGCCGGCTACTACGTGAAGGAATTCGTCTACCGCCTGGAGGAGGCCGTCATCAGGACCCTGGCGCACTTCGACGTCACGGGGCACCGCGTGGCGGGCGCGCCCGGCATCTACGTGCGCCTGGACGATCCGGGTTCGCACGCCATGCTGCCGCAGCGACCCACGAAAGCGAATTCGGGGTCAGCGGAATTGGGGTCAGCGGAAAAGGGGTCAGAGCCGTTCCGCGACGCGGCCGGATCCGACCCCAATTCCGCGGGATCCGACCCCAAATTTCCGGACTTCACCGGCCTGGGCAAGGTGGCCGCTCTGGGCATCAAGGTCAGTCGGCACTGCACCTACCACGGCCTGGCGCTGAACGTGGCCATGGACCTGGAACCCTACGAGCGCATCAACCCCTGCGGCTATGCGGGTTTGCGCACCGTTGACCTTTCTACAATCGGGGTCTCGGTCAGCTGGCAGGAAGCCGCTGACCTGTTGAGCCAAAAGCTTGTGACCTACCTCGCGCCATGAAACCCACAGAAACCCATACCGTGCGCGAAGCGCAAAGCGTTGAAAACTACGACCCTTCCGCCAAGCAAAAGGCCGCCGCCAAGCTGTCGCGCATTCCGATCAAGGTGCAGGCCGGCGAGGTACTGCGCAAGCCCGACTGGATCCGCGTCAAGGCGGGGTCTCCCAGCACGCGCTTCTACGAAATCAAGGACGTGCTGCGGCAGAACAAGTTGGTCACGGTGTGCGAAGAGGCCTCCTGCCCAAACATCGGCGAATGCTTCGGCAAGGGAACGGCAACCTTCATGATCATGGGCGACAAGTGCACGCGGCGCTGCCCGTTCTGCGACGTCGGCCATGGGCGGCCCGATCCGCTGGACGTGAACGAACCCGAAAACCTGGCCAAGACCATCGCCGCGCTCAAGCTCAAGTATGTGGTCATCACCAGCGTGGACCGCGACGACCTGCGCGATGGCGGCTCCCGGCATTTTGTCGACTGCATCACGCGCATCCGCGCCCTGTCGCCGCACACGCAGATCGAGATACTGGTGCCCGATTTCCGCGGACGCGACGACCGCGCCTTGGAGATATTGAAGGCCGCGCCGCCGGACGTGATGAACCACAACCTGGAGACCGCGCCGCGCCTGTACAAGGAGGCGCGCCCCGGTTCCGACTACCAGTTCAGCCTGAACCTGCTCAAAAAATTCAAGGCGCTGTTTCCCGACATTCCGACCAAGAGCGGACTGATGGTGGGACTGGGCGAGACCGACGAGGAGATCCTGCAGGTGATGCAGGACATGCGCGACCACGGTATCGACATGCTGACCCTGGGCCAGTACCTGGCGCCTTCCACTTCGCACCTGCCGGTGCGCCGTTACGTGCACCCGGACACCTTCAGGATGTTCGAGGAAAAAGCCTACGCCATGGGCTTCAAGCACGCGGCCGTGGGCGCCATGGTGCGCAGCAGCTACCACGCCGACCAGCAGGCCGGGCACGCCCTGGGCACGACGGCCGGCTGAGCTCAGGCGGGCGCAGCGGACAGATCCACTTCACAGCATGGTCCGTTTCAACAGCGCCTTGTGGTTTGACCCGCGTTCCCTGCTGGAGATCAGCGACAGCGCCACCTACGGCCGGGGTCTGACGCTGTACCTCGGGCAAAAGGCGCTGAACCTGGAAATAGTTCCCGAGGACGGCCATTGGCGCCTCACGGGCAAGGTGCAGGGCGGGCACCGCGATCCCTACAGCCTGTCCATCGAGATGGCGCTATTGCCCGACGGCCGGGTCGATTACTGGGACAGCGAGTGCAGCTGTCCGGTGGGCGGCCAGTGCAAGCACGGCGTGGCGCTGATGCTCAAGGCGGCCTACCAAGGCTTGCAGCGGCTGGGCGACAGCGCGAACCAGGACCGGGTGCGCCGTGTCGAACCCACGCCCGAGCAACTCGAGGCGGCACGCATGCTGGCGCTGGAGCGCCAAATCGAACGCGACCGTCAGGACGCCGAGGCGCAATTGCTGCGCTGGCTGGGCGAGCTCGACCGCGCCGTTGGCGGCGCGCCGCCGGCGCTGCCCATGCCGGGCAGGCCGGCCGCGGGCGAGCGTCCCGATCAATTCCTCTACCTGTTGAACGTGGCGGGATCCCAGAGCCCGCGCCCCCAGTTGCAGATCACGGCCGTGGTGTCCTACGCCAAAGTCACCGGTGGCTGGGCCAAGCCCAAGGCCATCAAGACCCAACCCTATCCCGGCCAGGCGGTGTACGACAGCGCAAGCGAAGTCGACCACGAAGTGCTGCAGCTGATTCGTGCCATGCCCGATGCCAACCCCTACCGCTACAACCACCCGTTTTCCGCCCAGGTGGTGCTGCACGGCCAGGTGGGAACCATCGTGCTGCAGCAGGCCGCCAGCACGGGGCGTCTGTTTCTGGACGACGGCCGCGGCGCACCGGGTGCGCCCGTGCTTTGGGGTGCGCCGCTGACGCTGGGCTGGCACTGGCAGGAGTTGCCTGGCGCGGCCAACGCCGAGCCGGGCTGGACGCTGCGCGCGCAGCTTGCCGCAGGCACGGCCCAGCTGTGCCTGAACCAGCCGCCGCTGTACCTCGATGCCGCAGCCGGCCTGTGCGGTCCGGTGCTGGCAGAAGGCCTTGCACCGGCGCAGCTCAATGTGCTGCTCAAGCCCGTTCCCCTGAAGCCCTCGGCGTTGAAGAAGCACCAGCTTGAACTGATGCAGCGCCTGGGCCCTTTGCCGCTGCCGCCGGTACTGCAATCGCTTCAAACCCTGCAAGGCGTCACACCGGTCCCCCGCCTGCACCTGACGCCATGCACACCGGCCGAGGTCCCGCATCGCGGTCTGGTGCAGGCGCGATTGCGCTTCGACTACGCCGGCCACATCGGCTGGTGGGCGGGTCAGGGCACCTCGGTGCTGGTCGAAAACGCGCAGGGGAAATGCCTGCTGCAGCGCGACCCGGAGGCCGAGCTGGACGCCATCACGCGCTTGCTGGATCTGGGCCTGATGTCGGCCGACAAGGGCCTGTTCGGCATTCCCGGCGATGAGCCGCAGCAGACCTGGTTGCACTGGGCCGACAACGATTTTTCGGTGCTGCGTGACGCCGGTTTCTCGCTCACCCTGGCCGATGCGCTGCAGGGCTGGATTGCGCACGCCGACACGCTGGACGTGCAGTTGCAGGGGCAGGGCGCGGACGAAGCCGCCTCGCCCTGGTTCGAGCTGTCGCTGGGCATGGAACTGGGCGGGCAGCGCCACAACATCCTGCCCTGGTTGCCCGAGCTGATCGCTGCCGCCGCCGCGAGCCCGCGCGACCCGGTGAGCGGATTGCCGCAGATTCCGCCCTTCGTTTATTTGAAAGACCGTGTTGGCGCGGGCTATATCCGCCTGCCCACCGACGCGCTCAAACCCTGGATGGGTGCGCTGCTCGAACTGGTGGGAGACCGCGCGCACGACTTCTCGGGTGACAGCCTGCAGCTCTCGCGCCTGGACGCGCTGCGCACCGCAGCCTCGCTGGGCGAGGGCGCGGTCTGGGCCGGCGCGCAGGCCTTGCGCGCCATGGTGCAGCAACTCGGTGGTGGCACCGCCATGGCCGAAGTGCCGGTCCCGCCGGGCGTGCAGGCCAGCCTGCGCCCCTACCAGCAGCAGGGTTTGAACTGGCTGCAGTTCCTGCGCACGCACGGCCTCAACGGCATCCTGGCCGACGACATGGGCCTGGGCAAGACCTTGCAGACCCTGGCCCATATCCAGGTGGAGAAGGACGCAGGGCGCCTCACGCAACCTGCGCTCATCATTGCGCCGGTGAGCCTGATGGGCAACTGGCAGCGCGAGGCTGCGCGCTTCTGCCCGGGGCTGCGCTGCCTGGTGCTGCACGGCAAAGAGCGGCACAAACTGGCCGACACCATGGACCAGCATGACATCGTGCTCGCGCCCTATTCGCTGCTGCAGCGCGACAGCGAGCGCTGGTTGCAGCAGCCCTGGCACCTGGTGGTGCTGGACGAGGCACAGAACATCAAGAACGCCAGCACGCACGCGGCCCAGGTGGCCGGCCAGTTGCAGACCCGGCATCGGCTGTGCCTGTCGGGTACGCCCATGGAAAACCATCTGGGCGAACTCTGGAGCCTGTTTCACTTTCTGATGCCGGGCTTTCTGGGCAGCCAGGCGCGCTTCAATGAGCTGTTTCGCAACCCCGTGGAGAAGCACGGCGACGCCGATCGGCTGGCGCAACTGCGCGCGCGCGTCACGCCCTTCATGCTGCGCCGGACCAAGGCGCTGGTGGCGTCCGAGCTGCCGCCCAAGGTGGAGACGGTGCTGCGCGTAGAGCTCTCGGGCAAGCAGGCGGACCTGTACGAAACCATCCGGCTGGGAACGGAAAAGACCGTGCGCGAGGCGCTGGCCGCCAAGGGCCTGGCCAAGTCGCAGATCACCATCCTGGATGCGCTGCTCAAGCTGCGCCAGGTGTGTTGCGACCCGCGGCTGCTGCCGCTGGACGTGGCGAAGAAGGTCAAGACCTCGGCCAAGCTGGACCAGCTCATGGAGATGCTGGGCGAGATGCTGGCCGAGGGCCGGCGCATCCTGCTGTTTTCGCAGTTCACCAGCATGCTCACGCTGATCGAGGCCGAGCTCAAGCAACGCCAGCTGAACTGGGTCAAGCTCACGGGGCAGAGCCAGAAGCGCGATGCGCTGATCGAGCAGTTCACCAGCGGCCAGGTGCCGCTGTTCCTGATCAGCCTGAAGGCCGGCGGCGTGGGCCTGAATTTGCCGCAGGCCGACACCGTGATCCACTACGACCCCTGGTGGAACCCGGCCGTGGAGAATCAGGCGACGGACCGCGCACACCGCATCGGTCAGACACAAAGCCTGTGGGTCATCAAGCTGGTGGCGCAGGGAACGATAGAAGAGCGCATCCTGGCGCTGCAGGAGCGCAAGGCCGCGCTGGCCGACAGCCTGTACAGCGGCGCGGCGGCACGCAAGCAGCCGCTGTTCACCGAGGGCGATCTGGCCGAGTTGCTCAAACCGCTGTCCGGGCTCTAGGCGCCGTCCGGGGCCTCTGCCCGCTAAGCGAAGGCCATCCACTCCACGCGATTTCGGCCCTGCTGCTTGGCCTGGTACAGCGCCCGGTCGGCGCACGCCACCAGCAGGTTTGCCGTCAGCTGGTGGTCGCTTTGGATGAGTTCGGGATGCAGCACGCTCAGGCCAATGGAAATGGTCACCTGGATGGCCTTGCCGCATTGCGTGGGAAAGGTTCTGGCTTCCATGCGCTTGCGGATCCGTTCAGCGATTTCGGCCGCGCCGGCCTGGTCCGTGCGCGGCAACACGACGATGAATTCCTCTCCGCCATAACGGGCCACGGTGTCGCCCGCGCGCAGTTGGCTCTGGATGTCGGTGGCGACGATGCGCAGCACATCGTCACCGGTCGGGTGACCATAGTTGTCGTTGACCTGCTTGAACCGATCCACGTCCAGGAACATGCAGGTCAATGCCTGCTGATGGCGCTTGGCCTGACTGACTTCGGACTTGCAGCGCTGCTCGAAATAGCGCCGGTTCTGCACCCCGGTCAAACCGTCCGTCAGGCCGATGCGCCGCAGGCGGTCCAAATTGAGCGCACTTTCCATGCAGACGGCGACGATGCCGCAGAAGCGCTCGAGGAACTCAGTGCCACTGGCCGCTCCGTAGCGCTCGGGATTGGCGCTGCCAAAGTGCAGGCTGCCGATGAGTTCACCGTGTCGCACCAGCGGCAACAGCGCCACCGACGCGATGCCGATGACCGGGTTGTGAAACAGCGCTGCGTGCCGCTGATGCTGGTAGCGCCCAAGCCAGGGCGTCAGGCCGTGGCCGTAATGCAGGTGCAGGCTGCCGGCCGCTGCGATCAGGGTGGGGTGCAGGCGGGATTTGGTCGGCAGATCCAGGTTCTCGACCAGCAATTTGGCCAGTACATGTTCGCGATCGACCAAAGTCAGGGTCGCCTGTTCGACGCCAAAAGCCGTCTTGTATTCGGACAGCAGCAGTCCCACGAGCGCGCTGAGCGAGTCTGCGGCTATCAGCTGACGCTCTATCCGGTCCATGCGCTGCATCCGGTCCTGATTGCGGCGCGCCTCACGCAGCATGCTGTCCAACTGGGACTTGAGACGGGTATTTTCCTGGTCGAGTTTGAGCAACATGGGCGCCGTCATTATGTCGCGTCAGTGTGACGGGGACAGCAGTTTTTCGCCACGTTCCCGGCGCCACCGTCCGAGGCGATCGCAACCGGGGGTGCACGCAAGCGATTCAGTGCGCAGCATTAAGCCCTGAGCCTGGTGGGGCTGTCGTGGGCGATACCTCGACGCTCAGCTGGCTGGCAAAGGTCTTGAGTTCGCTCTCCATCGTTTGCCATGCGGGACTGTCGGCGAAGCTGACCCACTCTGGCCGGGAGCGCCAGAGCGCGCAGCTGCGAATTTTGGAGGTGCCGAAAACGCATCGGTTGCCGCGGAATTCCAGCATGCCCGGTTGCTGCTGCAAAAGATCGCTGGACTTGCGGATCCAGGCGCCGAAAGCGTCCATGTCGTACTTGGGGTTGAGCTCGTAGCGCAGGTCAACTTTCACCATTTTTTTGTCCTTTGTGGAGTCCAGTCGGTGCACCTCATCCCCTGGCTTGTCGGCGTTGCAGTGCGTCGGGGCTGTCCATCAACTATCCTGCGGGGTGCTTGTTCGGGTCGTGGCCGATGATGCATTGTATTCTCATAAAAATAACATTAACTGGCGGCAAACCTCGACCGTCACGACCGTGCGAATATCATGGTGGAGCCGACGCACGGCGTTTGCCGCAAAGTGGCCAGCCGCAGTTCGGGAGCGCGTCAAGCGGCTGTGGCAGAGTCGGCCCCTCGGCCAGAAAGAAATTGATGTCACACCTGCAACGCCTGTTTCCCTTCCTGGGTTGGCCGCGTCCCGACCTGGATCTGCTTCGCGGCGAACTGCTGGCCGGCCTGACCGTCGGCCTCATGGTGATTCCCCAAGGCGTGGCCTATGCCGCGCTGGCCGGCATGCCGCTGGTGACGGGCATCTACGCCTCCATGTTCCCGGCCTTGATCGCGGTGCTGTTCAGCGCCTCAACGCGCCTGTCGGTCGGCCCCACGGCCCTGACCTGCCTGCTGGTGGGCGCCTCGCTCAGCGGGCTGGCCCCGCCCGGCAGCGCGCAGTGGGTCGACCTGGTGGTCTGGCTGGCCTTGCTGACCGGCGTGTTGCAGGTGCTGCTGGGCTTCATGCGCTTTGGCTGGCTGCTCAACCTGGTCAGCGCACCGGTGCTCATGGCCTTCACCCAGGCCGCCGCCGTGCTGATCGTCGCCTCGCAACTGCCTCCCATGCTGGGCTTGCCAGAAGACTGGAGCAGCCACCTCGCGCAGCCTTCGATGCACTGGTCGGCAACGGCCTTTGGACTGGCGAGCCTGTCGCTGTTGCTGCTGGCGCGACGTTGGCGCCCCGGCTTTCCGGTGGTGCTGGTGCTGGTGCTGGCCACCGCGGGCGTCAGCGCCTGGAGCGGCTTCGAGGCTGACGGCGGAGCCGTCGTCGGTCGCTTGCCAGAGGGTTTGCCAGCACTCTATCTGCCGGCGTTTCCCGGCTGGTCAGCGCTGCGCCAGTTGCTGCTGCCCACGCTGGTGATCACCCTGGTGAGCTTTCTGGAAACGGCGTCCAGCGCCAAGGTCGACAGCGAGCGCCAGGGTCAGCGCTGGGACCAGGACCAGGACCTGATCGGTCAGGGCATTGGCAAGATTGCCGCCGGCCTGAGCGGTGCCTTCCCCACCAGTTCGTCGTTCTCGCGCTCGGCGCTCAACCTCTACGCCGGTGCGCGCACCGGCTGGGCCACCGTGGCCGCCGTGGTGGTGGTGCTGTTGGCGCTGTTGTTTTTCACGCCGGTGCTGCGCCACGTGCCCCGCGCCGCGCTGGCGGCGATCGTGGTGGCCGCCGTGCTGGGGCTGCTGCGGCCTGGTGAGTTCCTGAACCTGTGGCGCATCTCGCGCGTCGAGGCCGTGATCGCGGGACTGACCTTTGCTGTGACGCTGCTGGCGGCACCCCAGCTGTACTGGGGCGTGCTCACCGGCGTGCTGCTGTCGCTGTCGCACTTCCTGTACCAGCGGTTGCACCCGCGCATCATCGAAATCGGCGTGCACGCCGACCACAGCTTGCGCGACCGCCAACTGTGGCAGCTGCCGCCGCTGGCGCCGCACCTGTACGGGCTGCGCATGGACGCGGCGCTGGACTTCGCCGCCGCCAGCGCTTTCGAGCGCGCCATTCAGGAACACCTGGCAGCGCATCCGCACACGCGTCACGTCTGCCTGTTTGCGCAAGCCATCAACCGCATCGACGCCACCGGTGTCGAGGTGTTTCGCAAGGTCGGCGAAATGCTGCGTCTGCACGGCATCGTGCTGCACATCAGCGGCATGAAGCTGCCGGTGGAAACCACGCTGCGCCGCGCCGGCGAACTGAATCACGGTGCACTGCTGCGGATGTACCGCACCGACGCCGAATGTCTGGCAGCGCTGGCGCGCCTGGAGGCCCTGCCGGCAGACATTGCCGGGGCTGCGATCTGAGCCTGCCTCGCTGATCGCCCGCCGCGGGCGAGGCGGCCAAGGCCAAATTTGGCGGGACCGTCGGCTGTAGTTCGCGGCTGCCCGTATGGGATTACACATAGCCGGGGACTGCAAACGCCCCTGCCGTCGGAGCATCGCTGCCGTCGAAACTTCCTTCATTGCAAATGCAAATGAAGGAGCAGGATCATGGACAAGCCAGCGGTATCCGAGGAACCGAACAAATCCCAGCGGCTCTGGCTCGTGCGGGGTGCTGCGGTGCTGGCGACACTGGCGCTGCTGGCCGTGTCGGCGCCGCTGGTTTGGGCGGCGGTTTCCGCGGGCGCCGGGCTCAGCGCGCTGGCGGTGATGGCGGTGGCCGGCGTGATGGCTTTCCACGCGTTGCCGCTGGCGCTGCAGAAGCTGGAAAACCACCTGCTCAAACTGCGCAAGGCAGAGGCCCGGAAAAACCCGATCGAACAGCTGCAAGGCGAGATGCAGCGGCGCGCCCAGCGGCTCAAGTCGTTTCGTCAGGCGCTGGTCACGGTCGGCGGGCAGATTGAATCGATAGAGCAAATGATGGCTGAGCGCCATCAGCAGGATCCGGGCCACGTGCTGGAGCGGCAGGAGCGCGCCCTGCAGCGGCTGCGACAGTTCCATGGCGTCAATTTGAATCGGTTGGTGCAGGCGCAGGCCGCACTGGACGAATTCGGGCTCACGGTACAGCGCAAGGACAGCGAATGGCGCATGGCCCTGGCGATCGACGACGCCACCGCAGCGCTGGATCCCAACGCGACCGAAAACTTCATGCAGAACCTGCTGACCGACACCGCGCTGCGCACCGTGCAGGACCGCTTCAACCGGGTGTTCGCTGAGCTCGATATTCAAATGAACAGCGTCGAAGGCCCCACCCGCAAGCTGCTGGACCAGAACCATCTGGGTCACATGGACGACTTGCACCTGCCCCGTTACGCGACCACCGGGAGCCACGCATGAAGTTCTGGAAATACCTGCGCTGGACCGGTGTGGCCTTGTTCATCTGCATGGCGCTGCTTGCCTGGCTGGGGCGCGACCCAGGCAGTTCCGCCGGCAGTGACGCCGCTGAACCGCCACCCGTTCCCAAGATTTTCTGAATCCCTGTCATCACCCACCATTCAACCAAGAGAAACAATCATGAAAAAATCGAAACTCAGCAACGCATTGGCTGCCTTCGCCTGCATGGGCAGTCTGTGCCTCAGTGCCGGTGCCCAGGATGCCTCGACCAGCAACGCACTGCGCATCGGCAGCGGACCCCAGGGCAAGGTCTATGAACTGCTGGTCAGGGACATGCAGGCCGTCTGTGGCGCCGAGGTGCCTATCGTGAATGTGTCCAGCATCGGCGGCATTCCGAACCTGATGATGCTGTCGGCCAGTCAGGCCGACCTGGGCATCGTGCAGTTGGACACCCTGCGCGAAATGGGCCGTGACGGCGACGAGAACATCCAGACGCTGCAGGCGGTCATGCCCTTGCACATCAACCTGCTGCACGTACTGGCACTCAGGGATGGCTCCAAGGTGGGCGAGGCCAGAGTGGGCGAAACCAAGGTTCCTTTCTCCGGCGATCTGCGCGTCATCAAGAAGTTCTCCGAGCTCAAAGGCGCCAAGGTGGCGGTCGTGGGATCGACCATGCTGCTCGGGCAAAAACTCAACACGCAGTGGAAGCTCGGCATGGATCTGCGCGTCGCGGAGTCCGATGACGATGCCCTCAAGATGCTGAAAGACAACAAGGTCCAGGCGATCTTCACCGACGGTGGCTGGCCGCTGCCGTCGATCGCCAGGCACAAGACCGACAGTGGCCTGGTGCTGGTGGAATATGACGAGCCCGTGCAGGCGCCATTCTCCATCGTCAAACGCAACTACCAGAACCTGTCGGCCTTCAACGTGCCGTTTCTGGGCTCGCCCAATGTGCTGGTGACCCGGCCTTTCAAGCCCAACGGCGACATGGGTAAACGCGTTGCCGCACTGCAAAGCTGTTTGTTGAAGCATCTTGAGGAACTGCAGGAAGGACGATTCCATGCGGCCTGGAAGGAGATAAAGAACCCGCAGGACACACTCGGTGTGCCCAGATTTACCCGGATTGAGAGCCCGAAGAAGAATGCCAACGCCAAGTAATCACACTGCATCCGTGCCATAACTGATCCTCCAAGGAGACCCCATGAACCACGACGGCCAAACCATGCCAGTCTCGTCACCCACGTCACCAGAACCGGGAGCCCACAGGCTGTCGCTGGCGTTCACCGGTTCGGGCAGCGAATACTTTCGCATCTGGATCGTGAACCTGTTGCTCACGGTGGTGACGCTCGGCCTCTACTTCCCCTGGGCGAAGGTGCGCAGGCTGCGCTACTTCTATGGGAACACCCTGGTCGACGGAGAACCCCTGGGGTTTCACGGCAACGCCTTCAAAATGTTCAAGGGCTTTGCCATCGTCGCGGCCTTCTTGATCTTGTACAGCGTCGCCGGAAAGTTCTCACAATGGGCCGGGTTTGCCGCATTCTTGGTGATGGCGGGCTTGTGGCCTGCGCTGCTGAAATCGTCCTTGCAGTTTCGCCTGGCGAACACCAGCTGGCGTGGTCTGCGCTTTGGCTTTGACGGCAGTACCCAGGACGCTTACCGGGCCTGCCTGCCCTTGTTTGTGCCGGGGTTGCTGATTCTGGCGCTGTTTTTGATTGCCCCTGAATTGCATACCCTCGGTCAAACCCCTCAACCCGATGCCAGCGGGGCGATTGCCTATGGCTTGGTCATGCTGTGTACTGCCGTCATGTTTCCCTGGATTCTGTGGAACTTCAAAAGTTACCAACACAGTCATTACCGTTTCAGTACCGAGGCCACGCGGTTCACCGTCAAGGCGCGCAGCTATTTCCTGCTGTCTTTGAAGACCGTTGGTGTGACGCTATTGATCTATGTGGCACTGATCCTCGCTTTCGTTGCCATCTTCGGTGCGGCTGCTGCTGCCAATGGCTCTGCCGGGATGCCCAAGGGGCCGGCTGGCTATGTCATTTTCGGGCTGGCCGGCTTGGCTTTCGCAGCCCTCGCATTCCCCGCCATCAAGCTCTACCCGGTCGTGCGGTTTCAGAATCTGGTTTGGAATGGAACCGCAAGCGAGAACATCAGGTTCAACAGCACGCTTCGCATTCGCGACATGACCGTCCTGACGCTGAAGAATTGGCTGTTCATGCTGCTGACCCTGGGCTTGTATTGGCCCTTTGCCGCGGTCGCCATGACGCGCATGCGCCTGGTGGCGGTGCAACTGGAGTCCAGTATCAGTCCGGACGCGTTGCTGGCCGACCGCCAGGCCGCCGAAGGCGCGGCGATTGGTGATGCCGCAGGCGATTTCTTTGGTTTTGACATCGGCTTGTAGGCTCAAATGAACACCACGGTTGCGGCGCTGCCGGTCATTTACTTCGATGGAAAAAGTACCCGCGCGCAGCCTGTGGAATTGCGCATGGAAGGGGAGTTTTTGCATGTCCGCAGCGCAGAACTGGCATTCGATGTCCCGGTCGCGCAAGTGATTTGGCCCGAGCGTACGCGGCATGGCAGGCGCTGCGCCGAGCTGCCCTCCGGTGCCACGCTGCAATGCGCCGACGGTGCGGCCTGGGATCACTGGTGCAGGGCCAACGGTTTGCACGAGTCGGCCGTGGTCCGGTTCCAGCAAAGCTGGCGCTGGGTGACAGGATTTGTTCTGGCATTCTTCGTATTGATGGTGGGCTTGTACAACTGGGGCCTGCCCGCCCTCGCGCGCGGCATTGTGGCCATCACGCCGCAGTCTTTCGATGAGAAGATGGGGCAGACCACCCTGTCGGCCATTGACGATGCCTTGATGGGACCCAGTGGCTTGGCACTGGCGCAGCAGGAAGGTATTCGCAACGCCTTCACCCGCGCGCTGCGAGCTCAGGCACCGGGGCAGGTGCCAACCTGGAATCTGAAATTTCGCAAGAGCAGATTGGGCCCCAATGCCCTGGCCCTGCCAGGCGGAACCTTGCTGATGACGGATGAGATGGTGCAACTGGTGGACGGTGACACCGATGTCCTGACCGCCGTGTTGGCGCACGAGCTGGGGCATGTCAAACACCGCCATGCACTGGCCATGCTGGTGCAGGTATCGGCCCTGGGTGCTGTCACCAGCCTGGTTTTGGGTGACTTCAGTAGCTTGCTTGCCGCCTTGCCCGCACTGCTGGGCCAGGCGCATTACTCCCGCGAGGCGGAGCGCGAGGCCGACAGCAACGCCGTGCAGGTCCTGACACAAGCCGGCATGGATCCACGGGTGATGGTCACGATGTTCGACAGGTTGGCCGCCCTGCGTGAGCTTGAGTCCAAGGAGACTTCCGGGGGAAACGCCGAGAAGCCGGCCGCCGCAATAGGTAACTGGTTGGGTCTGGCATTCGCGTCACACCCCGCGGATGCCGAGCGTATCGCCTTGTTTCGCAGGAATTCGCATTGAAGGTAGTACCTCAACCCAGAAATATCGAAACATGAAAGCGCGCCTTCGCACCCATGCCGTTGTTGCCAATGCTCGCCATAGCCCCCGCTATGTCTGCGCTTGGCGCCGAGCAGCCTGTCGGACCTTCGACGTGGGCGCGACGGGGGTGCATTCGGATGCAGCGCAAGGCGCGTCGGCGAAGCTTGGGCGGGACCCAAGCGAGGCGGCGCAACGCCGCGATGCGCCGAATTCACCCCCGGCCCAAAGGGTTGGAGGCAAACAGGGCGTCTGCGTCGTTGCACCGCTTGGCCATGGGCCCGCCATGGCCTTCCCGCTGCGCCTAGCATCCATCCCCGTATGCCTCCAACGCGTCCCGCGTGCAAAGTCCGACAGGCTGCTGGGCCTGAGCGCGAATCCATCACTTTCATTTTGTTCCGATACCTCTGTGTCGAGGCACTGGCGGGGGCTGCAAAACCCCTTTATGTCCTTTTGGTTTGCACCGCCATCGTCCGGTAATCGATCCGGTTGTCCTGGCAATACTCGATGGCAAAGGTGATCATGGCGTTGGCCGAGTCCAGGTGGCACTTGCGTTTGATATTGCCCTTGTGCACTTCCACGGTGCGGTCAATGACGGAGCACTGCGGATCGAGGTGCGTGAGCTCCCGCGCGATTTCCTTGGCGGTCATGCCTTTGGCGATGTAGGGGAGCAGCTCCAGTTCGCGCGGCGTCAGATGCGGCTCCAACTTGCGCTTGTCCAGCGCCGCCTTCAGTTGCGCCGGAAAGTGTGTGAACCCTCCCGCCACGGACTCGATGGCTCTGACAATTTCGACCGCGGCGGCATGCTTGTGCAGAAAGGCACCAACGCCTGCGTCATGGGCCTTCAGCAGGAACTGGTCGCTCACCTCGGAGGTGATCATCACAAACTTCAGCTCCGGCTGCTGCTGGCCGAGCAGGGCAACAAGGTCGAGCCCGTTTCTCGACTCGCCGGGGCCAAAGTGCAAGTCGGTCAGCACGATTTCCGGCTTGAGCGCCGCGGCCCGCATCAGTGCTTCGTCTATCGTGCCCGCTTCACCGACGATCTGGAACCTTTCGTCGAACACACCGAGCATGGCGATGACGCCCTGGCGCGCCAGCGGGTGATCATCGACGACCAGTAGGCGAATGGGGGGTCTCATGGTGCTGCTGCTCATTGCTTGAGCTTGAGGCCTGGCGACAAATAGGTCTCACCGGCCATGACCCTGGAAATGGCCTTGAGCATTTCGGCTGCCGGCTCCTGCTTGAGCACATAGCCATGCGCGCCCGCGGCGATGGCCGACTTGATGTACTCGGCCTCGTCAAAAAGGGACAGGAAAATGATGCGCGACTGGGGTGCCAGGTTCAATATCTGGCGCGCCGTTTCAGGACCGGTGGAGCCTTGCACCCGCATGCTCATCAGCACGATGTCCGGCTGAAGATCGAAGGCGAGTTTCAATGCCTCCTGATAGTCGCTGGTCTCCCCGACCACATTCAGTCCGGGAAGTGAGTCGAGCAAGATGCGCGAGCTCTTGCGGGAGATCGCGTGCACGTCAACGAGCAACAGGCGAATGACTGTGGCGCTCGTTTCGAGATTGGATTCGGTATTTTGCATAGGTCAATCGGCTTTGATGGATTCCGTGGGCAGGTAGGCTTGCAGGACAGTGGTACCCGGTCGGGAATGGACGTAAAAGCCTCCACCCAGCATCTCGATGCGTTCCCGCATATTGGTCAGGCCCAGGCCTTCCCTGCGCTGGTCCAGCACCGCGGCGACGTCAAACCCCACACCATCGTCTTCAATGCGCAAGACGATCCCCTTGCTGTGGCGCATGGACAGCGTGACCTGTTTCGCCATGGCATGACTTTCGATATTGCCAAGGGCCTGTTGCGCAAACCGGTACAGCGCCTTGGCCGCTTCCTTCTGGATTCGCGGCCCCGCTTCTACGGTCACGAGCACGGGAATGGCACTGCGGCTGGTGAACTCGCGTCCCAGCTGTTCCAGCGCCGTCCCCAAACCCTCGTCGTCCAGGATGGTGGGATAGAGGTCGTGCGAAATGCGCCTGACATCAATCATGACGTCGATGATCTGGACAATGCCCTGTTTCAACGCGGCTGAAGCCGGTCCGGTTTTTTCCCGGTCCAGCTGGATGTCGGCGGATTCAAAAATGTATTTGACCGAAGCCAGGGATTGGCTGACGCCATCATGCAGTTCGCGCGCCACGCGGGTGCGCTCGAGCTCCTGCGATTGCACGACCTTTTGCGCCATGGCGCGCAGCTTGCCGTTGGCGGTGCGCTGCTCGTTGAGGTTGACGGCGAGCCCGCCGGCGGCCACCAGAAACAGGGCGGCCAGGGCAATCAGCACGATCTTGTCGCGCGTGCCCTTGACTTCCTGTTCGGTCCTGTTCTTGATGACGTTTTCCGCTTCGCGCAGGTGGTCCATGTACAGGCCGGTGCCAATCATCCAGTTGCATTCCGGCACCAGTTGGGCATAGCCCAGCTTGAGCTCGTTCTGGTGGGTCGACGGGCGCGGCCAGATGTACTCGACGAAGCCCCCGCCATCGCGCGCCTGCTGGATCAGTTCCCGGATGAGAAACTTGCCGGACTCGTCCTGCTTGTCCCACAGGCTTGTTCCTTCCAGTTGGGGCAGACGGGGGTGCATGACGTTGGTGCCGTCGAGTTCGTAGAGAAAGAAGTAGTTGTCATCGGCCTTTTGGCCGAAATCCATGCGGCGCAGCAACTCACGGCCCTCGTCCCGCGCCTTCGGGTCGTTTTGGGCTTTGGCGCAGAAATGGGCAATGACCTTGCGCCCGGCTTGTACAAAGTGTTCCAGCTCATCCTTGCGTGCCTTCAGTACGACAGGTTTCACCGCGTCGATCATGGCCTCTTCCTGGTGTTGCGCGAGCGCGCCAACATTCCAGACCACAGTCGCCATCGCCAGGAGCAAGGGCAATACGGCCAAGGACAGCAGTATCAGCCGCAACCTCAATTGCCCGTCCTTGTTCTTCAGTCTTTGCCTGAAGTTCATTGTTAAGACCTCTCAATAGCGCTGGCGGACCGAAGCGCACGCCAATAGCAGGGAGTTTGGGGCAAATTTTTGTCCACGCCGGCAATTTGCCTCCCGGTCGCGCCTATGTGTGATTACTTAGGGGATTACCCGATGCCTTCAGGTCTTCCGGCTGGAGCAGACGCCACGCAGGGGGCGACACCACCGGTCGCCCGGCAGGCCCCGCGTGTCGAGCGCGCGCTACAAGCTGTAACAGGCTGGGTACATTGGCAGCGTTGAAAGAGCAAACCCGATGAAAGTCGGGGACGCAAAGCCGAGGACCTAACTGAAGAAATTCATACGGTAGCCTGGTTGCCAGACACTGCGCTTGGGGTTTTGGACTTTCGACACCTGAACTGTTCGTCCCGCCTGCACAGGAGTCTGCACATGAAATCCCGCTTCACTTCCCCCAAAATTTCCTTGCATGCCCCGGTCCGCGTCCTGCGGCTGGCCTGGCTGCTGGGCATGGTTGCGCTGGCTGCCTGCGGCGGTGGTGGCAGCGGCAGCCAATGTGAGACCTGCGGCGACAAGACCGGTGCGCCGGTTCTGGCCCAACTCTCCGGCAAGGTGTTCGACACCGGCGGAGCGCCGGTGGCCGGTGTCACGGTCAGCGTGTTTCACCACAACATGAACAGTACCGTCACCGCGACCACCGATGCCAGCGGCGGCTACGCGGTGAGCGGGCTAGACACGGTGAGGAACGCCGAATACGAGGTCTATGCCGGCAAGACCGGCTATGGCTTTACCCCGCTCGTGAACGATGCGTCGGCCATCAGCCGGCTTGACTTCAACGGCCTGTACCGCACCGTGATGCTGTTTCTTAACATGCCGGCGCACGACGTCGTCAACGCCGACTTCACCGCCTACCGCGCCGGCGACAAGGTGGCCAGCCTGGCGCAAACCGGGCAGGCCGTCAGCTATGCCAGCGGTGATGACTTTGCCGCGCGCAAAGGCGTGGCCTGGCCCGCCAAACGCTTCACGGACAACCTGGACGGCAGCGTCACGGACCGCTTGAGCGGCCTGGTCTGGTTGAAGGAGGCCGGCTGCTTCGCCGTCAGCGACTGGGCCGGCGCCTTGACGGCGGCGAACCAGTTGGCCAGCGGCGCTTGCGGCCTGAGCGACGGCTCCAGCGCCGGAACCTGGCGCATGCCCAATGCCAACGAACTGGAAAGCCTGGTCGACGTGGCGCAATTCATGCCCGCGGTTTCCGCGGGACATCCGTTCACCCACATCAACGTCACCGCGGCCTATTGGTCCTCCACCACCTACATGGCGTCCACCGGCAACGCGATGGCGATCCGCTTCACGGACGGGCGCTGGATCAACGGTGTCGATGGCGCAGACGGCAGCTTCAACAACGCCAAGAGCAGCTCGCGCAACGCCCTGTGGGCGGTGAAGTCCGGCGCTGCGCCGGGCGCGGTCCGGCTGCTGGCGACCGGCGTCTACGCCGCTGCAGGCGGTGGCTCCTTCGGCCCCCGCGACGACGCCAGCCTGCAGCTGGGTGCCGTCCTGACCACGCCGCGCTTCATCGACCAGGGCGACGGCACCCTGGCCGACACGGTCACCGGATTGACCTGGCTGAAGAAAGCCGATTGCATCAACCAGCCTTGGGGCACGGCGCTCGCTTCGGTGAATCAGCTGGCCAGCGGCCAATGCGGCCTGACCGATGGCTCCAGCGGGGGCCAGTGGCGCATGCCCAACCGCAGTGAAATGTTGAGCCTGTCCGACCGCGCGCCGACCTTCCCGCAAGCGTCTTATCTCGACGGACAATATCAGGCCAGCGGCGTGCTCACAGGACCGGTGATCTTCAGCAACTTTGTGGTGAGCCACTACTACTGGACCTCGACCACCGACGCCGCCGATGTGAGCCAGGCCTGGACGATTTACAACTGCGATTTCGGCGTCTACAACATCTTCAAGAGCGACAGCCACTTCACGCTGGCCGTGCGTTGACGTCGGCCGGGAGCGCAGGGTGCGCGGTCACGGAACTCAGTCGCTGCGACCCGGCACCCGGAACTTGGCCGCGCCCAGGTGCATGCCGCCGTCCAGCAGCAGCAGCTCTCCGGTCATGCTGCGCGCGCCGGTCGTCAGCCAGACAATGGCCTCGGCCACATCTTCGGGCGTGCTGGCACGCCCCAGTGGCGTGCTGGACTCGACCATGGTCTTCACCTTGTCGAAGCCCTCTTGACCCAGTCCATCGACAAACCAGCGTGAGGTGATCAGTCCCGGGCACACCGCGTTGACCCGGATGTCGGGCGCCAGAGCGCGCGCCAGGTACAGCGTCAGCGAATTCAGCGCGCCTTTGGACGCGATGTACGGCACGGAAGAACCGATGCCCAGCGAGCCCGCAACGGACGAGACGTTCACGATCGATCCCCTGGCGGCTTTCAGGTGCGGCGCACAGGCGCGCACCATCTGGAAGGCGCCCACCGTGTTCACCGCATAAATGCGCGCAAAAACGTCCATGTCGAGCACGTCCCAATTGTCCGCACCAGTGAAGGTGCTGATGCCTGCGTTGTTCACCAGGGCGTCAATGCGACCCCAGCGTTCCATGGCAGCCTGGACCAAGGCCCGGCACGCCGCATCGTCAGCCACATCGCCCTGCACCAGCAGGGTTTGCGCGCCTGTCGCTTCGCAGGCCGCCTGCGATGCCTTGGCATCTGCCGCGCTGCGCGAGTAGTTGATCAGCACGTTGTAGCCCTGTTGGGCCAAGAGCAGCGCCGTGGCAGCACCGACGCCGGTGCCCGAGCCGGTGATAAGGGCAACTTTGCGGTCTGTCATGGGGACTCCGGTGCCGGGGGTTGAAGAAGTTGTCCTGGGGCTCGTTGTCAGCCCGTCACGCGATCAGCGCCATGACATTAACAGCATTTGAGTGCTCGCGGGCAGCGAGCGCAGGATTGCGGCTACGCTTGAGCCCATGGAAAAACCTGTGCACCTCGCCTTCGCGGTTCAGCTGGAATCGGCATGAGCCATGCCGTGGCGCGCCTGCGGGCCCAGCTCCTGCAAGGCCGCGACAAGCCCTTTGTGGCACGGGGTGCGCGCGTGCCACGCTGCCCCGATTGCCGCGTCATGTTCAGCCACTGTCTGTGCGCCTTGCGCCCCCAGGTGACGACGCGCAGCGGCATGTGCCTGATCATGTCCGACATCGAGCCGCTCAAACCCAGCAACACCGGCTGGTTGATCGCCGACCTGGTGCCGGACACGATGGCCTTTGGCTGGTCGCGCACGGCGGTGGACCCGGCCTTGCTGGCCCTGCTGGCGGACCCGCAGTGGGACCCGTACCTGGTGTTCCCGGGTGAATTTGTCGAAGCCGGGCGCGTCGTCACCGAAGTGCCGGTGCGCCTTGGCAAACGCCCGCTGTTTGTGCTGCTCGATGCCACCTGGCCCGAGGCGCGCAAGATGTTTCGCAAAAGCCCGCATCTGGAGCACCTGCCGGTGCTGAGCCTGCAGCCGGAGCAGCTGTCGCGTTACCGGCTGCGTCGCTCCACGCGGGAAGAGCACCTGTGTACGTCGGAGGTGGCGGCCTTGTGCCTGGAACTGGCCGGTGAGCCGCAAGCGGCGCAGCTTCTGGACGCCTATCTGGCGGTCTTCACCCACCATTACCTGGCGGCGCGGCAGTCCGTTCAGCCGGACCTGGAAGATGCGGCGCATCGGCGGCTGCGCGCGCTCGCCAGGCAGGATCTCCCGCGAGCTTGCCAGCAGGCAAACTGAATGCCGAATCTGCGCCGCCTCAAGACCTGACAATCACCTTCATGCACATCGACGCAACACCAATCCCTTCGTTCCAGGGCGTGAGCCTGCAGACCGCGCGACTCCAACTGAGGCCATTCCAGACGAGTGACGCAGCATCCATCCTGGCGCTGTTCATGGACGAGGGCTTCATGGAATACTCGCCGGCCCCCATGTTCACCTCGATGGACGAGGCGCACGAGGTCGTCGTTCGCGACGCCGCCAAACTGACTGCGGGAGAACGTCTGAGGCTTGGCATGGTGCGCATGGACAACGGCATGCTCATCGGCTACTGTGATCTTTTCGGCATAGACCGGCAACACCGCAAAGGCGAGATCGGCTACGGACTTCTCACCCGGGAGCGTGGGCATGGTTTCATGCATGAGGCCTTGTCGGCGTTTCTGAATTGTGTTTTGCTCGACCTGCAATTCAACCGGGTGATCGCCGAGATTGACCCCGCCAATACCAACTCGGAAAGAACAGTCCAGCGCCTGGGCTTCACCAAGGAAGCCCACCTGCGCGAAAACTGTTTCGTCAAGGGTGTGTTGTCTGACAGTTTTCTCTACGGGCTGCTCAAGCGTGATCTGCAACCCTGCCCTGCATCCTGAAACACGCCGCTCACTTTGGCGCTGACGGGTCGGCCCGGTACGTCAATCGGCCCGTTCCTGCAGGTCCAGCACGATGCCGTCGCAGCCGTCCTCGATGAGGTCGAGCACCTGTTCGAAGTCGGCCGGTTGGCCATAGAAGGGGTCCGGCACATCCTGCGCGACCGGCGCGTTGCAATACGCCGTGAAGTAGCGCAGCTTGGCCTGGTGGGCCTGCGGGCAGCGCAGGCGCAGCGTCAGCAGGTTGCTCTCTTCCATCGCCAGGATCAGGTCGTAGCGCTCGAAGTCCTCGGCCTGTAGCAGCCGCACCTTGAGACCCGAAAGGTCGTAGCCGCGGCGCATCGCGTGTTTTTGCGCGTGAAAATCGATGGCCTCTCCCGTGTTCAGGTCATGCGTTGCGGCCGACGCCACGTGCACGCTGTCAGCCAGGCCTTGTTGGACCAGCTTTTGCCGCAGCACTTCTTCGGCCATGGGGCTGCGGCACAGGTTGTCGGTGCACACCAGGAGTATGGAAAATTGGCTCATTGGGAAATTGGTGAAGGTGCAGGACACATTGTCCTATGGGCGCTGCATGCTCAGGCGCTTTGGCGAAACCGGGCAAACAGCACGATCAGCCAGATCGCCAACACGGCCAGGAATACGGCGAGTGCCGTGATGATGGCTGGGGTGGAGAGTTGGGCCGGTTGGCGCTCATTCGCCTGCACCACCAGCCAGTGGACATAGGCCAGGAAGGTGACCAGGGCTGACGCAAACGACAGGCCGTGCAGGCGCAGGAAGGCGAATGTTTGGGCGCGTCGAACCGGCGCCAGCCAGTACTCGCGGTTCGGCAGGTTGATGCCGCTGTCACCCAGATAGGGAAGGACAAACGGTAGGAACGCGACCAGCAACGCCACCCCGACCAGGGTGAGCAGCATGGTCAGCAAGTAGTCGGCGCGCGCCATGAAACCATCGGCCGCACCCGAGGCGCCAAAGTGGGATGCGACCACCGGCGGGAGCGCTGCGGAGCTGCTCCAGACAAAGCCTGCCGCCAGGGCCAGCAGCAGGAGAAACGCGATGCTGGCAAGTCGTTGCTTCATGGTGCGTTTTTAGCCAGGGAAACAGCGTGAACTTTCACAGCGTCTTCAGGAAGTTCAGCAGCAATTCGTTCACCGCCGCGGCGCGCTCTCGCTGAATCCAGTGGCCAGCGCCTTGCAGGATGTGGCAGCCGCGCAGCCCCGGCAGGGTGCGCGGGTAACTCTCGATCTGCGATTTCGACGCCGGGAACTTCAGCACGCTGTCCTTGGCGCCCGCGATGAACATGGACGGCTGGCGGATGACGCAGCCGCGCCAGGGCGTGAGCAGTTCCCAGTTGCGCGCCAGATTGCGGTACCAGTTCAGGCCGCCGCGAAAGCCCGCGCGGCTGAATTCCGCTGTGTAGTAGGCGAGGTCGACAGGGCCGAGCCAGGGCGGCAGTACCTCGGGGTCGACGGTGCTGGCCAGAAAACCCTGACCGGGTTTCAATACGCCAAAGCTGGTGCCCTCGGGCGCATCGCCCGAGCCGCTGAAGTAGACGCGCCGCAGCGCCGCCGCCACGTCTTTTTCAAACTCGGCTTCGGCCACGCCGGGCGTCTGAAAGTACTGCATGTAGAAGTTGTTTATGCCCTGCTGCCTGAGCGAGGCCAGCAGCTCGACGCGCCCGGGTGGTGTGAACGGCACGCTCATGCCCACCACCGCAGGAAACAGGTCGGGCCTGAGCAAGGCGCAGTGCCAGGCAACCGGTGCGCCCCAGTCGTGACCCACGACCACGGCCTGGGTTTCGCCCAGCGACTTGACCAGTTCCACCATGTCGCCCACCAGGTGCAGCAGCGTGTACAGCTCTAGGCCCTGGGGTGCGCCGGAGCCGCCGTAGCCGCGCATGTCCGGCGCCACCGCGCGGTAGCCGGCCGCGGCCAACGACGCCAACTGATGCCGCCAGGAGTACCAGGACTCGGGCCAGCCGTGGCAAAACAGCACCAGCGGTCCCTGGCCCTGCACCGCCACGCGCAGCGTGATGCCGTTGACCTGGTGTTCTTCAAAGCGGGGCGGGTCGATTTGCGGCGTCGGGACGGGTGGGATGTGCATGACGAGGCTCGCGTTGATTGGCAGGTTATTCATGACCCGCGCCAGTATGCATGAAAGCCGGCACGGCGGTGCATTCTCTGGTTCAATGATGGGCTCACAAGGAGCCGTTTATGAAAGCCAGAATCCGCCGTCAGACCCTGGGTGACGTGCTGTGCCGCACGGCGCAGCGCTTGCCCGCCAAGACCGCCATCATCTGTGGCGAAACCCGTTGGAGCTACGCCGAGTTCGACGCGGTGGTGACGCGCCTGGCGGCCGGGCTGTCGCAGCTCGGCGTGGCCACGGACGAGCGCGTGGCGGTGCTGGCGCGCAATTCGCACGGCTTTGCCGCGCTGCGCTTTGCCCTGGCGCGCCTGGGGGCCGTGCTGGTGCCGATCAACTTCATGCTCAAGGCCGACGAGGTGGCCTTCATCCTGCGCCATGCCGGCGCGCGCTTTCTGGCCACCGACAGCGCCCTGGCCGAACTGGCGCGCGACGCAGCGGCCTTGGGCACCGAGGTGCATGAATTCATCTGGCTGCCCTCGGAAGACCCCAGCCTGCCAGCCCCGGGCATGCACAGCTTTGACGAACTGGCGGCCAGCCGCGCCTCGCTGCCCACGGTGGCGCTGGCCAGCACCGACCTGCTGCAGATCGTCTACACCAGCGGCACGGAGTCCAGCCCCAAGGGCGCCATGCTGACGCATGACGCCGTGCTCTGGCAGTACGTGAGCTGCGTCGTCGATGCGGAGATCAGTGCCGGCGACATGACGCTGCACGCGCTGCCGCTGTACCACTGCGCCCAGCTCGACGTGTTCTTCGGCCCTTCGATTTTCGTCGGCAGCAGCAACGTCATCACCGCCAAGCCGACGCCCGACAACCTGCTGGCGCTGATGGAAAAGTTCGCCATCACCAGCTTCTTTGCGCCGCCGACGGTCTGGATCTCGCTGCTGCGCTCGCCCGGCTTCGACGCGACCCGACTCGCCAGCCTCACCAAGGGCTATTACGGCGCTTCCATCATGCCGGTGGAGGTGCTGCGCGAACTGGCGGCGCGTCTGCCCAAGGTGCGGCTGTGGAACCTGTATGGCCAGACCGAGATCGCGCCGCTGGCCACGATGCTCGGCCCCGACGACCAGCTGCGCAAGCCGGGCTCCTGCGGGCGCGCCGTGCTCAACGTGGAGACGCGCGTGGTGGACGACGAACTGCAGGACGTGTTGCCGGGCCAGGTGGGCGAGATCGTGCACCGCTCGCCGCACCTGATGCTGGGCTACTTCCACGACGACGAGCGCACCCGTGCCGCCTTTGAGGGCGGCTGGTTTCACAGCGGGGACTTGGGGACGATTGATGAGGAGGGCTTCATCAGCGTGGTGGACCGCAAGAAGGACATGATCAAGACCGGTGGCGAGAACGTGGCGAGCCGCGAGGTGGAGGAAATGATCTACCGATTGCCGCAGGTCAGCGAGGTGGCGGTGATCGGTCTGCCCGATGCGCATTGGGTCGAAGCCGTCACCGCGGTGGTGGTGCTCAAGGCGGGGCAGTGGCTGACAGAAGACGAAGTGATGGCGCATTGCCGCAGCCACATGGCCAGCTTCAAGGCGCCGAAGCGCGTGGTCTTCACCGACGCGCTGCCGAAGAACCCGAGCGGCAAGCTGCTCAAGCGCGAGCTGCGCAAGAGCTACGCCGACGCCTCGAATTAGCGCTTCTGCGCACCGACAAAGCGGGTCCAGCCTGCCGTGTCATTGGGGGTCTTGACCTCCTGCCAGCCGGGCTCGAAGCGGCCTTCCTGCAGCGTGCTCAGGTTCTTCAGGATGCAGCCCTGCAAGGCCGCAACATTCTTGCCGTTCGGGCCCTTGGGGCTGAACGGCCGGGTCACCAGCAGATTTGGCGCCGTGAGGAATGAGACGTCGTAGGCGCCCAGATTCGCGTAGTTTTTCTTCACGGTTTTTTCGCTGGATCCCGGATGGTCGAAGTTGACCAATATCAGGCCGCTTTCGCGCTTGAGCTTGGCGATGGGTCCGCTGGGCCAGCCGCTGGTGCTGAACACGGCGTCGACCTGACCGGCTTTGAGCATCGTCAGGGCCTGCTCATCGGTTGCCACGTCGATGACGCGCATCTCCAGTTTGTGATCGCGAATCACGATCCGCCCCAGCTTCTGCGCTGACCCCACGACGGCGACGGCGCCCCCATTGAGATCCGACAGCCTGGTCACCGTCTTGTTCGTCGTTTCCCCGGCGAGCATGCCGCCCAGCCGCTTGGGGCCCTCATAGCTGAAGCCGTTGCTGCGGGCCACGATGTGCAACAGGTTGGCGTTGAGCGCCAGCACCGCCTGCAGTGCGCCGATGCTGGCGTCGGAGTCCCTCATGCTCGACAAGGTGTCGAGCTGCACGAAGCCCAGGTCGGCCTGGTTGGACGACAGCGTGGTGAGGTTGTCCAGCCCGCCCTCGGTTTCGACCTCGCACATCTGCACCTGGTTGCCGCAGACGCTCTGGATGTCGGCAAACAGCTTGGAATAGCCCTTGCCGTGCTTGCCGGTCGCCACCTTGAGCTGGCAGGAGGCGGGTGTTTCTGCAGGCTCCTGGACCGCAGCTTGGGCGAGCGAGGCGATGGTGGACAGGGTGAGGATGGCAATGGCGGATTTGACGGTGTTCATGGTTTTTCTCCTTGGGTTGTTGAAAGGCTTGGGCTCAAAGGCCGTGGCTGTTGCCCGGCGGCGCCGGCTGGGCGGCGACGGGTTGGGGGCTGCTGTCTGGCGCTTACTGGCGCTCCTGCCAGACGAAAAAGAGCAGCAGTGCGAGGGCGATGAACAGAGCGCTGCCTATCCAGCGCAATTGATTCCAGAAATTCATGTGGTTCTCCTTGTGGTGACTTGTTCGGGCATGAGCAGCACGTCCATGCGGTCCAGCGGGTTGGCGGTGAGCAACTTGCTGGTGGGGGCGTCCACGCTGCACATCTGGATGTCGAGCTCGGCGAAGACGGTGTTGAAGCGGTCCTGCACGCTGCGCAACGCGGTGTCCGTGAGCAGGTCCTCCATCAGTTGGTCGGCGGCATTCGGGTCCAGCAGTTGCGTGGTCTGGTCGATCGCCTGGGCGATGCTCCACTCGCTGTTCTTGCGTTCCACGGTCTGGCGAAACTCCTCCAGCGCGGCCTGGGCCTGGGCCAGCCGTTGCAGGTTCAGGCTGTGGAACTGCTGCAGACGCTGCAAGGCCTTGGCCTGCGGCTCCAGTTTATGGCTGGGGTCCTTGTGGCGTCGCTCCGCCAGCATCTGGCTGATCGATTCGATCTGACCTCCCACGACGACCAGGGCGCGGCGAAAACTCTTGAGCCGCTCGGCGCGGCGCAGCAGTTCGTGCTGCAGTTGCTCGATCGGATGGGCCCGCGCCTCGGCCTTGCGCAGCTTGAGCAGGCGGTTTTCCAGCATCTGCCCGAGCAGGGGCAGGGCCTGCATCAGGGCCAGTCCGCAGCACGCCACCAGGCCCAGCACCAGCAGGCCCACGCTGCCGGTGGCCGCCGCGCGGATGATCGGCGCCATGGCAGCGAGCAGCAGCACGCCTGCCACGACGGCGACGCCGCGCACCCAGCGGACCTGCTGGTTGTTCAGTGACTTGGAAATTTCATTCATGGTCTTCTCCTGGAGTGGTTGGCTGGTGGTGCGGTTTTGGGACAAAGTTCTCCCCGCAGCGCGTCTGGCGCTGTTCGAAATCTGCGGGTTGAGGGGTGGCGTCTGCGACGCCTTGCGGTCTTAGGGCCCGGGTCCGGCTGCCGCCTTGAAGGCGCGCAGTGTCTGCGGATTGATCCAGGCGCTGGCGTCGCTGTAGACGCTGGCCATGGCAGCGCGCCACTGCGCTTGTTCATCGGCGTTCAGGGTGTAGACCTGCAGCTTGCCGCTGGCCTTGATGCGTTCCAGAGCCTGCGTGTTCTCGGCCTCGGCCAGGCTGCTGGCGTAGCTGCTGGCGTCGCGCAGCGCACCCTCGAGTTTGCTTCGCAACTCGGACGGCAGGCCGTCCCAGAAGGCTTTGTTGACGATGACCGCATAGGCCAGGTAGCCATGGTTGGACACGGTCAGGTGCTTTTGCATTTCGTGCAGACGCTGCGAATAGATGTTGGATGGCGCGCCCTCCTCGCCGTCGAGCAGGCCGTCCTTCAGGTCGGCGTAGACGTCGGACAGCGGTGTCACGCGCGGCTCGGCGCCGACGGCGCGCATCTGCGCCGTGCTGACGCGCGAGGCCTGCACGCGCACGCGCAGCCCCTGGAAGTCGCTGACCTTGCGCAGTGGCCGGTTCGAGGTGAAGGCCTTGAAGCCGTTGTCCCAATAGGCCAGGCCCTTGATGCCCCGGCTCTCCAGCTTCTGCAGCAGGGCCGCGCCTGCTGGGCCGTTCGCCACGGCGCGAAAGGCGGCGCGGTCGCGAAACAAAAAGGGCAGATCAAAGGCCTCGAAGTCGCCGCCCCCCAAACTGGCGAGTTTGGACAGCGAGGGCGCTAGCATCTGCACCGCGCCCAGGCGCAGCGCCTCGAGTTCTTCGCGGTCCTTGTACAGCGTGCTGTTGGCGAACACCTCCACCTTGACGCGCCCTGCTGTGCGCGCTTCGGCCAGTTCCTTGAAACGCAGCGCGCCCTTGCCCTTGGCCGTGTCGGCGGCCACCACATGGCTGAATTGGATCACGATCGGTGCCTGGGCCCAGGCCGTGCACGATGCTGCCAGCAACAGGGCGGCAACGGTCACGGTGAAGATGCGGGTTCGGAATGGGCTCATGGAATTCTCGGGTTGGTGTGACTGCAGTCTATGCGTGCCACGGCCGGCTAAGCGCTGTGGCGTTCCACACTGTGGCGGCCCACATGTGGACTTCCACATGTTTGCGCCAGCGCCCCTGAAAGCGCGAATTCCAAACCTAGAATGGGCTCATGACCTACGCAGCAACCGATCCGCTCCCCGCAGCGGTGGCTGCATCCACAGCGGCCCTGCAGTTGCCGCGACCCTTTCAACCCGAGTTAAAGGCCGCGATCTGGCGCCGCGCGCTGTGGTCCATGCCGGCGGCGCTGTCGCTGGTTTTCGTGGCCCTGATCATCTTCCTGGCGCAACGCAACGATGCGGTCGAACGCGCCGATCTGGCGCGCGCCATCGTGGCCGATACCCTGAGTGTGGAAGCGCAGTTGCGCGGTCGCCTGGACATCGAGAAGGCGCGCCTGCGCGTGGTGGCGGCGCGCCTGCCCGCGCACAGCAGCGACGGCAATGCCGTGCTGGCGGCGCTCCCCGAGGTGGCGGGAGGGCTGGACCGTTTGTGGCTCAGTCTGACCTGGCTGGACGCCAACAACCAGTTGCTCGGCCAGGCCAGAGGCCAGCGTCAGGCGGGCCAGAGCCTGCATCTGGAAGCGCCGGTGGGCGACGGCAATGCGCAGCGCAAAGGGCGCCTGCTGGTGCGCTACGACCCGGCCGACCTGCTGCGGGACCGCGACTTCTGGTGGCTGGCAAGTCAATACGACGTGGAGCTGATTTCCGGCGTGGGCCAGGTGCTGGCCAGTACCGCCAAGCCGGGACGCCAGGCCGGCGGTGAGCGCAATGAAAAGGTGTTCGAGCCGATCGAGGATGCGACGCTGCGCCTGACCCGGCTGGCACCCACGCCGCCCTGGTTTCACAGCGCGCGCAGCCTGGCGCTGATCGCCGGTCTGCTGCTGCTGGGCATGGCTGCCTCGCTGCTGCTGCGGCGGGACGCGGTGCGCGTCGCGCAGGCCGAGCAGGACTGGCGTACCGAGGCTGCCTGGCGCCAGGCGATGGAAGAGTCGGCGCTGGTGGGGCTGCGTGCGCGTGATCCGCAGGGCCGCATCCTGTACGTGAACGGCACCCTGTGCCGCATGGTCGGCTACACCCCGCTGGAGCTCGTGGGGCTGGCGCCGCCGCTGCCGTTCTGGCCGCCCGACGCCATCGACGAAATGATGGCCCGCAATCTCAGCACGCTGGCCGGACAGGCGCCAGTCGCCGGCTTTGAGACCCGCTGGCGGCACAGCGGTGGTCACATGCTGGACGTGATGATCTTCGAATCGCCGCTGGTCGATTCGGCAGGCGGGCAGATCGGCTGGATGGGCTCCATCGTCGACATCACGCAGCGCAAGCGCGCCGAGGACGCCGAGCGTCGCCAGCTGGAAGTCATGGCACACCACGCGCGCCTGACCACCATGGGTGAGGTTGCCTCCACGCTGGCGCATGAACTGAATCAGCCGCTCACCGCCATAGTGAGTTACAGCGCAGGGCTTTCCATGGCGTTGAGCAAGCTGCGCGGCGTGGACCCCGAGGTGCTGGGCGCCATGGAGGCGGTGCGCTCGAACGCCGCGCAGGCCGGGCGCATCGTGCACCGCATCCGCACCCGCTTGTCGCGTCACGAACCGGTGCAGGACGCCTGCGACTTGAACGCGGTGGTGCGCGAGGCCATGGACCTGCTGGCGCGGCGCCTGGCGACGGACGACATCCGCACGCAGCTGGCGCTGGACGCGGCACTGCCGGTGGTGTTCGCCGACCGCGTGGGCATCGAGCAGGTGATCTCCAACCTGGTGCGCAATGCGGCGGACGCGCTGGCGCAGCGGGCGCAGCGGCGCGAGCTTCGGCTGTCGACCTTCTGCTTGCCAGGGGGCACCGGCGCGCCAGCCAGTGCCTGCATCGAAGTCAGCGACAACGGCCCCGGCCTGCAGGGCCGCAGCGCGGAAACGCTGTTTGCCTCGTTCTACTCCACCCGCAACGATGGCATGGGACTGGGTCTCGCGATCTGCCGCTCCATTGTCGAAGCGCACCACGGCAGCATGACGATGACCGAGTCGCCCGGTGGCGGCGCGACGCTGCGCGTCAGCCTGCCCTTGCCGGACCCCCTTTTGCCCGAGGCCCACACATGAACACCATTCCCACCATCTACCTGTGTGACGACGACGCGCGCGTGCGCGATGCGCTCTCCTTTCTGCTGCGCCAGCACGAGCTGTTCGTCAGCGCCCACGCCAGCGGCCCCGAGCTGCTGGCGGCCATCGACGCCATGGCCAAACCGGTGCGTGGCGTGTTTGTGCTCGACGTGCGCATGGAGCCGATGTCGGGCCCGCAACTGCACGAGCAACTGCTGGCCCGCGGCATGGGGGAGCGCAACCCGGTGATCTTTCTGAGCGGCCACGGCGATGTGCCGATCGTGGTGAAGGCCATGACCCGGGGGGCCTTCAACTTTGTCGAGAAACCCTATACCGACGACACCCTGGTGCCCATGCTCCGCCAGGCGCTGGCGCTTGAGCCCGTATGGTTCGCCCGGGTCGAACGCCGGGCCGGGCTGCATGAGCTGTCTACGCGCCTGACGCCGCAACAGCGCCGCGTGCTGCCCATGGTGGCGGCCGGCATGCTGAACAAGGTGATTGCCGACAAGCTCAGCTTGAGCGTGCGCGCCATCGAGGAACACCGCGCCAAGCTGTTCGACCGGCTCGGAGTCGGTTCGGCCGCCGAGCTCGCCACGCTGCTGGCCGAGATGCGCGCTGCGGGGCTGGATTTGAACGCCGGGGATGCGCCAGGCGGCGGCGCAACTTCATGACGGACCTGACGGGCGATGCCCAACCGTGCCTGATGCGTCGCACCAGCGTCCTTCAGGCGCTGGCCAGCAGGTGTGCTTTGAAAATCGATGCAATGGGCGACAGCTTCTTGCCTTTCGGATGAACAATGTGCCAATGCGAGTCAATGGGGAATCCCGCCACGTTCAAAACTGCGACCCCATGCGCTCTGGCATTGCCCTGCAAGGCGTGGCGGGAGATGACGGAAATGCCCAGCCCGGCGGCCACTGATTCCTTGATGGCCTCATTGCTGCCGAGTTCCAGCCGCAGGTCCGGACGGAACTTCAACTTTTTGAAGCAGTTGTCCACCGCCATGCGTGTGCCTGAACCCTGTTCCCGCAGAATGAAGCGCTGCCCCGCGAGATCGGCCAGAGACAGCGACTTCTTTCTTGTCAGCGGGTTGGCGCTGGCGCAGATGGGCACCAGAGGGTTGGCCATAAAGACCTCGTCCACCAGGTCCATGTCCATGGGCGGAGTGGACATCACGTACATGTCGTCCAGATTGTTGCGCAGGCGAGCCACCACACCATCGCGGTTCAGGACTTCCAGCGACACGTCAATCTGCGGATAGCGCTGGCAAAAGCTGCCCAACAGACGCGGCACAAAGTATTTGGCGGTGCTCACCAGGGCGACGCGCAACTTGCCGCGCGTATAGCCCTTGAGCGCGTCCACCCGCTGCTCAAAGCTGTCCCATTCGCCAGCGATGGCGCGCGCTGTGCGCGCCAGTTCGGCTCCCGTCTCGGTCAGGTACACCTTGCGGGCCACCACTTCGTACAGCGGCAGACCGATGGTGTCGGCGACGTCCTTCAATTGCATGGAAGCCGTGGGCTGGGTCACATGCATCACGCGTGCGGCGGCGCTCACGCTTCCTGTTTCAGCCAGTGCCAGCACCAGACGAAGTTGGCGGAAAGAAATGTTCATAGGTTTTCATCTATGGTGAGGTCTTGATAAATCGATTATGCAAGATGGCTGTGATTGCCTAGCATCGGTGCAAAGGAAACACCCATGCAAAACCTGCTCGACCCCGCCATACTTTTTTTCCTCTTTGGGGCGCTCGCTGGAGCCGTCAAATCGAACCTGGAGATCCCTGCGCCGATCTCGCGCTTTCTGGCGCTGTACCTGTTGATGGCCCTGGGCCTGAAGGGCGGATTTGCGCTGGCCCATTCCGGGCTCACCGCTCAGGTGGCCAGCAGCCTGGGCTGCGCCGTCTTGCTGGCCGTGCTGGTGCCCCTGCTTGGCTACAGGCTGTTGCGCCGGGTTTTGTTTGACTTTGATGCTGTGGCGGTGGCCGCAACCTACGGGTCCGTCAGCGCCGTGACCTTTGTGACGGCGGTGCAGACGCTGGAGAATCAGCAGATGGCGTTTGGCGGGTACATGGCGGCTGCCATGGCCTTGATGGAGTCACCGGCCATCATTCTTGCCGTGGTGGCCGCCAACGCCTTGCGGCAGCGCCAGTCGGTTGCGCTGACCGTGGGCAACGGCGGTGGCGCCGCCTTGGTCGCGATGGCGCCAGTCCCCAGAAACCCCGGCGCAGCGATCGGCAAAATTCTGCACGAGTCCTTTACCGACGGTGCGCAATTGCTGCTGCTGGGCGCCATGCTGATCGGCATCCTCAGCGGCGATTCCGGCAAGGCGGCGATGCAGCCTTTTTCGGGCGACATCTTCAAAGGCATGCTGGCGTTCTTCCTGCTGGACATGGGGCTGTTGACCGCGCGCAGCTTGCCGCAGGTCAGGGGCAAATCGCCGTGGCTGGTCGCCTATGCGGTGGTCGGTCCGCTGGCGCATGCCAGCCTGGCGCTGGGCCTTTGCACCCTGTTTGACATTCCCGCGGGCGACGCCATCCTGCTCATGGTGCTGGCCGCCAGTGCCTCGTACATCGCCGTCCCTGCCGTGCTGCGACACGCCATTCCCGAGGCGAGTCCATCGCTCTATTTCGGCCTGTCACTGGGCATTACCTTTCCCTTGAACATCCTCTTCGGCATACCGCTGTACACCCATGTTGCCAGGGCGGTGCTCGGGTGATGGGATGCAGCAGGCTACCTTCGTGCGAGCCCCAGCCGTTACCCGCCGGTCGCCGGCGCAGCCGCCCCTGAGGTTGGGCCGCGCCCTGACGGAGACTGGCCCGATGTTCAGCCGTTCTTGATGCGGCTTACCAGCGCCTGGGTGAACTCCGCCGTGCCCGACTTTCCGCCCAGGTCGCCGGTGCGGATGTTGTCCAGGTTCAGCGTATCGGATATGCCCTGGCGCAAGCGCGTGGCCAGATCGGGCAGCTTGCAGTGGTCCAGCATCATCGCGGCGGCCAGCATCAGGGCGATCGGGTTGGCGATGCCCTTGCCTGCGATGTCGGGCGCCGAGCCGTGCACGGCCTCGAAGATGGCCGCGTCGGCGCCGATGTTGGCGCCCGGCGTCATGCCCAGGCCACCGACCAGTCCGGCCACCAGATCGGACAGGATGTCGCCGAACAGATTCGTCGTGACCAGCACGTCGAATTGCCAGGGGTTGAGCACCAGTTTCATGGCGCAGGCGTCGATGATCACGGTGTCGAGGATGAATTTCCCCTTGTACTTGCGTTCGTACAACTCCAGTCCGGTCTCCAGGAAGATGCCGGTCAGCGCCTTCATGATGTTGGCCTTGTGCACGATCGTCACCTTCTTGCGCCCGGTGTTCACGGCGTGCTCGAATGCGTACTCCAGCAAACGCCGGCTGCCGGCGCGGGTGTTGATGCCGGTGGCCATGGCCACGGCGTGCGGGTCGTCGTCGATCTGCACGTAGTGCTCGTGGCCGATGTACAGGCCTTCGAGGTTTTCGCGCACCACCACCAGGTCGATCTTGTCGAAGCGCCCGCCCGGAATCAGCGTGCGCGCCGGACGCAGGTTCGCGTACAGCTTGAACTCCTCTCGCAGGCGCACGTTGGAGCTGCGGTAGCCGCCGCCCGAAGGCGTCTCCAGCGGACCCTTGAGCGCCAGGCGCGTGCGCCGGATGCTGTCCAGCGTGGCGGCTGGCAGCGGGTCGCCACAGGCCTCGACGCCGCCCAGTCCTGCGATCTGGCGGTCCCAGACGAAGGGCGCCTGCAGCGCGTCCAGCGCGGCCAGGGTCGCGTCAATGATTTCCGGGCCGATGCCGTCACCCGGGATCAGGGTGGCGGGAATGGAGTTCAACATGTTCAGACCTCTCAAAAAAGTTGCAGCGCTGCGGTTTTTCCCGCAGTGCCCAGTCTAAGGTCTGAATCAGACGGTGTTGCGCTTTTTGCTTGACCTGCATCAGACGCCGACACGGCCATCGGCGAGCCGGTCGAGCAGCGCCGCATTGCGTGCAAAATAAACACCCCTGGCCCTCCCCCATCGGGTTTGACGTCACGGCCGAGGAGCTCGCCCAGGCGCAGGCCCTGCTGACACGCCATCTGCCGGTTGACGCCCATGCCCGCCCGGGGCGCACTTTTGTCGCGGGGGCGCAGAACCTGTCGGGGCTGGTCTGGGTGTACGCCAAGCTCGGAACTTTTGAAGAACGCACCATTGCCGACATGCACGCAGGCATGTCGCGCGGGCCGGCGCCGGTGCGCGGCTGAGCACGAACAAGGCCAGCAGCGACAGCGGCAGCGCCCAGAATCTGACCAGTGTCATGGGCAGCAGCGCGGGCAGGGCGAAGAGTGCGTCGTAAGCGGTGTGCAGCAACACCACCGCCAGCATGCTGCCGGATCTCGCGTACACCAGACCCAGCACCCCACCTGAAAGAAAGATATTGGCGTAGGACGACAGCGAGTCTTCGACCACGCCGACGTGCCAGGCGGTGAACAGCAGGCTGCTTGCGAGCAGTCCAACGCGAAAACCGAACCTCTTCTGCAGCAGGTTCTGGAGAATGCCTCGAAACAGGAATTCCTCCTTGATGCCCACCGGCAGGCTGGTGACAGCAAAGAGCAGTGACGTGGCCAGCGGGACGGCGGGCCGTTCAAGCAGCAGCGGCACGGTCATGAACAGTAGCATTGCGCCAAGCAGCGCAGGCCGGCGCAGTGCCGAGGGCTGGGGTTCCCGCGAAAGTAGCTGCGGCTTGAGCAGCCGCCAGAAGAGCAGGGCTGTGGCGCAGCGCAGCGCTGTGCGAAACAACTCCACACCCAGTGGCGAGTCGGCAAAAAAATGCAGCGACAGCCGGGTCGCGACCATGAATGTCAGCTCGGCGAGCGCGACAATGACCAGCGGCTTGAGCAGTCCCGCCGAGGTTTGCCGGTTCAACAACTGCGCTCGCCAGGGATGATGAATTTTGTCATCGGGCCATCCTATGCGCCAGCCTTGGATTTGACCATGACCCCAAGGGGCAAGGCGGGGACTATTTTCGGCCTGGCGTCGGGGCTTCTACCAACTGCAGCACCTGATCGGCGTCGCTGCGCAGTTGTCCGGCGATATCCCCCGCCAGATCCAGACGCCGCAGCAGCCAGGGACTGAGGTCGCTGTCAAACGGGTCGTTCAGTTCAATCGCTTCAACCGCACCGGGTCGGTTTGATGCCACCGCAGTGGTGTGAGCCTGCATCAGCGTGGTCCCGATGGTCTGCGCGGCCTGCTGCATTGGCGTGCGGATCTGCTGCAGCGTCAGGGCACCGCGCCGGCGCAGCAGCATGGTCTTGACGGTGGTGAGTTGCGCCAGCAACTGGTAGCTGCGCGCCAACAGGCGCCCCAGCGGCTCCAGTGGCGGACGCACGGCGCGCGGCTCCGAGAGCGAGCGTTGCGTGGCCTGCACCAGCGCCGACAGGCTGTCGTAGGCCTCCCGCCGCGCCAATCGCCATTGCAGTTCGGGTTCGTTGTCCACGGCCTGCAGTTGCCCCAGACCGAGGGCGACGCGCGCATGGCGCGCCTGCGCTGCCAGGCTGCGCCGCACCAGCGCGGGAATCTGCTGGCGTTCCCAGGACGGCAAGACATAGCTGAAGGCCCAGGCAATGGCCACGCCGAGCAGGGTGTCGGCGAGGCGCTCGACCACTTCGAAGCCCGGGCTGACGCCCGCGTTGAGCATGTGCGCCTGCAGCAGGCCGAGCACGGTGGCGGCCACGGCGGTGATCAGGTAGCGCCGCACGGCAAAAGCATGGGCCACGGCCTGCGACAGCGTGACCAGCACCAGCAGCACCAGCGGCGGAGCCTGCAGCGCGAGCAAGGCGCCGGCCAGCACACAGCCCACCGCAGTGCCGGCCACGCGGTGGTTGCGACGTTCCAGGGTCTGCGCCAGGCTGCCGCGCAGCACCACCACGATGGTCAGCAGGATCCAATAGTCGTGCGTGCCCCATGGCAGAGCCAGGCCGATGGCGTAAGCCGTGCCTATGGCCAGCGCCGCGCGGATCGCGTGGCGCAGCGGCGGCGCGTCCCAGCGCCACATGGCGATGAAGGGTTGCCAGGACCAAGCCGTGGGGCTGACAAACAAGCCCCAGTGCGTGCGCACCAGTTCGATGTCGGGCAGGGCTTCGCCTCGGCCCAGGGCAACCAGCCGCAGGGTTTCGTCGTCGAGGTGGCCCACGCGGTGCGCCAGACCCATTGCCAGCATCCCCGGTGACGGTCCTTCGCCGGCGCTTTGCGGCGCAGCATCGGCCCACTGCAGGCTGGCCAGACGCGAGCTGTGATTTTCAAAAACTGGTGGCACGCGCCCGCGCAACAGCGCATCGGCCAGGCGCTCGATCTGGTCGGCCAGGCCGTCCACCACCTCGCTCAGGGCGCCAAGGACCGGCGCATGGCCGGCCTGCGACTTGAGCGTGTCCAGGTCGAGCTCGCAGATCAGCAGATGGTCGCGCATCTCCAGCACCGCCATCAGCATCCCGGCGAGCTGCTGGCGCCGCGGCGTGCGCGGCGACTCCAGCAAAATGTCGCGTGCGGTCTGCAACTGATCGGCCAGCGCCGCCTGCTGTTGCAGCAATTGGCCGATGAGGGGTGCCGGCGCATCCGCTGCAGCGTCGCCTGGTGCAAATTGCCGCGCCTGGGTGCGCATCAACCGGGCCAGCGAGAACAGGCTGTCGGCCAGCATTTGCACGCGGTAGCGGGCGTTCAGCGCGGCGTTGGCCAGCGTGGCCCAGACCAGGTAGGCGCCGGAGCCCAGGGCAAAGTAGCCGCACGTGGACAGCGTGGTGGCACCGTCTTGGTGATTCGGCACGGCCATGGAGAAGACCATGGAAAACATCACCGAGATCGCAATCGGCAGTCCGCGCTTGCCCCAGGCCGCCGCCAAAAAAGCCAGGAAACTCGCCGGCACCAGCAGCAGGCCCAGCGCGATGGGAGAAGCGTGCAGCACCTGCACGGCGAAGAACAACGGCAGGCCGAGCAACGCGGCGGGCAGCAGTTGCCAGAACTTGCCACGTTGCGGCGCCGGCTGATCGGGCGGGATGCAGACCACCACGCCGACCGACGCGGCGGCTGCGGCAAAGGCGCCGAACAGCAGATGGATGCTGCCCGAAATCAGCAGCAGCCCCAGCGCCGCCGACAGTCCGTTGGCGACGTAGTGGCTCAGTGCGATGCGCAGTGCCGCCTGTTGATGGGCGACCGAAAATCTAGCTATTGGCATGTGGCTGCAGGGGTTGCGCAAACCGCAGCAGCAGCGCCACCAGATCGTTGACATTGAAGGGTTTGCCGAGGTGCTCGTTCATGCCGGCGTCCAGGCATTTCTGGCGGTCCGACGCCATGGCGTTGGCTGTCATGGCGATGATCGGCAGGTGCGTGAGCTTGAGTTCGTGGCGGATGTGGCGTGTCGCCTCCAGCCCGTCCATCACCGGCATTTGCATGTCCATCAGCACCACATCAAAGCCCTCGGGCGCGGCCTGCAGTGCGTCGACTGCCTCCTGTCCATTCACTGCCAGCAGCACGCTCGCACCCTGGCGCGCCAACAACTTTTGCGCCACCATCTGGTTGATCGGGTTGTCCTCGACCAGCAGCACGCGTAACCCGGCAAGTGGGACTGCAGCGGCTTCGTTGGCGGGAGCCGCCAGCCTGCTGAGATCGGTCGTCGCCAGCTGCGCCGGCAAGGGCAGATGCAGGTCAAAGTGGAACCTGCTGCCGGCCCCGAGCTGACTGCTCACGTGGAGCTCGGAACCCATCAAAGCCAGCAGGCTCTTGCTGATCGCCAGGCCCAAACCGGTGCCACCAAAGCGGCGCGTGGTGGACGCTTCGGCCTGCGAGAAACCCTCGAACACCCGGGCCTGCTGCGCGGGCGACATGCCGATCCCCGAATCAACCACCTCGCAGGCCAGCACCACGTCGTGCCCGGTTCGATGCCGCTGCTGCACGTGGATCCGGACCTCGCCCTGGGCGGTGAACTTGAGGGCATTGCCGCCGAGGTTGATCAGCACCTGTTTGATGCGGCCTGCGTCCCCCAGGACACGCTCAGGCACGTTCGGGTCCAGGTCGATGCGCAGCGCGACCGGCTTGTCGCCCAGATTGCCCGAAAGCACGGTGTGCAGTTCCCGGATCAATTGCTGGAACTCGAAGGGCTCGATGTCGAGTTCCATTTTGCCAGCTTCAACTTTGGAGAAGTCCAGGATGTCGTTCAGGATGCCAAGGAGCGAGCTGGCCGCGCCCTCGGTTTTTTCGGTGTAGATGCGCTGTTCGGCGTTCAGGTGGGTTCCCTTGAGCAAACTCAGCATGCCGAGGATGCCGTTCATGGGCGTACGGATTTCGTGACTCATGTTGGCCAGGAACTGACTCTTGGCCAGGTTGGCGGCCTCTGCCGCGTCCCGGGCGCGCTGGGTCTCGATGCCGTGCTGTTCGCGCTCCTGCACCAAATCAACGAGCCTCGTCGTGAGGCTGCCGATGTCGGTGCTGTCGGGCGCGGCGCCCGACGCCGAAGACGGGCGCAATTGCGCCAGCAACAGGTGCAGGGAGTTCAGCGTGTTGTCACGCGTGAGCAGCGTGGCCGACAGCTGCCGGTACAGCACCAGGCCCAAACCCAGGCTCAGCAGCACCAGCAATGCGCCCAACAGCAGGATCTGCGCCTTGGAGCGTTCGATAGCCGAGTTCTCCGCGGCCATGGCTGTGGCATGCAGCCTGTCAACCCTGGCGCTCAGCCGTTCGAGTTGCTGGACGATCACTTCGGTCTGGTGGTCAAAGCCGTCGGCTGACTTCATGATCCCATTTCCGGCTGCGCGCGAGGACTTGTAGGCGCTCAGCATTTGCAGTCCGGTGCCGTAAAGCCGGTTCAGTCCGGTCGACAGAACTGCGACGTCTGCTTCAAGCTCCTTGTCCAGCGCCGCAATCTGCTTGAGCAGTTGCTGCGCGCGCTGGAGCGAATCGCTTGCGTCGGAAATCCCGTCGTCTGCACCCGTGGCTGAGGAATCGGTCAGATACTGTTGCACCTGAACGGTTTCGTAGCGCGCCTGTGCC
Source organism: uncultured beta proteobacterium (assembly GCA_903830985.1). Lineage (GTDB taxonomy): Bacteria > Pseudomonadota > Gammaproteobacteria > Burkholderiales > Burkholderiaceae_C > CAIKVZ01. The sequence goes on from CAIKVZ010000264.1 coordinate 63,543, forward strand.
AGACTGTTCACCAGGCGTTCCGTGACCTGATGTTCAAAGTCATTGTCGGCGCGAATCTCGCGCAATCCACCGAGCGTGACGAACAGGATCAGGATGACCAGCGCGACGCTGAAGACGACGTAGCCGAGCAGCAGTGATTTGAGGCGGTGCGAGCTCATTCGATGGTGTCTGACGCTGGCGTCAAGGTTTTCTCTGAAAGTGCGTTGGAGTCGCGGGACTGCGGCATTGTGGCAGCCGATTCATTTTGCCGGAAACGCAGTGCAGGCGCTTCGTGCCGGCAGCGACGTCCAACACTGATCTGCGCCAAGGCTTTGCCTTTTGGCGTAATCGATTATTTCGGTGGGGGGTGTGGCGACTGGGCCTGTTGGCGCTGCAGTGATCTGGGTTGATCCCGGGTGCATCGTCGATGCACCCGGGGAGAACCTGGAGCGGGAAAAGAGGCTCGAACTCTCGACCTATACCTTGGCAAGGTATCGCTCTACCAACTGAGCTATTCCCGCATTTCGAGGTCGCAATTATAGGGTGCAAATGAGGCTTTTCCGGACTGACCCTGCAACATCGTTGTGAATACTGCGTTGGAACGCTTTGTGCATGTGCTTGCACTGCATCCTCTTTCACCTTCAGGAGCTCCCCATGACGGACCACAGCAGCACCGAGTTTTCTCACATCAGGCCGGGCGATACCGCGTTTGTCGCCGGCGGTTTGCGTGATTTTTTCCTGTACCGCGACCTGGGCATTGCCCAGGCCACGCACGGCAAGGTGATTGCGCACCTTGTCAAAGCGAACATGGCACCGGAAACGGGCACGGGCTGGCACCGTCATGAAGCGGACTTTCAGATCGTCATCATGACCCAGGGTTGGGCGCGCTTCATGTACGGCGACCAGGAGACCCTGGTGCAGGCCGGCGACGTGGTGCATCAGCGCCCCGGCATCAGCCACTACCTTTTCGATTACTCGCCCGACATGGAATACCTGGAGATCGTCTCGCCGGCCGATTTCAAGTCGGTGGAGGTTGATCCCGTTTGCGCCATTCCCGCGCCCACGCCCTGGGCCTGAGCACTCAGAATTCCGCTTCGAGCTCGTCGATCTCGTCGGGCTCGGCCTGCGCTGCGGCGACCCATTCCAGCATCTGCGGCAAGGCCATGATGGTTCTGGCGTAGGCCGCGCACAGCGGATTCAGCGCCACGTCATAGGTCGTAAAGCGCGTCACCACCGGCGCAAACATGGCATCGGCCACGCCGGGCTTCTGGCCGAACAGGTAGGGGCCGCCATAGGTGGACAGGCAGTCGTTCCAGATCTCGAGGATTCGGTCGATGTCGGCCTGGGCACGCGACCACACTTTGAAGCCCGGGCAATGCGCCTTGACGTTCATGGGCAGGGCCGAGCGCAGCGATGCAAAGCCCGAATGCATCTCGCCGCAGACGGCACGGCAGTGCGCCCGGGCCTTGATGTCGGCGGGCAGCAACTGCGCTTTGGGTTTGACCTCGTTCAGGTATTCGGCAATGGCCAGTGTGTCCCAGACCGTGACGCCGTCGTGTTGCAGCGACGGCACGAGCAGGCTCGACGAGAGCAGCAGCATCTCCGCCTTCATCGCCGGGTCATCGGGGGAGATCACGTTTTCGCTGAACTCCAGGCCGGCCAGCTTCGCCAGCAGCCAGCCACGCAGCGACCAGGCCCCGTAGTTCTTGCTGCTGATCGTGAGTAGGGCTTTGGCCATGGCTTGCTCCTGTCGTGTGAGGTTTTCGATTTCTTAGGCAAGGCTTATGCCAACCGGCGGCGCGCCAGCACTTTGGCCCACAAATTGCGTTCCCCTGGTATCCGGGCCACAAGCCCGCTCCAAGCGAGAAAAACCATGCTTTACCAGGCCTATCAAACCCAGTCCGACCTGATGTCGCCCTTTCGCCTGCTGGCGCAGGGCAGCAGCGCGGCCCTGTGGATGAACAAAACGGAAGGCAGCTGGCTGCGCAAACTGTCGTCTTCCCTGGAAGTGTTCTCGCGCATGCGGCTCACGCACACGCGCCCGGCCTTCGGCATCACGGCGGTGCAGGTGGGCAGCCGTGAACTGGCGGTGACCGAAGAGGTCGTGCTCAGCCTGCCGTTCGGCACGCTGCTGCGTTTCAAAAAGGAATGCCCGTCCGATCTGCCGACCCAGCCACCGTTGTTGCTGGTGGCGCCGTTGTCGGGCCACTTCGCCACCTTGCTGCGCGAGACCGCGCGCACCCTGCTGCAGGACCACGACGTCTACATCACCGACTGGAACAATGCGCGCGATGTGCCGCTGCGCGAAGGGGTCTTCGGCCTGGACGATTACGTTGAGCACATGATCCGCTTCATCGAGACCATAGGCCCCGGCGCGCACGTGGTGGCGGTGTGCCAGCCCTGCGTGGCGGCGCTGGCGGCCACGGCCGTGATGGCCGAAGACGATCATCCTGCGCAGCCGCGCAGCCTGACTCTGATGGCCGGGCCTGTGGACTGCCGCGTCAACCCCACGGGCGTGAACACGCTGGCCACGAGCAAACCCATCGAGTGGTTCGAGAAGAACCTCATCAGCCATGTGCCGTTTCCGCACGCCGGCCATATGCGCCGCGTCTACCCCGGTTTCGTCCAGCTCAGCGCCTTTTTGAGCATGAACCTGGACCGGCACAAGAAGTCGTTTCGCGACATGTACCAGTATCGGGTCGAGGGCGAGGTGGACAAGGACCAGGTGCTGCAGCAGTTCTACGACGAGTACCTGGCGGTGAACGACCTGCCGGCCGAGTTCTACCTGGAAACGGTCGAGAAGGTGTTCCAGACCTATGACCTGCCCCTGGGCAAGCTCAGCTACAAGGACCGCATCGTGAACCCTGCGGCGATCCGGCGCACGGCCCTGATGACGGTGGAAGGCGAGCGCGACGACATCTGCGCCGTGGGTCAGACCGTGGCGGCGCAGGACCTGTGCAACAGCCTGCGACCCCACATGAAGACCCATCATGTGCAGACCGGGGTCGGGCACTACGGCGTGTTCAGCGGCAAGAGGTGGAACCAGCAGATCTATCCCAGGGTGCGCGACATGATCCACGCGCACTCGGACTGAAGTCCGTCAGGACAGATAATGTCAGCACCATGGACGCCTACATCCTTATCGGCAACCCGAACACGCGCAAGGCCTCGGTTGTGCGCAGCCTGAGCGGCTGCTTCAACCGCAGCGTGCGCGACATCCTGCCGCAAGGCGCCAAGGCCCCGGTTCGCGTTTATGCGCGCGTCGGCGCGCTGCAGGATACCCGCACCGCGCCGGACGACTTTCTGCGTGAAGTCGCGGACAAACGCTGCGCGGCCGTGCTTTTTTGCCTGTCTCCTTCGGCCCGTCCCCATGAGCCGGAGCTGTATCCGGACGCGCAGGGCTACGTGACGCAGCTCAAGGCCGCCGGCTGGCGCATCCGCTCCATCGCCGTGCTGGGGCAGAACGCGGGAGGGGTGCACTCACCCAAGCTGCAGCAGTTCATCCAGGCCGGCATCACGCCGATCAACGTCACGGCCCAGGCGGTGCGCGCGCATTTCGGCTGGGCTTGAGTCTGGGCGCCGCGGGCCTGGCGCTGTGCCGTGATTGGCTTGCTCCTTGCTTAAAATGAGGAGCCAGGGGGCCCGCACCAAAACGGGGTTCCGGGCAATGGGCGCACTCAATTCTCAATACCAAGGAAAACGAATCATGAAGAAGAACATCCAAAGGGCAGCGCTGGTTGCCGCCGTACTGGGCTGCGCTGTTGGCGCCCAAGCCGCTGACTGGAGCGATACGTCCATCGGCTATCGTTACGGCACGGACTTTGCCGAGCCCTTCAACGCGAACGCCATCGCCAAGAGCGTCGTCGATTTCAACCATGTCAGCGGCTACAAGTACGGCAGCAATTTCTTCAACGTCGACCTGCTGCTGTCGGACAAGAAGGACCCTTCCAGCGCCGGCGCCAGCACGGGCGCGCAGGAGGCCTACGTGGTGTATCGCCACACCCTCGATCTGGAAAAAGTCACCGGCAGCTCCTTCAAGTTCGGCCCGGTGCGCGGCATGGGCGCGGTCGCCGGTTTTGACTGGAACACCAAGACCGACGCCGGTTATAACTCCAAGAAACGCATGCTCGTGGCGGGACCGAGCCTGATGCTGGACGTGCCCGGCTTCCTGAATGTGAGTCTGCTCGCCCTGTGGGAAAGCAACGCGCCCTACAGCACTTTCAGCCACACCGCCACGCCGCGCTACAGCTACGACACGCACGCCATGCTGAACCTGGTCTGGGGCATCCCCGTGGGCTCGCTGCCGCTGTCCTTTGAAGGCTTCGCCAACATCATTGCGGCCAAGGGCAAGAACGAATTCGGCGGCAATACCGCAGCCGAGACCAACATCGACATGCAACTCATGTACGACATGAGCCCGCTGGTGGGGGCGGGCAAGAACAAGTTCAAGCTCGGTCTGGAATACCAGTACTGGAAGAACAAGTTCGGTAACGACGCCGCAGGTAGCGCGGGCAAGGGCGCTTTCGCGCACACGCCGATGGTGCGGGCCGAATACCACTTCTAAGCAGGCGGTCCTGAGGGCAGGCGGCATAATCGGCCGCCTATGCCATCGACCACTTCAGCCACCCACGGTCGATCCGCCACCGGGCTGGCGCTGGGTGCTATTGCGCTGTGGGCCACGCTGGCGTCCTTGAGCGTCTCGCTGGCCCATGTGCCGCCTTTTCTGCTCACCGGTCTGGCGCTGCTGAGCGGGAGCCTGATCGCCCTGCCCCTGTCCGGTTTCGATATGCGCCAGTGGCGCGTGCCGCTGCCCACCCTGGCGCTGGGCGTGTACGGCCTGTTCGGCTACCACTTTTTGTTTTTCATTGCGCTGCGCTATGCACCGGCGGTGCAGGCCAATCTGGTCAACTACCTGTGGCCGCTGCTGATCGTGCTGCTCGCGCCTTTGCTGCTGCGCGGCCTGAGCTTTCGCTGGGCCCACGTGCTGGCGGCCTGTGTCGGTTTCGCCGGGGCCGCATTGGCCATCGCCGGTGGCAAATCGCTGGACGCGGGCTTTGCCTGGGGCTATCTGCCTGCCGCCGCTTCGGCCTTCATCTGGGCCAGCTACTCGCTGTTGACGCAGCGCGTGGCGCATTTCCCGAATGCCGCCATCGGCAGCTTTGCCGTGGTTTCGGGCCTGCTCTCGTTGCTCTGCCATGTGTTTCTTGAACCGGCCACCGCCCTGAGTTGGCGCGACTTGCTGCTGATTGCGGCGCTGGGCCTGGGGCCGCTGGGTGCGGCGTTCTTTCTTTGGGATGCGGCGCTCAAGCGTGGCGACGCCAGGGTCATCGGTCTGCTGAGTTTTCTCACGCCGCTGCTGTCCACGCTGCTGCTGCTGTGGTTGCGCGGCGAGACCCCGGGACTGAGCATCCTGGGCGCGATGCTGCTCATTGTCGGCGCCGCGCTGATCGGCACGAGGCTGCGTTAACCGTTAAGTCGAAGTCATGGCCTCGGCCGGGTCTTCGGCCTCCAGCACCTTTTGCGCCCAGGCGCGCAGTTTCACGGTGTCGGCGCGCAGCACCTCCTGCTTCACGGCCAGGATCTGCGACGGATGCATGGAAAAGCTGCGCAGGCCCATGCCCAGCAGCAGGCGCGTCAGGCTCACGTCGCCGGCCATTTCACCGCACACGCTCACGCTCTTGCCCTGGGCATGGCCCTGGGCGATGGTCTCGGCCACGAGGTGCAGCACGGCCGGGTGCAGCGGATCGTAGAGGTGCGCCACGGATTCGTCGGCGCGGTCGATCGCCAGCGTGTACTGGATCAGGTCGTTGGTGCCGACCGACAGGAAGTCGAAATAGCGCAGGAAGGTTTTGAGCGTCAGCGCTGCCGCCGGGATTTCGATCATCGCGCCCAGACGCACCGGGCCAAAGGCCTGGCCGCGCTGCACCAGCTCGGCGCGCGCCTGATCGATCAGCGCCAGGGTCTGGCGGATCTCGCTCAGGTGCGCCAGCATGGGGATCAGCAGGTTCACCGGCCCCAGCGCTGCGGCGCGCAGGATGGCGCGCAACTGGGTGAGGAACATCGCCGGGTCGGCCAGGCTCCAGCGGATGGCGCGCAGGCCCAGCGCCGGATTCAGATGCGCCTCGTCGTTCAGTGTCCGGTCGTGGCGCGAATCCAGCGGCTTGTCCGCGCCCACATCGACCGTGCGTATCGTCACCGGCAGGCCCTGCATGCCGAGAACGGCGCGCACATAGGCCTGGTACTGCTCATCCTCGTCCGGCAGATGGTTCTGCGTCTGCGTGGAGCGTCCCATGAACAGGAACTCGCTGCGAAACAGGCCCACGCCGGTGGCGCCCACCGACAGGGCATTGGCGGCGTCTTCGGGCATTTCGATGTTCGCCAGCAGTTCCACGCGTTGACCGTCGAGCGTGATCGCCGGCGTGTTACGCAAGCGCGCCAGTCGGGTGCGTTCGAGCTCTCCCTGGCGCTGCTTGAAGCCGTACTCGGCCAGGATGATGGGCGAAGGGTCGACGATCACCACGCCGGCCTCGCCGTCGATGATGATCCAGTCGTCCTGGCGAATGAGCTGGCTCGACAGGCGGGCACCCACCACGGCCGGGATGTCCAGGCTGCGCGCCACGATCGCCGTGTGCGAGGTCTTGCCGCCCACGTCGGTGACGAAACCGGCAAATACGCTTTGCTTGAACTGCAGCATGTCGGCCGGTGACACGTCGTGCGCCACCAGGATCAGTGGCACGTCCACGGTGTCGTCGAGCAACAGGTCTTGCTGGGTCTTGCGCCTTGGTGTGCTGTGCGCCACCGGTGCTGCGGTGCCGCGCATGTAGCGCAGTACGCGCTCGACGACCTGCTCCAGATCGGCCTTGCGTTCGCGCAGGTACTCGTCTTCCATTTCGTCAAACTGCCGCGCCAGCACTTCCATCTGCGAGGTCAGCGCCCACTCCGCGTTGTACAGGCGATCCGTGATCCACTGCTTGACACCGGAAGTCAGCATCTCGTCCTGCAGCAGCATCAGGTGCACGTCCAGCAGCGCCGTCAATTCCTGCGGCGCGTCCTTGGGCATGGCGGCCTGCAGGCGGTGGATTTCGTCCACCACGGCGTCGCGTCCGGCACGCACCCGCGCCACCTCGGCCTGAATCTGTGACGCTTCGATGAAGTAGTGCGCCACGTCGACCCGGCTCGACGCCACCAGCACGGCGCGCCCGATGGCGATGCCGCGGGCTACGGCAGAGCCGTGGATGCTAAAGGTCATGTCCCTGCGCCTTCATGGCTTCATTCACCTTCGCCGAATTTGTCAGCAATTAAGGCCAAGAGCGCGGTCATGGCTTCCTGCTCGCGCTCGCCGCTGGTTTCGATGTCCACGTTGCTGCCGATGCCGGCGGCCAGCATCATCACGCCCATGATGCTCTTGGCATTGACGCGGCGTTCCCCGCGGGCCATGAACACTTCGCAGGGGAAACTGCCGGCCAGCTTGGTCAGCTTGGCGGAGGCGCGGGCGTGCAGGCCGAGCTTATTGTTGATGGTCGTGGTGGTTTTGATCATGGGGTTTCTTCACCTGGTTTTGGGGTGCTGTCACGGCCACCTGCATCACGCCCTGCGTGCCACCGGCCACGGCGCGCGTCAGCACCATCTCCAGCGGTTCATGGCGATAGGTCAACACGCGCAGCAGCATGGGCAGGTTCAGGCCGGCGATGAGGCGCGAGTTCACGCCGTCCACCAGCTTTTGCGCCACATTGCACGGGGTAGCGCCAAACACGTCGGTCAGCACCAGCGTGTGCGAGGTGCCCATCTGCGCCATGGCGATGCGCGCGCCGGCCAGGGTTTCCTCGGGCGGCACATTGGGCTGCACGTCGAAGGCGCACACATAGGCGCCGCAGTCGGGGAAGACATGCAGGGCGCTGGCGCGAAATGCCTGCGCCAGCGGCGCATGGGCGATGATGAAAATTCCGTTCATTGCGCGTGATTATGCGGTTTGGCCAGCAGGAAATAGCCGTAGGACGCCACACAACAGAGCAAAAAGGCCGCCATGGCGCACTGAAATGAGGCGATCTCTCCCACTCCGAGCCGTTTGAAACCATCCACAGCCAGGCCTACACCCCACTGCACGACGAACACGCCCAGGAAGATCACCAGGTTGTAGGCCGACAGTGCGCGCCCGGCCAGCGCCGCCGGGAAGGCCATGGCCACGGCCGGTTGCGCCAGCGAAACGAAGGTCGAGCCCATGCAGAACAGGGCCCAGCAGGCGGCGGTGAAGCCACCCAGACCGGGTCCGAAAACGATCAGCAGCGCCAGGAAGACAAAGCTCAGCGGCAGGCCCAGGGCGATGAGCCGGCTCGCGTGCAGGCCGCGTTTGGCCAGTCCGGGATTGACCATGCCCCACAGCCAGAAACTGCACAGCATGCTCACGTTGATCCAGAACATACCGGTGGCAGCTTCCATGGAAGAGTAGCCCGCCACGCGGGTCATCCAGGGCGCGGCCCACAGCGTTTGCATCGCCACCAGGCCGCCGTAGCTGAAGAAGCCCAGTGGCACCAGGCTGCGAAAGTAAGGGTTGGACCAGACCGGCGCATAGCTTTGCAGCAGGCCGGTCGTGGCCGGGCGCGAGTCGGCCGCGGGCAAAGTCCAGCGTGGCACAAACCAGGCAATCAGCGCCATGGCCAGCAGAATGCAGCCGGCCAGGCCCCAGAACAGCGCACGCCAGCCGAGCAGCGGCATGAGCCATTGCACCGGCAGCGTGGAGGCCACCATGCCCAGCGACCCCGTCATCAGCATCCAGGAGTTCGCACGCAGTTGAAAGCCGGGTTCCAGCCAGCGGCGGTAACCGGTGAGCGGCGCCATCAGGCAGGCGCTCACGCCCACGCCTGTCAGCACGCGCGCCGCCAGCAGCGCGGGGAAGCTGTGCGCTGCGGAGAAGGCCAGACAGCCCAGAACCGACACACCGAGGAAGCTCAGGATCACATTTTTCGGGCCAAAGCGGTCCAGCCAGTGGCCCAGCGGCAGTTGCATGACGGCAAAGCCGAGGAAGTAGCCCCCTGCCAGCAGACCCAGGGCGCCGGCATTGAGGGCAAACTCCTGCGACAGCGTGGGTGACAAGGTGGCCGTGATGGCGCGCACCAGCGCCGACAGGAAATAGGCAAAGGCAAAGGCCAGAAACACCAGCACCGTGGTGCGACGCGCTAGAAGATGCATGTGGGGCCGCAATGAGGTATCCGGTGCGCCAACAGCAGCGACCGGAACGTGCCTGCCATTATCGGCAAGGCGGGAGGCTGGGCTGTCAGGCCGGCTACTTGAGTGCGCCGAAAACCTTTTGCAGCACGGCGCTGCCGGTGCCAATGGGGTCGCGGCGGATCTTCTTCTCTTCCTCGCCAATCATCAGGTACAGGCCGTCGAGCGTCTTGCGCGTCACGTACTGCTCGATGCTGGCATCTTCCTTTTTCACCAGACCCAGGCCCACGGCCTTGCCGGCAACGCGGTTGTATTTTTCCGCCAGGCCGACCTTTTGCGTGGCTTGCGTCACCATTGGCAGAAACTTCACAGCCAGGGGTTCGCGCGTCTTCTCGACAAAAAATTCGGTGACCGAGGTCTCGCCGCCGAGCAGGATCTTTTTTGCGTCGCTGAAATTCATGGACTTCACCGCGCCCAGCAGCAGGTCGCGCGCCAGCGGCACAGCACTTTCGGCGGCCCGGTTCATCGCGGTGACAAGTTCGTCCACCTGCTGGCCTTTGCCCAGGGTCCTGAGCAGCTTGGCGGCGGACTCGAGGAAGCCCGGCAAGGGAATGCGCACCTTGGGGTTGCCCATGAAGCCGTCGGGCTTGCCGAGCAGGCCCAGGGCCGACAGGGCGCCGGTTTCCAACGCCGCTTGCAGTCCCTTGGAGGTTTCGGCGTTGCTCACGCCTTCGAGGCCAGCGGCCTGCGCCTGCTGCTGCGCGAGCAGCGCCCACAGGGCCGTCAGGCTGCTGGCATGAAACAGGCGCCGGCGCATGGCTTACTTGGCCTTGAACGTGTCGTGGCAGTTCTTGCAGGCGCCGCCGGCAGGGCCGAATGCGGTCTTCAGGGCGTCCAGCGTGCCGACCTTGGCAGCGGCATTGAGCTTGGCGGCTTCAGCGATCAGTTTCTCCGAGGCTTCCTTGAACTTGGCTTGCTGTGACCAGACTTCGGGCAGGGCCTTGGTGTTGCCGACCTTGTCCGTGCCTTCGCCAAATGCGGCCCAGGGCAGCTTGGACAGGGTCTCGACGATGGCGGCGTTCTCCGCAGCCTGCTTGGCATCGAACGGCGCCTTGCCATTGGCCATGGCGCCCAGGCGGCTGAAATGCGTGGCCATCACGGTCAGCGCGCTCTGGCGGTATTTGACGGCGTCTTCCGGCTTGGCGAACTGCGCCATGGCGGGGGTGGCGAGGGCGGCAGCGGTGGCGACCAGAACAAATGCAGCGATTTTCTTCATGGGTTATCCTTAAAACGGGTTGGAGTCGGCAAGACCAAGACGGGCCCGTCGATGACGGCGCCCGGCGAGTGTAATGGCGCATCAAAAACTTTGCTCGGGTCCGGCCGGACCTGTGCGTACCCACTCAATCAAAGGCAGACGATGAGCTACAAAACCAGGGTCTGGGATCTTCCCACCCGCATCTTTCACTGGGCTCTGGTGCTGTGCATCGTCGGCCTGGTGGTCTCCGGCGAAGTCGGCGGCGACGCCATGGTCTGGCATCAGCGCCTCGGCCTGGCCGTGCTCAGCCTGCTGCTGTTTCGCCTGGTCTGGGGCTTCATCGGCGGACGCTGGTCGCGCTTTTCGTCTTTCGTGCACGGACCGGCCACGGTGCTGGCCTATGTCCGCGGCCAGGGCCGGCCCGAACTGTCGGTGGGCCACAACCCGCTGGGCGCAGGCTCGGTGCTGGCGCTGCTGGGCTTTTTGCTGCTGCAGGTGCTCAGCGGCGCCTTCAGCGATGATGAGATTTCATTCACTGGGCCTTTTGCCAAGTTTGTTTCCGCCGCCGCCGTCAGTCTGGCCTCCAAGTACCACAGTGAAATCGGCAAGATCATCCTGATCGTGCTGGTGCTGTTGCACGTTGCGGCGATCGTTTTTTACCGCGTGAAGAAAAAGGAGAACCTGGTTCCCGCCATGCTCACCGGTGACAAGGAGTTGGCCACTGTGGTCGAGCCGTCGCGCGACGATGCGCAAACACGCCTGCTGGCGCTGGTGCTGCTGGCCCTGTGTTCAGGCCTGGTGGTCTGGGGTGTGCAACTGGCCGGCTAAGGTTTTGCGTCGCTTTCTACAATCTCCCCCATGAAACCCATTGCCTACACCCGCGGCCAACAGCTGCCTGAACTCCTGTCGCAACGCATCCTGATCCTGGACGGCGCCATGGGCACCATGATCCAGCGGTTCAAGCTCAGCGAAGAGCAGTACCGTGGTGCCGGTGGTCCTGCGGGGGCGTTCGAGCGCTTCCGGGACTTTCCGCGCGACATCAAGGGCAACAACGAACTCTTGTCGATCACGCGCCCCGACGTGATCGCCGACATCCACGAGGCCTACCTCGCGGCCGGTGCCGATCTGATCGAGACCAATACCTTTGGCGCCACGCGCGTGGCCCAGGCCGATTACGACATGGCCGATCTGGCCTTTGAGATGAACCTGGCCTCGGCGAAGATCGCGCGCGCTGCCTGCGACAAATATTCCACGCCGGACAAGCCACGCTTGGTCGCCGGCGCCCTGGGCCCGACGCCCAAGACCGCCAGCATCAGCCCGGACGTGAACGACCCCGGCGCCCGCAATGTGGATTTCGAGACCCTGCGCGCCTCCTACTACGAGCAGGTGCAGGCGCTGGTGCAGGGCGGCGCCGACCTGCTGCTGGTGGAGACCATCTTCGACACGCTCAACGCCAAGGCGGCGCTGTTTGCCATTGACGAATACTTTGAGACATCCGGCGTGCGTCTGCCGATCGTCATCAGCGGCACCGTGACCGATGCCTCCGGGCGCATCCTGAGCGGCCAGACCGTCACCGCCTTCTGGCACAGCGTGCGCCATGCCCAGCCCCTGGCCATCGGCCTGAACTGCGCCCTCGGTGCAGCTTTGATGCGCCCCTACATCCAGGAACTGCACCGCGCCGCACCCGACACCTTCATCAGTTGCTACCCGAATGCAGGACTGCCCAATCCGATGAGCGACACCGGCTTTGACGAGACCCCCGACGTGACCTCGCGCCTGGTGCGCGAGTTCGCCGCCGAAGGCCTGGTGAACATCGTGGGGGGATGTTGCGGCACCACGCCGGCGCACATTCAGGCCATAGGCCAGGCAGTGGCGCCGCTAGCGGCGCGCAGCCTGCAACGCAAGTACTTTTACGCCGAAACGGCCTGAAGACGCAGCCGTTGGATGGTGGGCTTCTGGGGCGCAGGGACGTCCGGCTGGCCGATGGTCAGTAGTAGCCCAGCAGCTTCCACCAGACGCCGCCGACGACGGCCAGCACCAGCAGGTTCACCACGCTGAGGACCGCGCCCGCCGTCCACCATTCATTCAGGGTGGTGTAGCCCGAGCCGAAAATGATGGGTGCCGTGCCGGTGCCGTAGTGGGTCAGCGACATCATCAGTGACGACGCAAAGGCCAGCACCAGCGCCAGCAGCAAAGGGGGCGCGCCCAGCGCCACGCCGGCGGTGAAGAAGGCCGCGAACATGGCCGTGATGTGCGCCGTGGTGCTGGCAAAGAAGTAGTGAGAGTAGAAATACACCAGCACCAGGATTGCGGTGGCGCCCATCCAGCCCAGACCCAGCAAGGCGATGCCGCTCTGAATCGATTGGGCAAACCAGCCCACCAGGCCGAGCTTGCCCAGGAAGGTGGCCATCATCACCAGCGCGGCAAACCATACCAGGGTGTCCCAGGCGCTCTTGGCCTTGAGGATGTCCTCCCAGTCCAGCACGCCGGTGAGCAGCAGCAGTGACAGGCCAATCCAGGCCGTGGTGGTGGCGTTCAGATCGTAGGCGGCGCCCCACAGCAGGGTCGGCACGCCGGCCCACATCAACAGCATCAGACCCAGCACGCCCAGGGTGATGTACTCCGGCGCCTTCATGGGACCCAGCTTGGTCAGTTCGGTTTGCGCCAGTTGCTTGGCATTTGGCGTATTTTTTATCTCCGGCGGGTACAGGAAGTACAGCACCAGCGGCATCAGCACCAGCATGGCCAAGCCTGGCAGCAAGGCCGCCAGGGCCCATTGGCCCCAGCTGATCTTCACCGCCGAGTTGGTGGCCTTGGCGACCAGCTCAACGATCAGCGGATTGGGCGCCGTGGCGGTGATGAACATGGCCGAGGTGATGGGGTTGGCGTTGTAGTTCACCAGCGCCAGGTAGCGGCCGATCTTCTGCTGCGTGCCCAACTCCGGGCTGGAGCCGAAGACGTCGGCTATGGAACGCATGACGGGGTGGATGATGGCCCCGCCGCGCGCCGTGTTGCTCGGCGTCACCGGGGCGATCACCAGTTCGGACAGCACCAGTCCGTAGGCCACGCCCAGGGTCTTCTTGCCGAGCAGCGCGATGAAGTAGTAGCCGATGCGCGCTCCCAGGCCGGTCTTGGTCAGTGCCACCGAGATCATCACGGCGATGGCAATCAGCCAGATCAGTGGGTTGGAGAAGCCGCTCAGGGCATCGGCGATCGCGCCCTCTGGTTTGCCCGGACGCGTCACTTCGGTGATGGCAACCAGGGCGATGGCGACGATCGACAAGGCGCCGATCGGCATGGCCTTGCCGATGATCGCGGCGATGGTGCCGATGAACAGCGCCAGCAAGTGCCAGGCCTCGGGGCTGACCTTGTCCGGGACCGGAATGACAAGCCAGATGAGCAGGGCCAAGCCCAGCGCCACGGCGCTGGGGACAAGTTTGGGAAGCTTGGTGGGGTTCATGCGATCTCCTCCTGGTGCCGGGCCGCGGCGCGGCCATGGAGACAACAGGTCTGACGGGTGTCAAGGACCTTGGATCGCCTGACGCTCACGTCAAGTCTAGGAAGCGCCGTCGTTTCAGGCCGTGATGCAGATACGTGTATTCAGCGAAAGAGGGATTACTTGGCCAACGACTGACCTGCATCAACCGAATGCGACACGGCCTGTGCGGTTGGCACTGCACGCTGACGCAGCCGCGCAGGGAAGGGCGCTGTAGCCTTGCGCCTGCAGCGCCCACGGGCCGCGCCGGTGAATGCCGATCAGGCCTTCTTCAGGAAGCAGGCCTTGAGCATGAAGGCGCCCTGGTCGGTCTTGCAGTCGACCTCATGGTCGCCGGCGCCTGCGGGCAAGCGAATGCTCTTCACCTTCGTGCCTTTCTTCAGCACGATGGAGGAGCCCTTGACCTTCAGGTCCTTGATCAGCAGCACGGAGTCGCCGTCGGCCAGCGCGGCGCCGTTGGCGTCGCGGATGACGCCGTCGCCGGCGTCCGTTTCCTCGTCAGCCGACGCGACCGCCGGCCATTCGAAGCCGCAGTCCGGGCAGATGTTGTTGGCGCCGTCGGCGTAGCTGTTTTCCAGGCTGCATTGGGGGCAAGGGGGAGGGGTGTGGTTCTGCGTCATGCTTCGATGATACTGAGCGTGCCCCGAATGGCCGGCACGGGACACGATTGAATTCAAGCAGGCATTGGCAGGTAGTCCTTGATGGACAAGTCGTACAACTCGATATGGAGGATGATCCAGGCACCAATCATGCGCAGGACATCGGCGCGCTGCGGGTGGTGGGTCATCAGTTCAAAATTGAGCCCGGCGTACTGACTGAGAATTTCTTTGTGCGCCTCCAGGTGTTCCTGCACTTGCGCCGCGGGCATGCCGCATGACTTGAGGATGTTTTCTTCGCTGTGAAAGTGGGCCGGAAGCTCGCTTCCCAGTTGGCACAGGACTTCGGTGAATTCGTTTGAATTCGGTGCGACGCCCGGCATTGCCATCAGGCGGCGCAGCAAGTCGAACAGGCGACCATGTTCATGGTCGACGGACGCTACTCCGATCAGCAAGTGCGGATCAAGTGCTGCTGGCTGCGCCGCATCAAGGGAGTATGGGCTATGTGGCAGATCAGGCATGGTGTCGCACCTTACCACTTTGCCTGCGTTGCATCAGTCCCAAACGGAATTTGAATGGGTGTTGCAGCCAGCGTGGATTCTGCGCCAGGCCTTTTCGAGCTCCACCACCACCCATACCACCGCTGCGGCTGCCAGGCACAGCGCCAGTTCGGCCATGCTGAGCGGCGCGGTCTTGAAGATGGGGTTCAGGAACGGGACGTAAATGATGGCCATTTGCAGGGCAAGGGTCAGCAGCACTGCGCCCAGCAAGGGGCGGTTGCTGCCAAGCCCAAGGCGCCACAGCGCTTCGGTCTCGGAGCGAATGCCCATCACGTGCGCCATTTGCCCCAGGGTCAACACGGTAAACACCATCGTTTGCCAATGGGCATGGCCGCCGGAAATGGCCCAGGCTTGAATGCCCAAGCACAGGCCTCCCAGCAACAGTCCCACGAACAGAACGTGTTGCCACATGCCCTGGGCAAAGATGCTCTCGGCCGGTGCGCGGGGCGGGCGTTGCATGATGCCGCGTTCGGCGGGTTCCGCGGCCAGTGCCAAGCCGGGCAAGCCATCAGTGACCAAGTTGACCCAGAGGATGTGGATGGGCAGCAGGGGTGTTGGCAGCATCAGCACCGGGGCCAGAAAGATGGTCCAGATCTCGGCCGAATTGCCGGTCATGGCATAGCGGACAAACTTGCGGATGTTGTCGTAAATGCGCCGGCCCTCGCGCACCGCCTTGACGATGGTGGCGAAGTTGTCGTCCAGCAGTACCAGGCTGGCCGCCTTACGTGCCACGTCAGTGCCACCCTTGCCCATGGCAATGCCGATGTCGGCCTGCTTGAGGGCCGGTGCATCATTCACGCCGTCGCCGGTCATGGCGACAAATTCACCGTGCGCCTGCAAGGCTTGGACGATGCGGATCTTTTGCGCAGGGTCGACGCGCGCGTACACGCGCACCTGGCGCGCCCGGGCTTGCAGCGCGTCGTCATCCATGCCCGTCAAATCGGCTCCCGTCAGCACGGGCGCGTCGGCCTCGGTCACGATGCCCAAAAGCAGTGCAATCGCGCGTGCCGTGGCCGGATGGTCGCCGGTGATCATCACCGGCGTAATGCCAGCCGCCATGCACTCGCGTACCGCCGCAGCGGCTTCCAGGCGCGGCGGATCCATCAGGCCGATCAGGCCGATCAGGCACAAATCGCATTCCAGCGCCGCCGTGTCGGCGGTGTTCGCAGGCAGTTCGCGATGCCCGCGCTGCGCTATGGCCAGCACCCGCAGCCCCTGTGCCGCGAGTGCGCTGGCCCGTGCCAGCCAGGCCGCTGAATCGAAGGCGGCAGTTGCCACTTCTGCTGTGGCAGACCATTGGCTGGTGCACACGGGAATAACCGACTCCGGTGCGCCTTTGGTGTAGGCGGTAAACCCATCGACGTTGCGGTGAAAGGTGCTCATGCGTTTGCGAACCGGGTCAAACGGCAACTCCATCACCCGTGGCCATTGGGCATCGAGCTCGGCTTTGTGCAGGCCGGCCAAGGCGGCTACCTCGGTGAGTGCGGTCTCGGTCGGGTCGCCCAGCCAGGTGTTTTCAGGCGCCGCGGTGGCATCGTTGCACAGGGCGCCGGCTTGCAGCAGTGCCCTGTGGGCTGCGTCGGCCGAAGCCGGTTTCGCTGCGGGTGTTTCGCTGGATCCGGCCTGGGGCATCCAGTTGGAGGCATCGTCGGCCTGGCCGGCAACCAGACATTGCGCCTGCATCCGGTTTTGCGTCAGTGTGCCGGTTTTGTCGGAGCAAATGGTGGTGACCGAGCCCAGTGTTTCCACCGACGGCAGGCGGCGAATCAGTGCATGGATGGCCACCATCTTGCGCGCACCCAAAGCCAGCAACACCGTGACGACTGCAGGCAGCGCTTCCGGAATGGCGGCCACGGCCAGGCTGATGGCGGTCATCATCATCAACAGTGGGGCTTCGCCGCGCAGCACCCCGGCGCCATAAATGACGGCGCAGATGGCCAAGACAGCCAGCGCCACGCGTTTGCCAAAGGCGGCCAGACGCAGCTGCAAAGGGGTGCTGCGGTTGTGGTTTTGCTCCAGCAAACCGGCGACTTTGCCAAGCTCCGTGGCCATGCCGGTCGCGACTACCAGGCCATTACCGCGCCCGTGGGTGACGGTGGTGCCTTTGAATGCCATGTTGAGGCGGTCGCCCATGGCGTATTGCGCCACTTCGAGTGCGTGCGTGTGCTTGTCGACGGTGACCGATTCACCCGTCAGTGTCGACTCATCCACCTTGAGTTGCGCCGTCGCTATCAACCGCAAATCAGCGGGCACCTGGCTGCCTGCTTCCAGCAATACGACGTCGCCGGGCACCAGCACCTGCGCCGCGACCTGCTGCACCTGTCCACCACGCCGCACCGTGGCCTGTGCCGCCGAGAGACGCTGCAGTGCCGCCAGTGCCTGATCGGCACGCCAGGATTGCACCAGCCCGATGGTGGCGTTGAGCAGAACAATGACCAATATCACCAGCGAGTCGACCAGATCGCCCACCACGCCGGAGATCACGGCCGCTGCCAACAGCACCAGAATCATGAAGTCGTTGAACTGTTCCAGTACCAGTGACCACAGGCTGCGGTCGTCTGCGGCAGGCAGGGCGTTGGCACCAAACTTGAGCGTTCGCTCATTGACCTGACTGGCCTGCAAACCGCGCAACGGGTCTACGTCATGCGCCTGCGTGACTTCATCGACTTCGCGCAGATGCCAGTCGCCGGGGGGCTGTGCGGGCACAGGGGTTTGTCTATTCTCCATGGCGGGACAAGCGTGCACCCATGGAGTAAATGACCAGCAGACCGATGCCGAGGGCGATATACCGACCGAACGGCGTGGATTGATCTGTCAAACCTGGAATTCTTGCTCTCCTGAAAACTTGCTCATGTGCGGCCTGCGCCACGCCTGCAGTGTCCTGGCCGTGACCCTACGCCGATCGCCCCGGTTCTTGATGCCCTGTGTCAAAAAATTGTGCTGGAGCGAACTCATTTATCGGATCCGAACTTATGCCGGTTTCCATGTGTTGTCGGTGCGCTGGCAGACTGACCAAGGCCGCTTTAAGGCGGACAAGCTAATCTGGGCCAGTCCCAACCCCAACCCCAACCCAACACAGGCCATCAGCGATGAACACCCACAATTTTTTGATCATGTCCATCCCCGCATGGGTGGCCTTGGGCGGAGGGGTTCTTGCGGCGTTTTGGACGCCGAGTCATGCCACGCGCAGCTTGATCCAGCACTTCGCTGCAGGGGTGGTGCTGGCCGCGCTCGCGGTCGAACTGCTTCCGGAGATCGGGCGCGAACATGCGCCGGGGCTGGTCCTGGCAGGCGCATTCGCCTTGGGCAGTCTGTTCATGTACGCCTTGAAATTGTGGACTTTGCGCATGGAGCATGCGGCGACCTTGGCCGTAGCGACATCGGGACTCGGCACCGGATTGCTGTTGGCGACGTTCATCGATGTGGCCACCGACGGATTCATCATCGGTGCCGGTTTTGCGGCGGGCGGTGAAACCGGAACCATATTGGCGCTGGGGCTGTCGGTGGAGCTGTTGTTCCTGGGACTGGCACTGACATCGGCGGCGACATCGGGCGCCAAAATCATTGCGATTTCCGGTGCTCTGGGCGTCACCGTGCTGGTCTTTTCACTGCTGGGCAGTGTCCTGCTTGCCGGGGCGTCCCACGCCGTGATGGGTGGAACCCTGGCTTTCAGCGCGGCCGCCCTGCTCTACCTCGTGACCGAAGAACTGCTGATGGAGGCGCATGAGGTTGAAGAGCGCCCGATTTCGACCCTGGTACTGTTCGGCGGCTTTCTGGCTTTCTGGAGCATCCAGTTAATGGGTCGGTAGTTCGGCCTGTAACCGCGTGTTCATGTCACGCGGGTCATCCGAGTGTGCCTCGACGTCGCTGGGCAGCAATTGAATGGTGGCGCGCAACCCCGGCACAGCGCCCATCAGCGCCTGTTCGACACTGCTGCGAACCTTGGCGGCGCGACCCAAGGTCCAATCGGCTGGCATGTGCATATGCAAGTCCACAAAGCGGCGCTGACCCGAGCGTCGCGTGATGACATGGTCAAAGCGAATGGTTTGCTGGTCAAAGGAGTCGAGGGCTTTCTGGATCTCTCTGAGAACGTCGGGCTCAACGGCCTCGTCCATCAGCCCCTGAGACGATCGCCACATCAGGTGCGCGCCTTCCCAAAGAATATTCAGTGCGACACCTATGGCCGCCACCGCATCCAACCAGAGCCAGCCAGTCAAGACCACGCCGATCAGACCGACCACCACCCCGACCGAGGTCCAGACATCGGTGACCAGATGCCTGGCGTCAGCTTCCAAGGCAATGGAGCGATGCACTTTGGCCGAGCTGAACATCACCCAGGCCAGCAGTCCATTGAGGGCGGAACTCAACACTGAAAGGGCCAAGCCCCAGCCCAGTGCCTGCAATGGTTGCGGCTCAAGCAATCGGTAAGCGGCCGCCCAGATGATGCCCATGGCCACACCGACGATCAGGATGCCTTCAAAGCCGGACGAGAAGTACTCAGCCTTGTGGTGACCGTAGGGGTGAGCTTCATCCGCTGGACGTTGCGCAATGGTCACCATCATCAAGGCGAAAATGGCACTTGCCAGATTCACAAACGACTCCATCGCGTCCGACAGCAAGCCGACCGAATCGGTGACGTACCAGGCCAGCGTCTTGAGCACTATGGTGGTGATGGCCACGCCGATGGAGGCCCTGAGCAAGCGTTTTGGTGTCAAGAACCGAGTCGGTAATAACGAGATCATGGGCAGTGACACTCTTTCCCCGATTGAAACAGCAAATTATCTTTGAGAGGCGACGTCCTCATTTTTATCGCTTTTCTCTTGGAGAGGCTCTCTTTTTCGGTCAAACCGGGTACTTTTTTCAGCCTCGCCAATGCGTCGGTCTTGATGTCGTCGATCGTCCCAAGGCTTTATTTGAGCTTTCATAGGGCCGTCGCTCCCGGATGATCCGGCATCCGCTCGGGTAAACCCTTGAAAAAAAGACCGGCAAGCGTCAGATACTCAAGAACCGTTGCCATGTAAGTCCTGCAGACACCCCTGAACATGAGCAGCCCGCTCGAACCTACCGCCCCTTGCACTGATTGATCAGACCGTCGACCGGTCACCCGATCAGAGTTTTCAAAGGAAAAAGAAAAATGTCACTGCTGCATCGCCTGGGTCTGGCCCAGAAGTTTCTCATTTTGGGCATGATTGCCCTGGTGATGGTCGTTGTCCCGACGGGTCTCTATTTCAAGAATGTCGTGTCCCAGGTGGCGGCCGCACGGCTCGAGTCAAAGGCCAGCGGTGCGGTTGTTGCACTGGACAAAGTGGTGCAACTCACCCAGGTGCATCGTGGCATGTCAGCGGGAGCGCTCAGTGGCAATGAAGCCCTCGCCTTGCGTCGACCGGCCATGCGAGACCAAGTGGTCAAGGCCATGGACAACTTTGATGTGGCGATCAATAGGGCGGGGGCCTCAGCAACTGTGTTGACATCCTGGAGCGACTTGAAGCAGCGCTGGACCACGCTGGAGCAAAGGATTTCCAGCGGACAGATCAAGACGCCCGAGAGCACCAAGTTGCACACCCAGCTGATCAGCGGGATGCTCACGATCAATGAAAATGTCCTGGCCGAATTTGGGCTGTCGCTCGACCCCGATGCCGATGCCTATTTCCTGATTCAAACATCGCTGGTGAACGTGCCGTGGCTGGCCGAGAGCCTCGGGATCATGCGCGCTCAAGGATCCGGGTTCCTGGCGCAGTCGGCGCTCGCACCCGAAGGCCGCGCATCCCTGCAGGCACTGAACAAGCGGGCGCTCGAGGTCAAGGGAGAAATGTCCCGCAACCTCAGGCGCGCCACCGATGTCAACGCCGACATGAAGTCCCGCCTGGGCGCTTCGGCCGAGGCCAGCCTGGCCGCTGTGGACAAGGCTTTGGCCCTGGCAGACCTGGCGCTGATCAATGCGACGGAAATCAAATATTCGGCGACGGATTATTTCGATGAATTCACGCGCACCATCGATGGGCTGTATGAATTCAACGCGATGGCGATGAAGGGCCTGAGCACAGCACTCGAGGACCGAGTGACGTCCCTGCAACGAACCCAGATTTTGGTCATTGCCGTGCTCTTGGCCGGGTTGGTGGCGGCCCTGGGTTTGGCCATGGCATTCGTGCGCAGTATCACCGGGCCGGTGGCCGATGCCGTCAACGTGGCAAGTGCCGTCGCCGCGGGAAATCTGGCCATTGAAGTTCGGGTGCAGGGGAGCAACGAACTGGGTCAGTTGATGCAGGCGCTGTCCAGGATGCGTGACCAACTGGCAAGCGTGGTGATGCAAGTTCGCCAGGGGTCCGAAGGCGTGGCGACGGCGAGCGCTGAGATTGCCGCGGGCAACCACGACCTGTCTTCGCGCACAGAGAGCCAGGCCAGCGCCCTGGAGCAGACGGCGGCTTCCATGGAGCAGCTCAGCGCCACCGTCAAACAAAATGCCGACAGCGCACGTCAGGCCAACCAACTGGCCATGAGTGCGTCGACTGTTGCCATCAAGGGCGGCGAAGTGGTGTCCCTGGTCGTGGACACGATGAAGGGGATTAACGAGAGTTCACACAAAATTTCCGACATCATCAGCGTCATTGACGGCATCGCTTTCCAGACCAACATCCTGGCCCTGAACGCTGCCGTGGAAGCGGCCCGGGCGGGCGAGCAAGGGCGTGGCTTCGCCGTGGTGGCGTCGGAGGTGCGCTCCCTGGCCGGGCGCTCGGCAGAGGCGGCAAAAGAGATCAAGGTCTTGATCAATGCCAGCGTGGAACGCGTGGGTCATGGCACAGCGCTGGTGGACAGCGCGGGGACCACCATGACCGAAGTGGTCAACAGTATCCGTCGCGTGACCGACATCATGGGTGAGATCAGTGCCGCCAGCAACGAACAAAGCCTGGGCGTATCCCAAGTCGGTGAAGCCGTGACTCAGATGGATCAGG
Organism: uncultured beta proteobacterium; assembly: GCA_903830985.1. Lineage (GTDB taxonomy): Bacteria > Pseudomonadota > Gammaproteobacteria > Burkholderiales > Burkholderiaceae_C > CAIKVZ01. Next base: position 85,541 of record CAIKVZ010000264.1, read on the forward strand.
TCACACAGCAGAATGCGGCGCTGGTGGAGCAGATGGCCGCTGCGGCAACCAGCCTGAAGTCGCAGGCACAGGATCTGGTGCAAACGGTGGCCGTATTTACGCTGTTGCAGGAACAGTCCGGCCTTTCGACGCAGCGGCAGCGCTTACCCGATGTCGTCCGTCCCCAGTTTTCCAGTCCGGCACCGAAAAAGATCCTTGGCGCGGTGAAACCAAAATCCCTTCCCGGCGTGAAGACGCCAGCGATTGCGTCACCGACGAAATCAACTGCTCCGGGGGACGAATGGGAAAGTTTTTGACCGATCGACGCTGAACCCAACGCAATGGTCGACACTGATCCGCATGGCGAAGGGCAAAATCCGTGGATGGATCTTGCTCGAAATCTGGGTGAGGTCAGGGACCTGCTGACTGAAATATCTCTGTCTCTGCAAGATCATCTCTTTTTGCATGACGAAGAACACCGCAATGAGGCCGCCCGAGCCGTACTGTGTCTGACTGATAAGGTCAAAGAATCTTCAAGAAATCACCCGCGCTGCAATCCCTAAGAAATTGGGATTTTCGCGGGATCCGATGCGAGGTGCGGCGGCTGAGCGTCGCACCAGGTGACTGGGCACTTACAGCCTGGTCGCTTCGACCTGCACGATCACGCGCACGTCTTTCGGGAAGCCCCAGTCGATGCCGTAGTTCATGCCCCATTGGGTGCGGTCGATGGTGGTTTCGAAATCGCCGCCGCAGACTTCGCGCTTGGTCATGGGGCTCATGTAGCAGTTGAACTGCTTGGCCTTGAGCGTCACCGGCAGGGTCTTGCCCAAGAGCGTCAGCGAGCCCGCGATCTCGCTCACCTTGTCGCCGTTGAAGGCGAACTTCTCCGAGGTGAATTTCAGCGTCGGGTACTTGGCGGCGTCAAACAGGTCGGGGCTTTGCAGGTGCTTGTTGAAGGCTTCAAAGCCGGTGTTGATGGACGTTGTGTCCACGCTGATGTCGACCTTGCCGCTCTTGCCGGCGCGGTCCAGTTGCACGCTGCCGTCCTTCTTGTCAAAGCGGCCGCGGTTTGTGCTGGTGCCGAAGTGACCGATCTCGAAGCTGACGTAGGTGTGGGCCGGGTCGATGGCGTAGGCCGCGGATTGGGCTTGTGCGGTGCCAGTGGCCAGGGCTGCCATTGCCGCGAGGGCCGAGACAGCGATGAGGGATTTGCGCATGAGAACTCCTGAAAAAAGTGGAAGTGAAAAGAGAGAGAAAAAATTGCGGCGGGCGGTCAGAGCTTGGCCACACCCGCCAGGGCGAGCTTGAACTTGACCTGTACGTCGTCGGCCACCATGGAGGTGTCGGACCACTCGTTTTCGCCGAGCTTGAAGCTCATTCGTTTGAGCGTGAAGCTGCCGCTGGCCGTGGTCACGGCACCGCTCTGTGCCAGCGTCACCGGCACCACCAGGTCACGCGTCGTGCCCTTGATGTTGAGCTTGCCCGAGACCTCGAACTTGCCGGCGCCCAGACCCTTCACGGTGTCAGACTGGAAGGTCGCCTGGGGAAACTTCAGCGTGTTGAACCACGAAGCCTTGGGCAACTCGGCGTCGGGTTCCGGCGCGCCAAAGCTGGCGCTGGCGATGTCGATGGTGAAGGCCATCTTCGAGCTCGCCGGCTTGGCCGGGTCGAAGGCAATCTGCGCCTCGAACTTCTTGAAGCGGCCTTCAACCGGCACGCCCATCTGCTTGCTGACGAAAACAATTTCGCTTTGCGCCGGCAGCAGTTTTTGTTGTGCCATGGCGCTGGTGCAAGCGCTCAGTGCGGCGCCGGCGAGCACCAGGGGGGTGAGCAATTGGGTGAAATTCATGGGATGTCCTTGGCGGGGTTTCAATCGCGGCCCGGCATCATTCGGGCGATCAGGTGGTCGTGGTCCAGCCACTGGTGTTTGACTGCGGCCCCGATGTGCAGCAGCACCAGTCCGGCCAAGGCGTAGGCGCTGATCTCGTGCCAGGGCTTGATGAGGGCCGCCAGCGCCTTGTCGGCCCCGACGAAGTCCGGCAGCGGCAGCACGCCGAACCACACAATGGGGAAGCCCGCGGCCGAGCTGTAGGCCCAACCGATCAGTGGCACGGCAAAGAACAGCGCGTACAGGCCCAGGTGCGTGCCGTGGTGCGCCAGGTGTTGCCAGCGTGGCATGGCTCGCGACATGGCCTCGGGCAATTCTGGCGGGCGGTGCGTCAGACGCCACAGCAGGCGCAGCAGCGACAGCGCCAGCACGCTGACCCCCGCCCACTTGTGCCAGTTGTAGAGCTTCATGCGCAGCGGCGAGAACGGCAGATCGGCCATGTACAGGCCGACGGCAAACAGCGCCGTCAGCGCCAGGCCGAGCAGCCAGTGCAGCGCGATCGCGATCAGGGTGTAGCGGGTATTGGGGGTGGAAGTCGATGCCATGACGCCAAGTCTAGATCGTCATGGATTGTTTTTATTGAACAGGATTGTCGACTACGTTCAAAAAATATCAATGAACGGAGGGGCTCCAGCAGCACCATAGAATGGTGCATGACTGCATCCGCCGATCGCCTTGCGCATCGTTTTCCGCCCGCCCTGACGCGCCGGCAATGCCTGGCCATTGTCCTGGCGGCCCTGCCACTGATGACCCGTGCGCAAGCCCTGTGGCCGGCACGGCCCGTGAAGCTGGTCGTGGCCTACCCCCCGGGTGGCGTCAGCGACGTGGTGGCGCGCGCCTTGGCCGAGCGCCTGGCGGCGGCGCTGGGCGTGCCTGTGGTGGTGGAGAACAAGGCCGGCGCCAGCGGCACCATCGGCGTGAACGCCGTGGCCAAGTCGGCGCCCGACGGCTATACGCTGGCCTTCACTGCGATCACGCCACTGACGCTCAATCCGCATCTGGGCAAGTCGCTGTTCGATCCCGTCAAGGACCTCGTCCCCGTGGCCAGCGTGATGGACTCACCGGTGTTGATCCTGGCCACGAGCGCGGCGCCTGCCGGCGACCTCAAGACGCTGCTGGCCTGGGCGCGCGAACGGCCGGGCGCGCTGCGCTGGGCCACCTCGGGCCAGGCGTCGATTGGCCATGTGATGCTGGAGCAACTGCGCGCTGCCGCCCACCTGGATATCAGCCACGTGCCTTACAAGGGCGGCGGCCAGCAAATCACCGACGCGCTGAGCGGGCAATTCGAGGTGCTGTCGGTGAACACCTCGGGGGCGGTGCTGCAGCACGTCAAGGCCGGTAAACTGCGCGCCCTGGCGGTGGGCGCGAATGCGCGTCTGGACAGCCTGCCGGGCGTGGCCACGCTGGCGGAACTGGGCTACCCGCAGGCCAACCTGAGTTCGCACTTTGGCGTGCTGGCGCCGGCGGGAACGCCATCGGCCATCGTCGAACGCCTGAACCGGGAAATCAACGCGGCGCTGGTTCAGCCGGCCATGCGCCAGCGCCTGCATGACGCCGAGTGCGTGGCGCAGCCGACATCCTCGGCTGAGTTTGCCCGGCTGGTGGCCGGCGAGTTTGAGGCCATGGGGCGCATCGTGCGCGAGGCCCGCATGCTGGCTGAGTGAGCCGGTCGGTTCAACCCGCCAGTGCGTAGGGGCCGCCGCGCTGCAGGGCCCGCTGGTAGGCCGGGCGCTGCTGGAAGCGTTTGACCCAGGCATCGATGGCGGGGTAGCCGGCACGCAGGCCGCGCGCCGCTTCGCCAACAAAACTCATCTGGATGTCGGCGCCGCTGAAGGTGTCGCCCACCAGCCAGCCCCGACCCTGCAGCGAGTGTTCGACATAGCCCAGGTGGTTCGCCAGTTCGCTGTCGATGCGGGGCTGCAGCGGGGCCCCGGCTTCCCCCAGGCGCGACACGTAGAGCTTGAGCATCAGCGGCAGCATGGCCGAGCCTTCAGCGTAGTGCAGCCACTGGTTGTAGGCCTCGAAGTCGGCGGTGCCCGTGGCCGGCTGCAGGCGGCCTGCGCCGTGGTGGCGGATCAGATAATCGACGATCGCGCCGGATTCGATCACCATCTGTTCGCCGTCCTGCAGCACCGGCGACTTGCCCAGTGGGTGAACCTGCGCCAGTTCGGGTGGTGCGAGCCGGGACTTGGCGTCGCGCGCGTAATGTCTTACCTCGTAGGGAACCTCCAGTTCCTCCAGCAGCCAGAGCACGCGCTGCGAGCGCGAGTCGTTGAGGTGGTGCACGACGATCATGGGGTTTCTTTCGTGAATGAAGGGCGGGAGCAGATTGTGCGGGAAATGCACCGGATTCGTGGTGCTTGAACTGCAAGCCCTTCACGCATAAACTTCAAGGCTTCAACACCGGAGCTGTTCATGGACGTCGCATCAGTCAAGAGTTCACCCGTTACGCCCACGCCCCCACCCAGGCGCCCGGCTGAGGCCACCAGCAGCCAGACCAGCAAGCCCAGGGAAGCCGTGGCGCAGCAGACGCCTGAAGCCAAGCCGCCAGCCCCGGTCACGAATTCCCAGGGTCATGTCACCGGGCGCAGGCTCAACGTCACGGCCTGAATCCCTGGCCGGCCATGCCATGAGCGCGATCTCTGCCACCACGACTGCGGCGCCAGCCGCGCCTTCGGTGCAGGCGTCTGTGGGCAAGGCGCGGCTCGAGCAGGCCAGGCGCGAGGCCGATCAGGCCGAAGCCTTTGCGCAGACCTTGCGCGCCCAGGCCGATGCGGCCGAACTCGACGCGCAGCGCAGCCACGACAAAGTGAGCCAACTCAGCTCACAACTGCCGATCGACCCCACCTACAAGTCACAGTTGCAGGTCGCGCAGCCGGAAGTTGCACCCAAAACCCAGGAATTTTTGGTCGGCCTGTACAGCGCCACCAGCGCCACCAGGGCCGCCAGCGGCAACGCCCTCAAGCTCAACGCCAATGACCGTGCCGTCATCAACACCCAAGGCCAGGCCACGGGCCGCATCCTCAACCTGAGCGTTTAAAGTTTGTTGGCGTCAGGATAAATGCCGCAGTTCGCGCAGCGCCACCGACACCGGCGCCAGGTCTGGCCCCTGCGTGCTGATGGTCTGGAACAGCCGGCGCACCCGCTCGATGGAACTGGCATGCTGGATCGCCCAGTCGGCCACCGTCTCGTTGCTTGACAACAGGCTGCGCGTGATCTGACCGGCAATCGAGTAGACGTCGTCGCGCGCGCTGCCGCGGGCCTGCGTCTGCCAAAGGGTGTCGGTGGGCAGGCGATTGATCTCCGCGCGCCAGGCGCTCAGGCCCAGTTCGTCGTCCACGTCGAAATAGGCGCGCGCCGCCTGCTCCAGACCTGTGCTGGCGCTTTGTGCCAGATCCACCAGGTCGAGTGCGGGGAAGATGAACTCCAGTGCCGCCAGGTTGTTCGCCAGGTCCTGGTCCACGCCCGCCGCCACAAGGGTTTGAGTGGCCTGCTGCCAGTTGGTCTGGGCGGGGCCAGGCAACCATTGGTCGAGGTGGCTGCGCAGTTCGCGCGCCCCGGGCTGGTAACGCTGAATCAGCGTGGGCAGGTCGCTGTCCTGCGCGCGCACGCGCAGCATCCAGCGCGAAGCACGCTGTGCAATGGCGATGAGTTTGCTCAGCAGGTCGAGTTGCAGCGTGGTCGAGACACGGTAGTCGAGCGCATCGATCTGGTCCCAAAGAAGTTCCAGGTCGAAGATCTCACGCGCCAGGGTGTAGGCGCGCACCACGTCGGCCGTGCTGGCACCGGACTCGGCCGCAATGAAGTTGACAAAGGTGGCACCCATGCGGTTCACCACGGTGTTGGCGATGAAGGTCGAGATGATCTCGCGCTTGAGCGGATGGCGGGCAATGGCCTCGCCAAACTTCTCGGTCAGCACTTTGGGGAAGTAGGCCTGCAAGGCGCGACTGAAGAAGGGGTCGTCGGGCAGGTTGCTTGCCACCAGGTCGTCGAACACCGACATCTTGGCGTAGGCCAGCACCACCGCGCCTTCGGGTGCGCTAAGGCCTTGCTTGCGCGCGCGGCGGCGCGCAATCTCCTCGTCATCAGGCAGAAATTCCAGGGCCCGATTCAGCCGGCCCGCGCCTGCCAGCCATTGCATCAGGCGCTGCTGGCCGTCGAGCAGGTACAGCGGCCTATGCCCCGCCACGTCCAGCGCCTGGGTCTGGTAGTAGTTGTCGGTCAGCACCAGATGGCCCACTTCCTCGGTCATGGAGGCCAGCACCTCGTTGCGCTGCTTGAGCGTCAGGTCGCCCGCTTCCACCACCCGGTCCAGCAGGATCTTGATGTTGACCTCGTGGTCGGAGCAGTCCACGCCGGCCGAGTTGTCGATGGCGTCGCTGTACACCAGGCCGCCCTTTTGCGCGAATTCGATGCGGCCGTTCTGCGTGCAACCCAGGTTGCCGCCCTCGCCCAGCACCTTGCAGCGCAACTCACCTCCGTTCACCCGGTAGGCGTCGCCCGCTTTGTCGCCTGCCTGGGCGTGGCTCTCGAAGCTGGCCTTCACATAGGTGCCGATGCCGCCGTTGTACAGCAGGTCCACGGGCGCCAGCAAAATGGCATGCAGCAGTTCCAGCGGCGCCAGTTCGGCCGCGTCGATGCCCAGCACGGCGCGCGCTTCGGGGCTGAGCTTGATCGATTTGGCGCTGCGCGGCCAGACACCGCCGCCGGCCGAGATCAGGCTCTTGTCGTAATCCTCCCAGCTCGACCGTGGCAGCTCGAACAGACGCCGGCGCTCGGCCAACGACAGTGCGGTATTGGGTGCCGGATCGATGAATATGTGGCGATGGTCGAAAGCCGCCACCAGTTGGATGTGGTCAGACAGCAGCATGCCGTTGCCGAAAACGTCGCCCGACATGTCGCCGATGCCGGCCACGGTGAACGGTGTGGTCTGGGTGTTGATTGACAGCGCACGGAAATGCCGCTTCACGGATTCCCAGGCGCCGCGCGCCGTGATGCCCATCTTCTTGTGGTCGTAACCCACGGAGCCGCCCGAGGCAAAGGCGTCGCCCAGCCAGAAGCCGTATTGCGCCGAGACGCTGTTGGCGATGTCGGAGAAACTGGCCGTGCCCTTGTCGGCTGCGACCACCAGATAGAGGTCGTCGCCGTCGTGGCGCACCAGCTGCGGTGGAGGTACCACCGTGCCGTGCACCAGGTTGTCGGTCAGGTCCAGCATGCCGCACAGGAACAGCTTGTAGCAGGCGATGCCCTCGGCCAGGGTGGCGTCGCGGTCGCTCACCGGTGGCGGGTTTTTCAGCACGAAGCCGCCCTTGGAGCCAACCGGAACGATGACGATGTTCTTCACATGCTGGGCCTTGACCAGACCCAGGATCTCGGTGCGAAAATCCTCGCGCCGATCCGACCAGCGCAGCCCGCCGCGCGCGACCCGGCCCAGGCGCAAGTGCAAGCCTTCAACCCGCGGTGAGTAGACCCAGATCTCGAACATCGGCTTGGGCTCGTGCACGCCTGGCACGGCGCGCGGATTGAGCTTGAAGCTCAGGCAGGGTTTGCGTTCGCCAGCGGGCGTGGTCTGCCAGAAGTTGGTGCGCCAGGTGGCCAGGATGGTGGCGTAGAACTGGCGCAGGATGCGGTCTTCGTCCAGGCTGGCCACGGCACTCAGGTGCGCCTCTATGCTTTGGCAAAGCTGCTGCTGAGCGGCCTCGCGACCCTGCTCGCGCGACGGGTCGAAGCGCGCGACAAACAGCTCGCTCAGGTCCTGCGCCACGGCGCAATTCTTGTTCAGCGCGGCTTCGATGTAGCTCTGGCTGAAGGCGAAGCCCAGCTGCTTGAAGTAGCGCGTGTAGGCGCGCAGCACGGTGATCGCCGACGCGTCCAGCGTCGTGGTCAGCACCAGCTTGTTCAGCTCGTCGCTCTCCACCTCGCCACGCCAGGCCTGGATGAACAGCGCTTCAAAGCGCGCTTTCACCAGCGACAGTTCGGTGCCCACCGGCAGCTGCAGTCCCAGATCGTGGATCCAGTAGGCCTGCTCGTTCGCGCCCTGCGCCACCGGGTAGGGATGTTCGTCCAGCACGCGCGCGCCCATGCGCTCGAGCACCGGCAGCGAATCCGACAAGGCCACCTTGGCGCTGCTGTAGATCTTGAAGCGCAGCATGCCGGGACCGGCGTCGAGCGGGCGGTACAGCTTGACGGCCAGCGGCGAAGCGGGCGTCAGGTCGGAAAGAGACTGCGTGTCCTCGGCGGCCACCTGCGGGCCGAAGTCTTCGCGGTAGGCGGTGGAGAAGGCGTTCGCGAAACGGTGCGCCAGCGCCAGGCCCTGGCCCTCGCCGTGCAGCTGCAGCAGCTCCTGGGTGCAGTCGTCCTCCCAGCGTTGCGCCAAGCGCGCAATGCGCGCTTCGAGCGCGCGCAGGTCGACGCTGTGCGGCGCCTGTGCCTTGGCGCGCACCAGGTAATGGATGCGCGCCAGCGGGCTGTCGGTGAGCATGGGCGTGAACTCGACCGACTGGCCGTCCAGCGCGGCGCTGAGCTCGTGGCCGATGCGGATGCGCAGCTCGGTGTTGAAGCGCTCGCGCGGCACGAACACCTGGACCGAGGTGAAGCGGCCAAAGGGGTCGCGGCGCAGGAACACGCGTGTGCGCTGGCGCTCCTGCAGGCGCAGGATGCCGATGGCATGCTCGGTCAGCGTGGCCGCGTCGATCTGGAACAATTCGTCGCGCGGATAGGCTTCCAGAATCGCCTGCAGCGACTTGGCCGCGTGGCTGTCGGGCACCACTCCGGCAGCGGCGAGCACCTGCGCGGCGCGGCGTCGCACTTGCGGAATTTCCTCGACCATGGCCGAGTAGGCGGTGGAGGTGTACAGGCCCAGAAAGCGCGCCTCGCCGATCACCTGGCCGGCCTCGTCGAAGCGCTTCACGGCGATGTAGTCGAGCCAGGCCGGGCGGTGCACGGTGGCGCGCGTCATGGCCTTGGTCACCAGCACGAGCTGGTCCGACTCGAGCAGCGCCACCGCGTCCGGTGGCAGCACGCTGACCGGCGTCTGGGCGCCGCCGCGCAGCACGCCCAGGCCGGATTCGGCCACGGCCACCAGGCTGACCTGGTCGCCGCTGCGTTGCAGGTCGTAGTCGCGCGCGCCCAGGAAGGTGAAATGCTTGTCTTCCAGCCAGCGCAGGAACTCGATGCCTTCCTGCTGGTTCACACCCGACAGCGAGGAGTGCGCCGACGCCGCGCCCACGGTGTGCAGGCGCTGTAACATGGGCTGCCAGTCCTGCACCACGGCGCGCACATCGGCCAGCACCTGCGCCAGTTCGCCGGCCAGCACACTGCGTTGCTCCTCGCTCACGATGCGGTCGCATTCCACCAGGATGAGCGACTCGATGGGCCGCCCGTTGGCGCCGGTGGCGGGCAATGTCTCGACGACGCGGCCCTGGGCATCGCGCTGCACGCCCAGCAGGGGATGGACAATCCAGTGCGCCGTGCGGCCGCTGCGGTTTACCGCCATGGTGACGGAGTCCACCAGGAAGGGCATGTCGTCGTGCACGATCTGTATCGCCGTGTGCTCGCTGACATAACCGTCCTCGGCCAGCGTCGGGTTGAAGACTCGGATCTTCACATCATGCGGCGCGCGCGCCGCCTCCAGCAGACGCCAGTGCGCGTTCGCAATGGCAAACAGCTTGGCCGGTCCGCGCTCGCGGATCTCGTCCGGGTCGGTGCTCTCGAAATAGGTGGCGGCGAAATCGGTGAGCCTGTGGGCGGCGGGTCCTGCGTGGTCCCTTGCATAGGACAGCAGTTCGGCAAGCGCGGTTTGGGACATGGGGGCTCCGGTGGGTTTCAGCTGAAGCGCGGCTTGGGTAAAGGCGCGTCGCGGCTGCTGGGCTTTGGATGCCCGGAATTCTAGGCCGCGCGGCGCTGCCCAGGGGGAACTATGACGACGCCCTCATGGCTTTATGCAAGAGCCGCATTTCGTCCTAAAGGGGATAGCGGGCCCGCACGGCGCGCGCATTCAGCAGCAGGCCGGCGAGCAGCGTGAGTGCCATGACCGAACCCAGAATCAGCGCCGCCGCAGTCCAGGGGCGGCCCATCTGTTGACGGTATTGGACGAGTTCGAGCAGCGCGGCCAGCCACACCAGACTGGCCGCGTAGGCGCTCAGTTGCAACAACAGCAGGGCCCAGCGCCGGCGCACCAACAACAGCAGGGGAGCCGTCAGGCTCAGGGCCACCAAGGGGTACTGGGCCAGGCGGAAATAATGCGCTGCCAGCAGCGCCGCGGCGAAGATGAAGGGAACGATGCGCACAAGCATGCGTGCAAGTATGGCAGGAGCAGCGATCCGAAAATCCAATCCTGAAGATGCGCAGGGGACAGGCTGCTAGGGTTTTCACTAGCTTGGTCCCTTCTCCACCCCACTACCATGAGCTCTCACAGTGAGGTTATCAAACTTCCCATCTAGAATCCCTCCCAAGCGTCATCGGTTCACGCGCTACGGCGTGAACACAAGCGTGCCACGTTCCGCCGGCTTTGAGCCTGCGGACAGCCTGAAAAAAATACCACGACATGAATAATTTGAACCTGGTCAGAGGCATTTGCCTCATGGCGATCGCCCTGCTCTTCGGGCTGGCATCGCGCAAATACGACATCGGCGAATTCAGCCGAGCCGGCCCGGGCCTGTTCCCGCTGATCGTGAGTTGCCTGGTGTTCCTGATCGGCCTGATCACGGTGGTGCGTGCGCGCTTCGAGACCCGCGTTCCGGTGAACTACAACATGAAGAACATCGCGCTGGTCCTGGGGGGCCTGTGCGGGTTTGCGCTGCTCTCCGAGCACGTCAACATGATCGTGGGCATCTTCTTTCTGGTGTTTTGCTCGTCCTTCGCCGCGACCACGTATTCGGTGGTGCGCAACCTCAAGATCGCGGCTGGCCTGATCGTCATCGCCCTCATGTTCAAAAACCTGCTCGGCCTGCAACTGCCCCTCTATTGATGGACGTCCTACACAACCTCGCGTTCGGTTTCGAGACCGCGTTGACGCTGAACAATCTCATGTACTGCGCCATCGGCTGCGTGGTGGGAACGCTGGTGGGGCTGCTGCCCGGCCTCGGCCCCCTGTCCACCATCAGCCTGTTGCTGCCCCTGACCTATTCCATTCCCACCACGGGTTCGCTCATCATGCTGGCCGGGATTTACTACGGTGCGCAGTACGGCGACTCGGTGAGCGCCATCACCATGAAGATCCCGCACGCCAGCAGCATCGTGGCTTGCATCGACGGCTATCAGATGACGCTCAAGGGCAAGACCGGACTGGCCCTGTTCACCGCGGGTATTTCCAGTTTCATCGGCGGCACCGTGGCCATCATCGTGTTGTCGACCATGGCCCCGGCACTGGGCGAGGTGGCATTTTTGTTCGGCCCGGCTGATTACTGCGCGCTCATGCTGTTCGGCTTCCTGTGCGTGAGCTTTGTCACCACCGGCAGCGTGCTCAACGGCCTGGCCATGGCCCTGATCGGCGTGCTGCTGGGGTCGGTGGGCACCGACGTGAACAGCGGCGCCGCGCGCTTCACCATGGATCTGCCTTTCCTGATGGATGGCATTGGCCTGATCAGCATTGCCCTGGGCTGCTTCGGCATCGCCGAGGTAGTGAAGAACCTCGACAGCGGCAGCCAACTCACGCCCTTCAACGGCAAGATCAAGCTCATGCCGACCTGGCCCGAGTTCAAGCGCATCATCCCCAGCGCCCTGCGCGGCAGCGTGGTCGGCTCGGTGCTGGGCCTGTTGCCCGGTGGCGGCCCCACGATCGCGCAGTTCGCCGCCTATGCCGTGGACAAGCGCTTCAGCAAATACAAGCACGAAATCGGCCAGGGTGCGATCGAGGGCGTGGCCGGTCAGGCCGCTGCCGACGAAGCCGCAGCCCGCACCAGCTTCATCCCGCTCATGGCCATTGGCATTCCGGAGAACGCGGTGATGGCGCTGATGATGGGCGCCTTCATCATCAAGGGCATACAGCCGGGCCCCAACATGATCGGCAACCACCCGGATCTGTTCTGGGGCCTGGTGGCCAGCATGTGGGTGGGCAACTGCTTCCTGGTGATCCTCAACGTGCCGCTGGTGCGCTACTGGCTGTCGGTGTTCAAGATCCCGTTCAATGTGCTGTTCCCTGCCATCCTGTTCTTCTGCTGCATCGGCACCTACAGCATCAACAACAGCCTGGACGACATCTACATCACCGCCACCTTTGGCCTGTGCGGCTATATGTTCATGCGCCTGGGGCTGGAGGCCGCGCCGCTGATGCTGGGCTTCATCCTGGGCCCGATGCTGGAAGAGAACTTTCGCCGCGCCCTGCTGCTGAGCCGCGGGAGTTTCAGTGCCTTCGTCACCCGCCCCATCAGCGGCACCTTGTTTGCCCTGATTACCATCTTCATCGTGTGGCAACTGGTGACGTTTTTCAGGCAGGAGCGCAAAGTGGAGATTCCCGCCTCGGAATGAGCCCATGTGCGGGCATGGTCGACTGATTTGGTCGGGCTACTTGGGGAAACGCTCCAGCCGCTTGCCGTCCTTGGGCAGTTCGTACTGCGCCACGTTGAGCTCCATCGCCAACAAGGTGTAGTAGCCGCTGATGCCGGTCAGGTCGACGATGCCCTGCTTGCCAAAGCGCTTCTCGGCGCGGGCGAACAGCGTGTCGGAAACGCGCTTGTTGCGCTGCAGTTCGATGGAAAAATCGTAGACGATTTCCTCGTCATCGCTCAGACCCTGGGGTCGGCGTCCATCGCCAATGGCGTCGGCGATGTCCTTCTTGATGCCTGACTTGATCGCCAGCGGGTAGTGCACATACCACTCGTAATCCTGCGTCCATTCGCGCGCCGTGACCAGGATCACCAACTCGCTCAGCGTGGTTCCGATGGCCGACTTGTAGCGCAGGTAGTCGCCCATGGCGCGTGCCTGGCTCATCATCTGCGGGCTGTGTATCAGTGGCTCGAAGGGGCCGAACACAGGCACCTTGCGCGCCGCCTCGAACTCGGTGGCTGCCTGTTTTTGCTCGGCCGTGTATTGCGACGGTGGCACGGTGGGAAGCCGGGTCTGCGCGTGCAGCAGGCCGGCTGCCAATAGACCTGTTGCCGTGGCAATGATGTGAAGCTTTTTCATCGAGTCTCCTGTGAGTTGGCAGGCAACTCTACACGGGCGTTGGGACTCGGCAGGCTAAGGGTGAAATGCCCCTTCATCGAAAGCGGCGTTGAAGGCCAAGGAGTCTGCCCGCACCTGTTGGGCGCATTCCCGTGAAGCCAGCAACAGGTGCTTTGTCCAACGCTTGTCGGCGCCAAAGTCGATCAGCTCGTCGGCGATGGCCGAGCCCTGACGGCCCGCGCTGCGCAATTGCGCCCAGGCCGCGAGCTGGCCCATGGTTTGCAGCAGTTGCACGAGCTCGAGAGGGGTCTGGCCCGAGTGGCCCAGCGTGACGCGGTCTTCCGAGGGCTGCAGGCTGCGCAACACATAGGGTGCCTTGTCCAGTAGCACCGGGTGCAGGAATGCCACTGTGACGGATTGCAGGCGGCGCTGCAAGGCGACGATGCGGTGGGCCGGTGTTTCCCATGCGGGTTGCACCGCCTGCAGATGCGGGGCGAGCGCCGAAGGCTGCGCGGCCTTCAGGTCGAGCAGGTAATTGCCGTCAGGCGAGCCCTTGCCGCGCACCAGAATGACGTAGCGTTCCAGCCCCAAGCTGCCGGTGCCGGCGATGCGCCGCGCCACGTCCAGCACCTCGAAAAAATCGGGTTCGTCTTGGGTCCTGGCGAAGCGCTCCATGAAATTCGTCACCAGCTTGCGCTGCGCTTCGGAGGCCGGCAAGGCTTTCTTGCCGTCCGTCGAGAGCTGGCGCTTTTTTCCCTTGAGGCGGGTACGGCTGTCGAGAAATTGCGGGCGCCGCCGCTCACGCAGGTCCGTCAGCAGAGCCTGCACCAAGCCTTGCGCCGTGTCGCGCTCCACGCAATAGGCCTTGCCCTGCGCCAGCGCATCCGCATAGGCCGTGAGCAACTGCGTACCAAGCTGGTTCGCGTCGGAGCAATCAATGCCCAGGCTGTCGGCGGCGACCTGCACGCTGGTCAGCAGGCGCAGCAGGTCCCAGCTGGCCGGCGCCAGCGCCGCCTCGTCGAAGTCGTTGATGTCGAAATAGACCTGGCCGTTGTCGCCTTTGTAGCTGCCGAAATTCTCCAGATGCAGGTCGCCGCACAGCCAGGTCAGCGGCGCTGCCTTGAACAGTCCCTGCGGCTGCAACTGGTCGTAGAACAGGTGGCAGGTGCCGCGCATGAAGGCGAAGGGACTGGCGCGCATGGCGCGGTATTTGAGTTGCCGGCGCTCGGGATCGCGGCCAGCGTTGAAGGCCTGTATGCGTTGCACGGCGTTCATGGTTTGCTCCGGTATCTCATGGGCCTGGCCGCTCAGCGCGTCCACAGCCGGGCCAGACTGGCCAGTGAAGCCAGGGCGGCAAACAGGGCCGCGACAAACAGCGCCGCTTCAGGGCCGCGCGTGCCCACCAGGCCAAAGCACAGCGCCACCAGGGCAGCGCCCGTGGTCTGCCCCATCAGGCGCGCCATGGCGATGACGCCGCTGGCCCCACCGCTGCGCTCGGGCGGCGCGCTGGACATCAGGGCGCGCAGGTTGGGCGCCTGGAAGAAGCCAAAGCCCAGGCCGCACAGCGCCATGCGCCACACAATGGCCAGCGCTGACGCATCGGCCGGCAACAGTGCCAGCGTCAGCAGGCCGGCGCACAGCAGGCTCAGGCCGACGCCGCCCAGCAGGCCGGGCGGGTGCCGGTCGGAGAGGCGACCGGCGACCGGCGCGGCGAGCGCCACAACGATGGGCCAGGGCGTCATCAGCCAGCCGGTGTCCACGGGGTTGCGCTGCAGGACCTGCTCGAAATAAAAGGGCAATGAGACAAAGGCCAGACCCTGTGCCGCGAACGAGGCCATGGACGTCATGGCCGAGAGCGCAAACATCGGTCGACGCAGCAGGTCCATCGGCAGCATGGGCGCAGGGTGTCCGGCCTGGCGGCGCAGCAGCAGCCATCCCGCGAGAACGGCGACCGCCAAGGGCAAGCTCACCAGCCAGGCGGCTTCGCGCTGCGCGGCGGCCCCCAGGGCCAGGACCAGCGTGGCAAAGCTCAGCGCCGTGAGCAGTGCTGTCACCGGGTCAAAACCGTGGCCCCGGCGCGCGCTATGCGGCAGCGCCAGGCGCGCCAAAGCCAGTGCGCCCAGACCCAGCGGCAGGTTGATGGCGAACAGCCAGGGCCAGGCGGCAAAGGAGAGCACGAGCGAGGCGATGCTGGGCCCGGCCGCAAAGGAGACGCCGACCACCAGGGCGTTGAGTCCTACGCCACGACCCAGGCGTGCGGCGGGGAAAATGAGCCGGATCAGCGCGATGTTGACGCTCATCACCCCGGCCGCTCCCACGCCTTGCAGGGCGCGCGCGCCGGCCAGGGTGGGCAGGGTGGTTGCCAATGCGCAGGCGAGCGAAGCCAGGGTGAACAGGCTCAGGCCGCCGAGGAAAACGCGCCGGGGCCCCAGCAGATCGCCCAGCGCGGCAAATGGCAGCAGGCTGGCAACCACCGCCAGTTGATAAGCGTTGATGACCCAGATCGAAGCCGCCGGGTTGGCGTGCAGGTCGGTCGCGATGGCCGGCAGCGCGGTGTTGGCAATCGCTGTGTCCAGCGCGCCCAGCGCAACACCGACTAACACGGCCACGAGGGCGCGCAAGTCCATGGTGGCGGGTTCGGGCGGCGCGGCATCGCGCCCGGGCGCAGGGGCCTGCTGTGTCATGCGGCGCCTCTTGGGTCGTGCGTCAGGGGTGTGGTGCGGAAGTCAGCTGTCAAATCAATCACCTGGCGTGGACGGGCCGAGCACGGTAACACAATGGCCGGGCCTCTACATTCGCACGGCTTTGCGGTGCTTTGGCCTGTCGTTCAAGGCGACCGCGGCGCACTTGGCCGGAGGCTATGTTGCGCGTCCTGGATAGACTCCGCATCAAGTTACAGAGGAAAAAAATGAGCGATTTTGCGTGGGCCATCATCGGGCCGGGCGGCATTGCCCAGCGTTTTGCCGATGCCGTTTTTCAAATGCCTGGAACCCATTTGCACAGTGTGCTGGGGCGCGATCCGACGCGCACCGGCGACTTCGTGCGGCACTGGACAAGGGCTGGCAAGCCGCGGCCCCGGGTCGTGACCGAACTGGCCGCGTTGCTAGACGATGAGGCCATTGATGCGGTCTACATCGCAACACCCAACTCCGAGCACGGCGCCTTCATCCGCCAGTGCCTGCTTGCCGGCAAACCGGTGCTGTGCGAGAAACCCCTGGTGCCGTCAGCGAGTGTGGCGCGCGAACTGGTTGCGCTGTCGCAGCAGCGCGGCGTCTTCCTGATGGAGGCAATGTGGACGCGGTTCCTGCCAATCTACGAGCAGGTGCGCGTCTGGCTGGCCTCGGGCGCCATCGGCAGCTTGCAGTCCATGCAGTCGAGCTTTTGCGTCAACGTCCCTTTCGATCCGCAGAGCCGTCTGTTCAGCGCAGCCTTGGGCGGGGGCAGCCTACTCGATATCGGCATCTACAACATCGCCATGAGCCGCTGGGTGCTGGAGGCGGCGCAGGGTGTGTGTCCGGCACCCGTACGCATGAACGCCTCGGGAACCCTGGCCCCGACAGGGGTGGATCAGCGCGCGATCGGAACCATGGTGTTTGGCGACGGCGTCGTGTCGCAGTTTGTCTGCGCCTTTGATGGCGTCGCGGATAACGCGCTGCGCATTTTCGGCAGCGAGGGCTCCATTTGTTTGCCGCACAACTTCTGGGAAGCCACGCAAGCTTCGCTGACCCCACGCGAGGGGCCGGTGCAACTGGCGCACGCGCCGTTTCGCATCAATGGTTTTGAAGGGGAGATCGACGAGGCCATGCGCTGTGTTCGCGCCGGTCTGGTGCAAAGCCCGCGCATGCCCCACGCCGAGACCCTGGCCATCGTCGAATGCCTGGACGAATTCAGACGCCAGCTTGGCGTGCGCTACCCCTTCGAGGTAGCTGCGCCGTAGGCCGCCCGGATCAAACCCCTCGGCGCTGGCTGAATATCAGCCCATGCAACCACGCATGGCCACTGACCAGCACGACACCGCTCAGGACCAGAAGTGCGCCGAGCAGAAAGCTCAATTCCAGCGGTTCATCCAGCAGCCACACGCCAAAAGCCACGCCAAAAAGCGGCGTGATGAACGAGAACACGCCCAGGCTTGAGGCCTGGTACTTGCGCAGCAACCAGAACCAGACCAGAAAGCTGGCGAACGAGACCACCAGCGACTGAAACAGCAGGGCGCCAATGGCCACCGGCGTTGGCCGGATCGCCGCCTGCCCGAGGACAAAGGCTGCGACCAACAGCAGGACGAAGGCTGCGACCAGTTGGTAGAGCAGGGTGAGGGAGGCTGACGCCCGCGCCAGAGTTGAGCACCGGATCACCACGGTGGTCGCGGCCCAGGACACGCCACCGAGCAGCGCGAGCGTGTCGCCCAGGACGATGTTTGTGACTGGCCCACTGATGGCGCTTGGCTGGGAACGTCCGAAAAACGTCACGACGATGCCGCCAAAGGCCAGGGCAATGCCCGTCCATTGCAGTGCGTTGAGCCGCTCCGAGGGCATTTTCCAGTGCAGTCCCAGCGCCACAAAGATCGGTGCCGTGTACAGAAAGACCGCCGTGTGCGAGGCCGAGGTGTGGCGCAGACCTTCACCCACCAACAGGAACTCCAGGGCAAAAAGAAAGCCCACGACCAGGCCGGCGCGCCAGCTGCCATCGGCCAAGGAGATCCGCTCCCCTCTCCAGAGCATCAGCAACCCGACCAGCAGCGCCGCGATGCCAGAGCGCAGGGCGATCTGCATGATGGGTGCCACGTCCGGCGCCGCCAGTTTCAGGACCGATTGTTGCAAGCCCCAGACGAGGCACAGCACCAGCATCAGCGCAGCGGCCCGACCATCGAGCGCCTTACGGCTGTTCATGGCCTTTGCCTTGCTTCAGCAGTGGTGTAGGGGAACGCATATGCTGAGAATATAGGCTATGCCCCTTTACGCAAGCCAATCGCGCCCCTGATGCCGCACTGGTGCGGGGCGACTCGAAAATTTTTCTTGAACTTTTCGAGTCGTTGCCCGCAACGGACATGGCATGACCCTATGGGGAATGCCCAGACAATTACATTACCCTAGTGCCTCGACACAGAGGTAACGGAACAAAATGAAAGTGATGGATTCGCGCTCAGGCCTAGGCGCCAAGCGCAGACATCGCGGGGGCTATGGCGAGCATTGGCAACAACGGCATGGGTGCGAAGGCGCGCTTTCATGTTTCGATATTTCTGGGTTGAGGTACTAGCGGCTGCTCACATGAAGTCAACGCAAATCAATGGATACTGATCTTTTCACGAAGTTGTTGCCGGAAACGTCCTTTCATTTGCCGCTTGCCGATGGCTTCATCAAGATCGTCCAGGCGTATTCCCATCATCCGATAGCACTGTTGACGCTGTTTCTGACAGCCTCCGTGCTCATGATTTGGCGTCTACAGGCCATGGAGCACAAGGGCTTCGAAGGCACAGTGCTGGGCACGCTCATCATGCCCTACTGCTCGGGGTTCCCCAATTTGGTGTTTGCCTTTGTCATGAGTCGCTCCGCCAGCAATGGCGGCCTGGTGATTGAGAACTGCCTCGTGAACAACGTCACCAATCTGACTTTGATTGTCGGGGCTTCCGCGCTGATGATCCCTTCAACAGGCGGTCAAAAACGAAGTGCGAGGAGTAAAGGAAAATCATCACTCGTATTGGAGCGTATGGGTGGGCTCGACGTACTGTTCAGCCTGATCGCCTTGTTTTTGTTTACCGGCACCCTTTGGGCTTTGGCCAAGGATGGAGTCATTGATTTTTATGACGGACTCGTGCTGATCGCCCTGTTCATCTTTTGGCAGGTACTGCATGTCTTTGAAATTCTGAAAGACAAGATCCGAAAAAATAAGACGTTCCAATGGACCATCGTGCTTGACCTGATGGCCATTGCCGTCAGTGCCTGGGGCATCTACTATTCAACTGACGAACTGGTGACATGGGTATCCGGGGCTGGAAGTCAGTATGTCGGCTTTGCAAAACTTGGCTGGATGAGTGGCCTGCTGATGGTATTGCCCAATGCATTGATCGCGCTGTACTACGCGCGTCAGGGGCGACAGGACATTGTTCTCAGTTCGCAAATTGGTGATGCACATATTTGTATTCCGATGTGCATCGGCATATTTGCGGCATTCAATACGATTCAAATTCCGGAAATGTTCCAGATGGGAATTTACGTCATCCTGGGTGCGGGCGTGCTGCACTTCTTGTCAGTGGCCTTCCTCAAGCGGGTGCCGCGTACCTTGGGCCTTGGGCTGCTGGTGGCTTATGGATATTTCTTTTACAAGGGCATCGTGCATTAGTCGGCAGTGGCCCATGGTCACACGATTGCGCCCATCCTCCTTGGACTGATAGAGCGCTGCATCAGCTATCGCCAGCAGTTCCTTGGCACTGGTCACGCCGTCGTATTGAAGTCGGGCAATGCCAAAGGACATGGTGACATGCAGGGATTCGCCGTTGACCGGGTTGCCGCTGGGGCTTATCTTCTTATTGATCCGGCCCTGTGAAGTATCAAGCTGCATAGCGGACCCGACGGTCCTGAAAATAGCCGATTACACGCTCGGGGGTACGCTGCAGCATCGACATATGCTCGTTGGCGGCATCGCGTAACTTGGCTTTGGTGCGCA
>CAIKVZ010000265.1 GCA_903830985.1 uncultured beta proteobacterium
CTCATCGGTCGGGGTCGGGCTAAACTCGCCCTGCGGGCTCAAACAGACGCCCGCCCTGATCCGACCGCTGCTGCGCTGCTCAGCTCTGCCACACGGCATTCAAGTCCGAACAGCCGAACAGCCGAACAGCCGAATTACCGGAATCCCGCATCGAAGCCACAACATGTTTCTTCGGCGCGATTTTCGGCAGCCCGCCGATTACTACGCTCTGACCCCCAAAAACCCTTTTTTTTGGCTCTTTATTTGCTCTTGGCCTCGATCGCCGCCTTGAGTTGCGGTATCAGGCGCTGCATCGCCACCCGTCCCGCGTCGATGGCGCGCTTGCGGGCGGTGAAATCGGTGCTGCTCAGGCCCACCTGATCCGGCCTGACCACCAGGTCGGCTTCACGCAATTCGAAGCTGTTGATGCTCTTGCCCATGATGGTGAAGGTCTGCAGCAGGATCTGCAGGGTGTCGCCCGTCAGGTTGCCTTCGGCCAGGCTGGAAACGTCCACCGCAATCACCAGTTCGGCACCCATCTGGCGCGCATAGCGCACCGGCACGGGCGACACCAGGCCGCCGTCCACGTATTCGCGCAGGCCGATCTTGACCGGCTGAAAAACGCCCGGCACCGAACTGGAGGCGCGCACCGCCGTGCCGGTGTCGCCACGGCGAAACAGCACGCCCTGACCGTTGTTCAGGTCGGTGGCAACGATGCCCAACAGCAGCGGCATGTCTTCCAGCAGACGACCCGACACCTGCCCGTTGACGAAACGCGCCAGCGCGTCGCCGCGCAGCACGCCGCGGCCGAAGATCGGCAAGCCCCCCCAATCCGTGAAGGCCGCCTCTTCCATGTTCTCGGCGATGTATTGCAACTGGGCTCCGCTCTTGCCGCTGGCGTACAGACTGGCCACCAGACTGCCGGCCGAGGTGCCGACCACCAGATTGGGACGGATGCCGGCCTGCTCCAGCGCCTGGATCACGCCCACATGGGCAAAGCCCTTGGCTGCGCCGCCGCCCAAAGCCAGACCGATCACCGGTGGCCTTTTGACCACTGCGACAGGTGCGACCGGAGGTTCCACGCGAATCACGGGCGCAGGTCCGGCGCAGCCCACCAGCAGCACTGCCGTCACCAGGCAAAGGGCTGACCAGGGGCGAGAATTTTCAAATAAATGCATGTGTTTCGCGGTGACGCCCAAAGCGTCGATTGTTGCAGCATGCTGCGGCCCGCCCTGTCGACCGGAAAAATCAGCCGCGGATTTGACCCGCCAGCAAGTCGCGCACGAAGTCGCCAATCGCCAGCGCGCTGGTCAGCCCCGGGGATTCGATGCCGAACAGGTTCACCAGACCGGCAACGCCATGCTCCGCCTCACCCTGAATGACGAAGTCGCAGCCGGGCCCGTGTGGCCCCTGCAGCTTGGGACGAATCCCGGCATAGGCTGGCAGCAGGGCCCCGTGGGGCAAATCAGGCCAGTAGGCGCGTACACCGTCATAGAAGGCTGCAGCGCGTGCCGCGTCGACGCGCAGGTCGTCGGGTGATTCCACCCATTGCACATCGGGGCCAAAACGCGCCTGCCCGCCCAGGTCCAGCGTCAGATGAGTCCCCAGACCGGCGGCTTCGGGCACGGGGTAGATCAGTCTTTGAAACGGCGACTTGCCCGACAGCGAGAAGTAGTTGCCCTTGGCGAAGTGGCTCTCGGGTACGAAGCGCGGGTCGAGCCCGGCAAAGTGTCGCGCCAGGGTCTGTGCGCCCAGTCCGGCCGCATTCACGACCAGATCGGCCTTGAGTTCCGTGCCGTCACGCGCCCGCAAGACGATGCCATCGCGCTCGCGGCGGCCCTGCGCTACGGCCGTATGCAATGCCAGCAGCCCGCCCGCGTTTTCCAGGTCGCCGAGCAGCGCCAGCATCAGACCATGGCTGTCCACGATGCCGGTGCCGGGCGACAGCAGCGCCGCGACACAGTTCAAATGCGGCTCCAGCGCCAGCGCCTGCTCGCGCGTCAGCGACTGCAGATCGGCGACGCCATTGGCGGCGGCCTGTTGCGCGATCTGCTGCAGCTTGGGCAACTGCTCTGCGTTCGTGGCGACGATCAACTTGCCGCAGCGCTGGTGGCCAATGCCTCGCTCGGCGCAGTAGGCGTACAGCAGGGACTGACCGTGCACGCACAGGCGCGCCTTGAGCGAGCCGGTGTCGTAGTAGAGCCCCGAGTGGATGACTTCGCTGTTGCGCGAGCTGGTGCCGGTGCCGATGGCCTCGGTGGCTTCCAACAGCATCACCTCACGCCCGGCCAGCGCCAAGGCGCGCGCCACAGCCAGCCCCACCACGCCCGCACCCACCACGACGCAATCGACGCGTTCCATCACAGCCTGCGCGGGTCAACGCACAACAGTGATTCCACCAACTGGCGCAAGTTGGCACGCAGCGGGTTAAAGCCGGCGTGCAACTGCAGCGTGGCCTCGTCCATATAAAGCTTGCGGTTGATCTCGAGCTGGATGCTGTGCCGCTGCCGCGCCGGGTCGCTGTGGCGGCGCACCAGTTCCACGCCCTTGTAGGGGTGGTTGTAGGACACGCCGTAGCCCATGGCGCGCAACTGCGCACAAAACCATTCACCGAGCGCCGGGCTGGAGGTGGTGTCGTCGCGGTTGCCCACGACAAAATCCGCGTGCGCCTCACCGGGAAAATCGGTGGCGTGACTCGATGCCAGCGCCGGCATGGAATGGCAGTTGATGTGCAGGCTGTAACCATGGCGCGCGTGCGCCGCATCAATGGCCTGCTGCACCGCCGCGTGGTAGGGCTGCCAGCAGCGTGCAATGCGTGCCTGCACCTCGGCCACCGTCAGCTGACGCGCATAGATCGGCACACCCTCGTCCGTGCTGCGCCAGATCAGTCCCTTGCCCAAACGCACCTTGGCAAGCAATCTGGCGTCGGTCGCCACGGGGTGGGGCCAGGACGCATCGAACATGGCAACATCGATTTCCGTGGTGTCGCGGTTCGCGTCAAGGTAGCTGCGTGGAAAGCGGGCCTCGATCCAGGCCACATCAAGTGACGGCGCGAAGTCGTAGAGCTTTTCCACATGCGTGTCCTCGGCACACCGCAAGGTCGCCAGCTCGCAGGAAAAACCAAAATCGTCAGGGTAGGACACGCCGCTGTGCGGCGAGTCCAGAACCAGCGCAGTGCTGCCTGCGACACAATGAATCATTGAAGGCATTCGGCTTCGTTTCAGATGTTGCGGTCAGCGACCACCAAGGTTCAAATTATCGCGGCCAGCACCCTCCTGTTCAGCGACAGGCCAACCTGATTCAAGAATAATAGGGTCTGGAAAAAATTTCACGTCGGGACAAGCGTACATCAAAGGCATTTTTCGCAGAAACACCCGCACTTCTTGTCGCTGCAAAATCTGTCCCCAAGTTGAACTTGAAGTTATCTCAGTGCGGTGGTGCGCGGTTCAGGATGCAAGCGTTTCCAAGGGGGTTACCGTCACTGACGTGTGTGGCAGGCAGGTCTGCTGGAATGGCAGGTTCGCAGGTCGATCGGTAGAGGCCATGAAATGAAGTACTCGCAAACCCGAACACTCTGGCACCGCAGCCTGCGCCGGCTTGCGTCGCTTCTGCCGCGGAATACGCGGTTTTCGCTCTATCGCAGCATGGTCGTTTGCGACCCCACACCCGACCCGCGGTTGCTGCTGAAAATCGTTGAAACCAAGGAGGAACTGGAGGCCTGCTTCAAACTCCTGCACGACACCTATGTCGAAGCCAGGTTGATGACGGCCAACGCCAGCGGATTGCGCGTCACCCCTTACCATGCGCTGCCCAGCACCACCATGCTGTGCGCCAAGTTTGACGGCAAAATCGTCGGGACACTTTCGCTGATCAGAGAGGGCATTTTTGGCTTTCCCCTGCAGCGCCATTTCGACCTGTCTGCCGTGCGTACGCGGGGCGGAAATATCGCTCAAGCCTCGGAACTGGCGATTCATCCGCAATTCAGGCGTGACGGTGCCATCCTGTTTCCGCTGATGAAGTTCATGTACACCTACTGTACAGGCTACTTTGATACGCGCCACCTGATCGCGGCCGTCAGCCAAGATCGTATGGAGATGTTCGAGTCCCTGTTGCTGTTTCAGCGCATCGCCGAAGGCCCCGCGGTCAAACTTGATTTCGTCAATGGCGCACCGGCGTTTGGCGCTGCCTTGGACTTGTCCCTGGCGCCGCCCCGCTTTGCACAGGCTTATGCGGGGAAAAAACTGTCGAACGACCTGCACCACTATTTCACGCAGACCGTGTTGCCCAACATCGAGTTGCCGCAGCGGCACTTCCACACGACCAATGATCCGGTCATGACACCGCCTCTGCTGGACTATTTTTTCAACCAGCGCGTCCAGGTGTTGGCAACGCTGGATGCTCGCAAGAAGGTCCTGCTGCATTCGATCTACAACCTGGCAGCGTATCAGGGCGTCTTGCCGGGCTTGCCAGGCGAATGGCAGCACCAGCATCCGCTGCGGCGTCACCAGCGCTTCTCCATCAAATTCCCGGCCGTCTTGAGTCTGGCCGTCGCAGGCAAGCGCGAAACCTATGCCCTGGACATCATTGAGTTGTCCGAGTACGGCTTTCGCGCCTTGTCGAGGAGGTCCATACCGCTGGACACCTGGGGCGAGATCAGCATCGAATTGGGGCATTCGGACATATCGACGCTCAAGGTGGCCGCGGTAAGGCTGAAAACGCACGCGCTGGGCACTTTTTACAGTTTCCAGTTGGCTGAGCCCGATCTGCCTTGGCGAATTGCAGTCCATGCACTGGAAGCCGGCACCACGGGCGAAGATCTGGCGCGGGCCACCAGCGTTCTGACCGGTTGAAGTGGGCGGCTTCGCGTCCTGTCGATTGCGCTGATCTGCCGGCCAAGCCCTTGATTTTCAAAGCTGTGGCACCATCTGCGAGCAGTCCGTCATCATCCCTTTCAAAGGCAAACATTCATGATCCATCGTTCCTTCGTTCAGCGCACGGCCAGGTGGCTGGCCATCGGCGCCTTTTTGGGCTTTGGCTTGGCCATGGCGCAAACCGAGCCGACAATGAACCAGGTTTACGAGGCCGCCAAGGCCGGCCGCGTCGAGGAGGCACAGGCCATGGTGCAACAGGTGCTGGTCGGCCACCCGAAGAGCGCCAAGGCGCATTTCGTCCAAGCCGAACTGGCGGCGCGGCAGGGCCAATTGCCACGTGCCCGCGAAGCGCTGGCAACGGCAGAGAAACTCGCACCGGGCTTGCCCTTTGCCCAGCCCGCTGCAGTGCAAGCCCTGCGCAGCCAACTGGCAGCCAGGAGCGCTGCACCGCAGGTCCGACAACAAACGATGAGCCCGGCAGTACCCGTTGCGCCCCCCCCTGCGCCCTTCCCCTGGGGCATGACGCTGGCCTTGGGTGGCGCTGCCCTTGCGCTGGTGCTGTTCCTGACGCGCAAGAAGAATGCGCCGACCGGTCTGCCGCAAGGCGCCTATGCGACGTCCAGTGGCTTGAGCGGCCCACAGAGCTTCGGCATGGGTGCAGGTGCAACGGCGCCTGCCTACGGACAACCGGGCTACGGACAACCGGGTTATGGGCAGGCCGGCTACGGACAGGCACCAGGGTCCGGCATCGGCGGCAGGGTGATGGGAGGACTCGCCACGGGTTTGGCTGTGGGTGCGGGCGTGATGGCCGCGCAGGCCATCGGCAAAAGCCTGATGGGCGGCAATGAGAGCAGCCCGGCGCAGCAAGCCAACAACGCAGGCAACGCGGGCTATGAACCCTTTGCCGGCAACAACGATATGGGTGGGCAGAACTTCGGCGTGAACGACTCGAGTTCCTGGGACGACGGCAGTTCCGTGACCAGCAGCGATGATGGCGGTGGCTGGGACTCCTGAGT
The DNA here is from genome assembly GCA_903830985.1 of uncultured beta proteobacterium. Classification (GTDB taxonomy): domain Bacteria; phylum Pseudomonadota; class Gammaproteobacteria; order Burkholderiales; family Burkholderiaceae_C; genus CAIKVZ01. Next base: position 5,867 of record CAIKVZ010000265.1, read on the forward strand.
CGCAACGCATGCTGTTTACCTGGCGTTAACCTGCCCTGACAATAGCTTTACGCACAGCGCGTACATTGCCCCTGTCTCCTTTGGATTTGTCTCCTGTGGATTTTGCCCAGCCTTTGCGCTGGGTATTTTTTTGATCCTGATCGACCCGTGGAGCACGAAGTTGCCGCAGGTCTGCCATTCCCTCGCGGGACCGTGGCCGCCACCCGCAGTGTGAGCCAGCGTTGCAGGCGTGTGCGGCACGCAAGCGTGCTACGAGTGATCCCAGGTGTTGCGCGACAGCAGTGAACCGGCAAATTGGCCGACGTGCACAGGAACGCTTGGCTGGTTGCCTTTGGTCAAGGCTCGCAGCAGACTCGGAATCAAGGAAAATATCGGCCAAAATTTCGCGTTCTTGAACATTGCCAACCCCTCTTTATTGAAAACAATATAAACAGTATATATTGTTATTTAAAGTTCTCATGAACTTATTCTTGCGTGCGATGTCATTGGCGCGCAGCGCGCGACTGCCGGGGGCGCTGGCGGGCAACTGGGGAAGAGCGAGTTCCCATGGACCCGAATGAGCAATCACCCATTTCAGCGACTTCCCCCGGGCCTTATTCAAGAATAAGTTGGATCTTCTTGAATAACGCAAAATCTTGTTCAAGTTTTGACGGCGTGTTCGTCGCGTGGCGTTGTGGTGCTGGCCGCGCTGACAGCCGCGCCCGAAGCTGGCCGCCCTTTGCCAGGTGGCTTGCCGCGTTGCACTCGACTGTTCGGTGGGCTTGGCAGCGTCATGATTCGGGGTTCGGCAAGCACCGTCAAATATGACGCATTATTCAGTCGGCACTCAGTGCTCAGACAAAGTTCAGGCCCCGCAACAAGGTCTGGACCGCGTCGGCGGTGAACTCACCAGCGCGCACCATCTCGATCAACCGGGACGGCTCCAGGCAAGCGAACTCGCAGACCTCGCCATCGCGGTTCAGCGGCGCCAGCCCGTGCGGCAGCAGCAGGTTGTAGACCCACAGCGTTTCGTCGTGCAGGCCTTCGGCCACCGGTCGGCTGGTGCGCACCCCACCTGCTGCACACAGCGCATCGGCTGAAACTGCGTCCAGCCCCGCCTCCTCCTGCAGTTCACGCAGCGCACACTGCAGCAGCGATTCGCCGCTGGGCAGGCCCCCTGCCGTGACGTTGTCCCACAGGCCGGGGTCGGTGGCCTTGTCCGGCGCGCGGCGCCCACACCAGACCCGGCCGTCGGCCGTGAAGCCGTTGATGTGCACGGCGTGGCTCATCATCCCCAGGTACCTGAAACCAGCGCGTTCCACGCTCAGCCACGCAGGCTGCTGGGGGTCTGGCGCTGCATCCGGATTCGCCCAGAAGCTGAAGCGCTCGTTGCGCCAACCATTGACCCGGCCCAGGGCCCGGAACTCCAGCAGCAGCGCCTGCAGTGCCGCGCTGCGCTGCGGCCCGCTCCATTCCTGCGCGTCCCACACCAGCTCCTGGCCCTCGAAGCGACAGTCCGGCAAGGCCTGGCGCAGCAACTCGGCGCGCCCCGGCGGCAACCGCCCCAGAAAGACCGTGCCGCAGCGCCAGCCCTGCCAGTCGTCGGGTACGCTCTGGCGCGCAGTGAGAGTGAGTTGTTGCAGGTAGCTGCGCTCGGCGGCATTCAGATGCCGCAAAAAAGCCTGTGCACCCATGGCCGTCAGACCCAGGGCAGGGAGTAGGTCTTGAGGTTCTGGAAGCTCTTCATGGCCTCTTGCACGCCTTCCTTGTAGCCCAGGCCCGAGTCCTTGATTCCGCCAAAGGGCGTGAGTTCCAGCCGATAGCCGGGCACCTCGCGCACGTTCACCGAGCCCACCTGCAGTTCGTTGACGAAGCGCGTGATGTAGTCCAGCCGGTTCGTGCAGACGGCGCTCGACAGGCCGTAGGCCGTGCCGTTGGCGATGCGGATCGCGTCATCGATGTCGCGAAAGCGGATGATGGGCGAGACCGGGCCAAAGGTCTCCGCCTTCACCACCAGCATCTCGGGTCGCACGTGGTCCAGCACCGTGGGCGAATACAGCGCACCGACGCGCTCGTTGCCGAGCAGCAGCCGGGCGCCCTGCCCCACGGCCTCGTGCACGCGCTGCTCGAAGAAGCGCGCAGCCTGCTCGTCGATCACCGTGCCCATGTCCAGCGACTTGTCCGACGGGTCGCCATGGCGCCAGGCACGGGACTTGGCCAGCACCTGTTCGACAAAACGCTCGGCCACCGACTCCTGCACCAGCATGCGCTTGACGGCGGTGCAGCGTTGGCCCGAGTTCTTGTAGGAACCCTGCACCGCCAGCGTCGATGCCTCGTCCAGGTCGGCGTCCTCCATCACGATGATCGGGTCGTTGCCGCCCAGCTCCAGCACCAGGCGGCGGTAACCGGCGCGGGCCGCGATGGCTTTGCCGATGGCCACGCCGCCGGTGAAGGTCACCAGGTCCACCAGCGCGTGGGTGATCAATTCGTCGGCTATTTCCGCCGGATCGCCGGTGATGACGCTCAGCATCTCGGGTGGCAAGCCGGCCTCGTACAGGATGTCGGCAAACAGGATGGCCGAGAACGGCACTTTCTCCGAGGGCTTGAGCACCATGCGGTTGTTCGTCGCCACGCTGGGCACGACCTTGTGCGCCACCTGGTTCATGGGGTGGTTGAAGGGCGTGATGGCGGTGATCACACCCAGCAGCGGAGAGCGTTGCGTGAACACCCGGCGCTTCTTGCCGTGGGGCGTGAGGTCGCAGCTGAAGATCTGGCCGTCGTCCTTCAGCGCCTCGCTCGCGCCAAACAGCAGCACGTCGCTCACGCGTCCGGCCTCGTACAGCGCGTCCTTGAGGCACAGTCCTGATTCGGCGCTGATGAGCTGCGCCACCTCGTCCAGGCGCGCGGCGATGATGGCTGCAGCCCGGTTCAGGATGGCGGCGCGCTCATAGCGCGTGAGCCGCGCGGGGTAGGCCTGGGCCTGCGCCAGGGTGGCGCGTACTTCTTCCAGGCTGGCCTTGGGCACCGTGCCGATGACCTGGTTGGTGTACGGATTGCGCACCTCGATGGCGCGCTCGCCGCTGCGCTCGGCACCAACCTTGCGGCCCGCCAGGCGCATGGCGTTGAGTTGGTGGTCGCGTATGTATTGGCGCATCATGGTTTGTTCCTCACTGGGCAAAGTTCAGCGCCAATTCGAAGGCATCGAAGTTGCGCCAGCGCCGGGTGCTGTCAAGCCCCGCCAGGGGACGGTTCAGGATCAGCGGCACGCGCTGCTCGCTCGTGCCACCGTGCGAGCGCAGCGGCACTTCCAGCGCCGACAGGTCGTGGCGTGCGGCCGAGGTGCCCAGCACGGTGGAGCGCTCGGACACGACGACGATGTCGCCCAGCCGGTCGGCGGGCAGCTCGAAGCGCAGCGCCGCCTGCTCGCGCGTCAGCACCTGCTCCATGCCGCGCTGCGCGCGCAGCCGCTCGCAAGCCGCCTGCGCGTCACAGCCCGCAGGCAGATAGACCGTGGCGTAGGAGCCCAGCGCGCCGTGATGCACGACGTAGGGGTCGGTGATGGGCAGAATGACGCGGGCCTGGCCCTGGCCCAGCCAGGCGTCAAACCAGTCCTGCAGGTAGACCACGTCGGGCGTTCCGTCCAGCCCCACCTTGGAATTCATGCCGTGGTCGGCCGTGAGGGCGATGACGCAGCCCAGCGCATCCAGCTGCCCCAGGTAGCGGTCCATCATGGCGTAGAAGGCGTTGGCGCCAGCCGTGCCCGGCGCGTGCTTGTGCTGCACATAGTCGGTGGTCGACAGGTACATGAGGTTGGGTTTCACGGTCTGCATGAGGCGCACGCCGGCGGCAAAGACGAACTCCGACAGGTCTGCGCTGTACACGCCGGGCAGGGGCAGACCCACCAGACTCAGCACTTCGGCGATGCCGTTTTCTGCCAGGCTGACCTGGTCGGCCTTTTCCGCCGAAAAACAGATGCCGGCCATGCCGTGGCCCAGCAGGGCGCGCAGCTTGTCCTTGGCCGTGACCACCGCCACCGATTGGCCCGAGTCGGCCAGGGCCGCCAACAGCGTCGGCGCGCGCAGCCACTTGGGGTCGTTCATCATCACTTCGGTGCCACTGTCGGTATCGAACAGGTAGTTGCCGCAGATGCCGTGCACGCTGGGCGGCACGCCAGTCACGATGGACAGGTTGTTCGGGTTGGTGAAGCTGGGGATGACGCAGTCGGCGATCAGCCCTGTTCCCTTTGCCAGCGCGCCCTTGAGCCAGGGCATGTGGCCGGTGGCGACGGCCTGCGCCAGGTAGTCGGGTTCGCAGCCGTCGACGCAGACCACAACGGTGGGCTGTTGCGGGAGTCGGTAACTTCTGCCGTTGACGCTGATGTTGTGCACGGTCTCTGCCTTTGAATGATGGGGATGGTTGAGGGGGTGAATCAGGCCGCACTGGCCTGCGCGATGCACTGTTCCAGAATGTCCAGCGCCTGGCTCATCTGCTCGCGCGTGGTGATCAGCGGCGGCGTGAGCGTGAGCACATTGCCCATGCTGGTCTTGAACGACAGGCCGCGCGACATGGCGGCGTAGAGCACCTGTTCGGCGGCGTCGGGGGCCGGGTTTTTTGCGGCACGGTCGCTGACCAGTTCGATGCCGAGCAGCAGGCCGCGGCCGCGCACATCGCCGATCAGCGGCAGGCGCTGCTTCATGTCCTGCAGGCGTTCCAGCGCATAGGCACCGACGGCGGCGGCGTTGTCCACCAGTTGCTCGCGCTCTATCACCTCCAGCGTGGCCAGCGCCGCGGCGGCGGAGACGGGATTTTTTTCGTGCGTGTAGTGGCCCAGGGCCCAGGCGCCGGCCAGGTCCAGGTCGGCTCGGGCGATGCATGCGGCGATGGGCAAAATGCCGCCGCCCAGGGCCTTGCCCAGCACCACGATGTCGGGCGCGGCGCCGTCGTGCTCGGCGGCAAAAAAGCGCCCGGTCTTGCCCAGGCCGGTAGGGATCTCATCGAAGATCAACAGGGCGCCGTGCTCATGGCAGGCCTGCCGCACGGCGCGCCAGTAGCCCGGCGGCGGGATATAGGGAACGGCGCGCGCCGGCTCGGCGATCACCGCGGCGACGTCGCCCTCGCGCTCCAGCACATAGCGCAGCATGCTCGCGCAGGCCAGTCGGCATTGGTCGAGAAACGGTTGACCCTGCGCGTCGACCGCATGCCCGTAGGGGCAGCGGTAGCAGCCAAAAGGCGCAATGTGTTCGGTCCCGGCCAGCAGCGGGCCGACGGTGCGCCCGTTGCGAAACAGCGACTCGCCGCCCACGCTGGACGCGCCGAAGCCGGCACCGTGAAACGAGTCCCAAAAGCTCAGGGTCTTGAAGCGCCCGGTGGCGGCGCGCGCCAGCTTGATCGCCACCTCCACCGCGTCCGAGCCGCCGGTAGTGAACAGCAGCTTGGCGTCGCTGCCAGTGAGGGCCTTGAAGCGCGCGCCCAGCGTCTCGGCCAGTTCCACGGAGCGGTCGTTGGCAAAACGGCGCGGCGCAAAGCTCAGTCGGTCGAGTTGTGCCTTGATCGCGCCCACCACATGGGGGTGGGCATAGCCAACGTGGTGCACGTTGTTGCCGTGAAAATCCATGTAACGCCTGCCGGCGCCGTCTTCTATCCAGATGCCCTGAGCCGCGGCGATGGTGTTCAGGCAGGGGGTGGAGACCGCCTGGTGCAAAAAAGCCGCGCTGTCACGCTGCAGCAGGTCCCCGCTGGCGGCGTCCAGCTGTTCTGCCTGCCACTGCCGGCGCCTTGGAGAGTGGTTCACATCGCTTTCGCTTTGCGACGGTTCGGCAGAAATTTTCATGGCGCAGTCTGTGCATCAGGGGATGAATCAGCGCGATTGAAACACAGTTGCGCCGCCTGTAAACCCCGGCCGAAAGGCATCTGGTTTCACTGGGAATCGTCACAATCCTGACATATTGCAGCACCACGATGGGGATTTGCCTTGAAGGAGATTGCCGTGCGTTTATCCACCCTGACCAAGTCCATTGCATTGGGCACACTGATCGCCCTGGCCAGCGCAGCGTCTGCGCAAAAGACCCAGCTGCTGGTCTACACCGCGCTGGAGACCGACCAGATCAAGGCCTACCAGGAAGGCTTCAACAAGGTCAACCCGGACATCGAAATCAAGTGGGTGCGTGACTCCACGGGCGTGATCACGGCCAAGCTGCTCGCCGAAAAAGCCAATCCCCAGGCCGACGTGGTCATGGGCGTTGCCGCTTCCAGTCTGGCCCTGCTCGACAAGCAGGGCATGCTCATTCCCTACGCGCCGCTGAACCTGGACGCGATCATGAGCCAGTACCGCGACAAGAAGGCCGTCCCGGCCTGGTGGGGCATGGACGTGTGGGGCGCCACCGTGTGCTTCAACACCGTGGAAGCGCAGAAGAAGAACATCCCCAAGCCCGAGAGCTGGCAGGATCTGACCAAGCCGGTCTACAAGGGCCAGGTGGTGATGCCCAACCCTGCTTCCAGCGGCACCGGTTACTTCGACGTCGTCGCCTGGCTCACGCTGTTTGGCGACAAGGACGGCAAGGGCGGCGGCTGGAAATTCATGGACGGTCTGCATGAAAACATCGCCCAATACACGCACTCGGGCTCCAAGCCCTGCAACATGGCGGGCAGCGGCGAGTTTGTCGTCGGCATCTCCTTCGAATACCGCGCCAATGCCAACAAGGCCAAGGGCGCGCCCATCGACCTGGTGTTCCCCAAGGAGGGACTGGGCTGGGACCTGGAGGCGTTTGCCATTCACCAGGGAACGAAGAAACTCGACGCGGCGAAGAAGCTGGCCGACTGGGCGTCGAGCAAGGACGCCATGCTGCTGTACGGCAAGAACTTCGCCATCACCGCACAACCGGGTGTGGCGTCTCCCCTGCCCAACGTGCCCAAGGACTACGAGGCGCGCCTCGTCAAGCTCGACTTCAACTACGCCGCTGAACAGCGCGAGCGCATCCTGACCGAGTGGAACAAGCGCTACAACGCGAAGAGCGAAAAGCGCTGAGGCAAGCCTGCCTTCAAACCAACAGAGCAGGGACGCCGCGCAAGGGGCCCTGGTTTTGCATGCCCCAAGCCTTTCTCGACCTGCGCCAGGTGCGCAAGGAATTCGGCAGCTTTGTTGCGCTGCAGGGCATTGACCTGCGCATCGCCAAGGGCGAGTTCGTCTGTTTTCTGGGCCCGTCGGGCTGCGGCAAGACGACGCTGCTGCGCATCATTGCGGGGCTGGAGGTGCAGACCTCCGGCCACATCTGCCAGCAGCAGCGTGACATCTCCCTGCTGCCGCCGGCGCTGCGCGACTACGGCATCGTTTTTCAGAGCTATGCGCTGTTTCCCAACCTGAGCGTGGCCGACAACGTCGCCTACGGTCTGGTGAACCGCAAGGTTGCGCGCGCCGACAGCGCGCGGCGCGTCGCCGAACTGCTCCAACTGGTTGGTCTGCCGGGCAGCGAGAAAAAATTTCCCGGTCAGCTTTCCGGCGGTCAGCAGCAGCGCATCGCCCTGGCGCGGGCCCTGGCCACGGCGCCCGGCCTGCTGCTGCTGGACGAGCCCCTGTCGGCCCTGGACGCGCTCGAGCGCATCCGTCTGCGTCAGGAGTTGCGCACACTGCAAAAGGAATTGGGCGTCACCACCATCATGGTGACGCACGACCAGGAAGAGGCCCTCAGCGTGGCCGACCGTATCGTGGTAATGAACCACGGTGTGATCGAGCAGGTGGGCACGCCGCTGGAAATCTACCGTGAACCGGCCTCGCCCTTCGTCGCCGATTTTGTCGGCAAGGTCAACGTCATCCCGGCGCGCCTGAGCCAAGGGGAACTGCGCTTTGGCAACATGGTCCTGCCCCACGCCGGGGACGACCGCGAGGTGCGGGTTTATCTGAGGCCCGAAGACGTGCTGGCGCGCCCGATCGCGCCGGGCGACCTTCATGTGTTCGAAGCCTTGATAGAGAAAATTGAATTTCTGGGTTCCTACTGCCACGTCCATGTGGTCAGCCCCGCGCTGGACCTGCAGCGCCTGGTGGTCTATCTGTCGCTCAACTTCCTGTCCGAGCAATCGCTGCAGGTGGGCTCGCGACTGGCGCTCAAACTGCTGCCCGAGCGCATCAAGGTGTTCTGATGCCGGCCCTGAGCGCCAGCCGCCTGCACAACCGCCGCGTCGTGCACCTGCGCCAGCACGGGGCGGATCGCCTGGCACATGTCGCGCTGGCGCTCATCGCGCTGGCGCTGTGCGTCTTCCTGGCCGCGCCCCTGCTGGTGATCCTGCTGCAGTCGCTGCAGGGGCGCGCGGGCGAGTACGTCGGCCTGGACAACTTTATCGCCTACGCTCGCACGCCAGCGCTGCTGGACAGCCTGTGGAACAGCGTCTGGGTGTCCTGTGTGGTGACCCTGGTCGAACTGCCGCTGGCCTTTGGCTTTGCCTACGCGCTGACGCGCTCCTGCATGCCGTGCAAGACCTGGTTTCGCGGTGTCACCCTGGTGCCGCTGCTGGCGCCCTCTTTGCTCTCGGCCATTTCGCTGATCTACTGGTTTGGCAACCAGGGCGTGCTCAAGGGGGCCATGCAGGCCCTGGGGATCGAGCAGATCTACGGCGCGCCGGGCATCGTGCTGGCCGAATGCATCGCCATCTTCCCGCACACGCTGATGATTCTGGTGACGGCCCTGGGGCTGTCGGACGCGCGCCTGTACGAGGCGGCCGACGCCATGGGCACGAGCGCCTGGCGCAAGTTCTTCACCATCACCCTGCCCGGGGCGAAATACGGGCTGATCTCGGCGGCGCTGGTCAGCTTCACCCTGGTCATGACCGACTTCGGCATACCCAAGGTCATAGGCGGGAACTTCAACGTGCTGGCCACCGACGTGTTCAAACTGGTCATAGGCCAGCAGGACTTCTCCAAGGGTGCGGTCGTCGCCATGCTGCTGCTCGCCCCGGCCGTGCTGAGCTTTGCCGTGGACCATTTCGTCAGCCGGCGCCAGACCGCCATGCTGACGGCGCGCGCCCAGCCCTACAAGGCCAAGCCTGCGCCCTTCTTCGATCGCCTGATGACGGCCTATTGCCTGCTCGTGACGGGGCTGGTGCTGGCCATTCTGGGCATGGCGGTGTTCGCCTCTTTTGCCAGCTTCTGGCCCTATGACCTGCAGCCCAGCCTGCGCCACTACCAGCTCGGGCTGCTCGACGCCGAGGTCGGCGTGGCTTTCTTCAACAGCCTGAGCATGGCTGCGGGAACCGCGCTGTTCGGCACGGCCACGGTCTTCGTCGGCGCCTACCTGCTGGAGAAGACCCGGGGCTGGGACGCCTTGCGCGGCCTCGTGCGCCTGCTGGCGGTGCTGCCCATGGCGGTGCCGGGGCTGGTGCTGGGGCTGGGCTACATCTTCTTTTTCAACGCGCCCAACAACCCCCTGGGCGGCCTGTACCACAGCCTCTCGCTGCTCACCTTGTGCACCATCGCGCACTTCTACACCACCGGCCATCTCACGGCGGTGACGGCGCTGAAAAGCCTGGACGGAGAGTTCGAGTCCGTGAGCGCTTCGCTCAAGGTGCCCTTCTACAAGACCTTCTGGCGCGTCACCCTGCCCCTTTGCACGCCCGCGCTGATCGACATGGCGCGCTACTTTTTCATCAACGCCATGACGACGATCTCGGCCGTGGTGTTTCTGTACTCTCCCGACACCAAGCTGGCGTCGGTCGCCATCCTGAACCTGGACGAAGCCGGCGAGATGGGTGCTGCTGCCGCCATGGCGGTGCTCATCGCCGTGGCGTCGGCGCTGGCAACCCTGTTGTTCATGAGCCTGGCCTGGTGGGCCAGTCGGCGCACCCAGGCCTGGAGACGTTGACACCTTTAACCGACGAAGGAACCCCTATGGACCGCGACAAGATACTGCTGACACCCGGCCCTCTGACCACCACCCTGCGCACCAAGCTGGCCATGCTCAAGGACTGGGGGTCCTGGGACGCGACTTCAACGCCGTGACATCCAGCGTGCGCGCCGGCCTGCTCGACATCGTCCACGGACACGACAGCCACGTGGTCGTGCCCCTGCAGGGCAGCGGCAGCTTCAGCGTGGAGGCCGCGCTGTCCACCCTGGTGCCACGCGACGGCCATGTGCTGGTGCTGGACAACGGCGCCTATTGCAAGCGTGCCGCGCGTATTGTCAGCCTGATGGGGCGACGCTGCAGCTTGCTGGACTTCGGCGAAGCCACTGTCGTGGACCCGCTGGCGCTGGCGCAGCGGCTGGACCAGGACGCGTCGATCAGCCACGTGGTGCTGATCCACTGCGAGACCAGCGCCGGCATCCTGAATCCGCTGCAAGCCGTGGCCGACGTCTGCGAGCAGCGCGGCCGGGGCTTGATCGTCGACGCCATGAGCTCGTTCGGAGCGATGGAAATCGATGCGCGAAAGACCCGCTTTGACGCCCTGGTGGCGGCCAGCGGCAAATGCCTGGAGGGCGTACCGGGCATGGGTTTTGTATTCATCCGCAAGGCCGTGCTGCACGCGTGCGAGGGCCGCAGCCAGTCGCTGGTGCTCGACCTGTACGACCAGCACCAGTACATGGAGAAAACCACGCAGTGGCGCTTCACGCCGCCCACGCACGTGGTGGTGGCACTGCACGAGGCGATGACGCAATACGTCGAGCAAGGCGGCCAGGGCGCACGCCTGGCGCGCTACACAGACAACTACTGCACGCTCATCGCCGGCATGACACAACTGGGCTTCAAGCCCTTCCTGGACCCTGCAATACAGGCGCCCATCATCGTCACCTTTCATGCGCCAGAGCACCCTGCCTACGATTTCAAGACCTTTTACGCTGCCGTGCGTGCGCGCGGCTTCCTGCTCTACCCGGGCAAACTCACACAACTCGAAACCTTCCGCGTGGGATGCATCGGTGCCATCGACGCGCACGACATGGGGCAGGCCGTGCACGCCATCGCCCTGTCCTTGGCAGACATGGGGATCAGTCCAGGGCCGGGCAATGGCCCGGCCTGAGCTGGCACCCGGTGCGGATTCGACTCTGCACCGCGCGGGCGCCCCGGTCATCAAGCGTGTGCCGGTGGAGCCATCAAGCACGGCTTCTGTCCAGCCCAAACCCTTGGCCCGGTTGCAAGGAAATCGCTGATCAACGTTTCATTGACGTTGAAGGACTGGCTGAAGAACCAACGCAAGTACCATGTACAGAAATAACGACCGACTCATCGTCTTTGATGTCGATGGCACGCTCATTGATGCCTACAGTGCCATCGTGGAGACGTTTTCCAGACACGGTATGGAACTGGGAGATCTGGAACGGTTTCAAAAACGGCACAATCTCTTCAAATATCTGGGTGGAATCAAAGAGTTCCCGTTCAATTTGAGGAAGCAGCTGGGCAAACGGAGCCGCAAGAATATCCTATCGACCCTGACCGATGTCTATCGCGACGAAGCAAAACTTTATCCGGGTATGGCCAACCTGCTTCGCTCACTCGTAGCGATACCGGGAATCCGGGTCGGCCTGGTCACCCGCAACATCACCAACGAGCCCATGCTGATGATTCGCAAGGTATTGTCTCGACATGATATTGACCTCGATGCATTTGACTTCGCGGTCCACGTTCCACTAGGGGAGGAAAAGACAAATGCACTCAGATCGGCCAGAAAGAGCTTCGACGTAAACCCAGCGCGTTCCTATGCCTGTGGCGATGAGCATAAGGACTTCACCTCGGCCACAGCGGCTGGTATGCATCCGTTTATTGGATCTTATGGTTTTGAAGACTACACCCGCTTGACCCAAAAATTCAAGGTGCCAGAAGACGTTATTTCACGAACCCCTGAGGACCTCATCAGTCGCGTTCTTCATGCACTGGATATCGAACCCAATCAATGACCCGCATAAAACCTGGTTCGACAGTCCGGAATTACTCGAATTGACCTCGCGTCCTGCGCAAGCTGGCCTGCCGGTAGAAGCTGTTGTGCCGTCCCAGCAGCGCGATGCCCATCAACAAGCGAATCGCCGCGGCTGTCTTCTTCGCCGCAGCGTTCTCCTAACAGCAAGGTCACTCCGTCCGTAGCAGCGCACTCTGCGTGGTTTGCGGAAAATTCGCGCAGAAAACTGCTGGATTTGGGAAGTACAAACGAAAAAAAGTAGTTCGAGTTTTTCGTACTACTTGTTTTCACCGTTTTGGCCAGCTAAACAACTCGATAGCCGCTTCAACTCCCGAAGCACCTCTTTCCAGGCGCTGCTCAACGGATCGATGAGTGCGAAGTGCCCGGCGCAGTCCAACAGCGCCAGCCTGGTGTTTGGAAAGGCCGCGCAGTAGGACTGCGCCAGCGCCAGCGGCACGACTTCATCCTGTTCGCCCTGCAGCAACGTCACCGGGATGGTCGGCGCGCTCAAGTGCATGGGATCGACGTCAGCGCGCGCGGCCGCATCGGTCCCCAGGAATTTCAGCACCGCTCCGTCGCCCAGGTTCAGGCGCTGCGCCAGCGCCAAGTCGGCCGCCGGCGCCAGCGCCAGCACGCCGCACAGAGCATCCGACACGGCATTCGCTGCCGCCCACAGCACCAGATGACCACCGGCCGAATGCCCCACCAGCAGCAGTTGCCCGTTGTGATTGTCGATTTGCCCGGGCAGTGCGGCAATGGCACTCGCGATGTCCTGCAGCATGGCGTCGGGCCGGCCCGGAATGCGCCGGTACTCCAGCGTGAGCACGCTCCAGCCGGCCTCGGCCAGCGCCTGCGCCATGGGCTGGGCATGGGCGCGGTCGTAGGCCGGTTTCCAGAAGCCGCCGTGGATCAGCACGATCAGCGGTCGCTGCGCGCCCTGCACGCCGCTGCGGAAATCGGCGACCTGATCGGGCTCAGGCCCGTAGCGCAGCATACGCTCGGGCGCGCTGACGGTGCGACCCAATACGGACAGGTCTTCGGTCATGGCAGGCCTTTCAGAGCGAGGTGCGCAGCGTCCAGATCTCGGGGAACAGCACGACGTCAAGCATCTTGCGCAGGTAGCTCACGCCTCCGGTGCCGCCGGTGCCGCGCTTGAAGCCGATGACGCGCTCCACCGTGGTCACATGGCGAAAGCGCCAGAGGCGAAAGGCGTCTTCCAGGTCGGTGAGCTCCTCGCCCAGCTGGTACAGGTCCCAATGCTGTTTGGGGTTGCGGTAGACCCGCAGCCAGGCCTGCTCCACGGCGTCGCTGGCGACATAGGGCTGGGTCCAGTCGCGCCCGGTGTGGCTGGCGGGAACGGGGATGCCGCGGCGCGCCAGCAGGCGCAGGGCTTCGTCGTAGAGCGAGGGCGCGTCAAAGGCCGCCTGCACATGGACCAGCAGGTCCGGGCGGTGCGCGTGCGGCTTGAGCATGGCGGCGTTCTTGTTGCCCAGTGCAAACTCGATGCAGCGGTACTGGTAGCTCTGAAAGCCGCTGGAGTTGGCCAGGAAGGGCCGGATGGCGCTGTATTCGGGCGGCGTCATGGTGGCGAGCACGTCCCAGGCGTGGACCAGCTGCTCCATGATCTTGCTCACGCGCGCCAGCATCTTGAAGGCCGCGCCGAGCTCGTCCGCCGCGATGGCGCCTATGGCCGCGCCCAGCTCGTGGCGCATGAGCTTCATCCACAGCTCGCTGGTCTGGTGCTGCACGATGAACAGCATCTCGTTGTGGTCCGGCGAGAGCGGCGCCTGCGCGCTCAGGATCGCGTCCAGATGCAGGTAGTCGCCGTAGCTCATGGACTGGCTGAAATCGAGCTGGGCGCGTTCCTCGCGCACGATGGCTTCAGTGTGCTTGTCAGAAGTGTTCATGCCTTGCCTCTCAGGTGACTGCGTTCGAGCGATTGAACTCTGCGCGCAGCCATTCGCCGCTGTCCAGCACCTGGCCCAGCTGTTCCACCGCCCGCCAGACTTCCTCGAAGCCGAGGTACAGCGGCGTGAAGCCAAAGCGCAGGATGTCCTTGTGCTGCCCGCCGTCGCCGGCGCGGAAGTCGCCGATGACGCCTCTGGCGATGAGTGCCTGCACGATGGCGTAGGCGCCGGACTGGCCGTTGGCGTCGTACTCCCGCGTGAGACAGACTTGCGAGCCGCGCTGCGCGTGCTCCAGCGGCGTCGCCAGCCCGAGGCCATGGCCGGCGCAGCGCTGCGCCACCAGTTCGATGAACAGGTCAGTGAGCGCCAGCGACTTGGCACGCAAAGCCTGCATGCCGCCCAGCGCCTGCGCCTGTTCGAACACGGCCAGACCGCATTCCAGCGCTGCCAAGCTGATGATGGGCTGCGTGCCGCACAGGTAGCGGTTGATGCCGGGCGCGGGCCGGTACTCGGGACTGAATTCAAAGGGCGCGGCGTGTCCCCACCAGCCGGCCAGCGGTTGCCAGAAGCGCTCGGCGTGCACCGGGTTCACCCAGACAAAGGCCGGCGCGCCGGGGCCGCCGTTGAGGTATTTGTAGCCGCAGCCCACCGCGAAGTCGGCCTTTGCGGCGTTCAGCGCCACCGGCACCGCGCCGGCGCTGTGCGCCAGATCCCAAACCGTGAGCGCGCCCGCGGCGTGCGCTGCGGCGGTGAGCCCCGCCATGTCGTGCATGGCGCCGGTGCGGTAGTTCACATGGGTGAGCATCAGCAGGGCCAGGTCCGGGCCCATCCGGCCGGCGATCTCATGTTCTTCCACCAGTTCCAGGGTGAAGCCGCGCTCCTGACACAAGGCCTGGGCGATGTACAGGTCGGTGGGGAAATTGCTGCGTTCGCTCAGCACACGACGGCGCGCGGGCGCGTCCTGCACCACGATGGACAGGGCCGCGCTCAGCACCTTGAAGAGGTTGATGGAAGTGCTGTCGGTGGCCACGACTTCGCCCGGACCGGCACCCACCAGCGTGGCGATTTGATCACCCAGGCGCTGCGGCAGGTTGAACCAGCCCGCGCTGTTCCAGGAGCGGATCAGCCCCTGGCCCCATTCCTGCGTCACCACTTCGGCAACGCGCGCGGCCGTGGAGCGGGGCAGCACGCCCAGGGAGTTTCCGTCCAGGTAGACCACGCCCGGCGGCAGTTCGAATTGCGCGCGCAGTGGGCGCAACGGGTCCTGCAGGTCGAGTTGCTGGCAATCAAAGAGTGTCTTCATGCGGCTCATCCTTCAATCCGGCAATACGGCCGTGACCTCGATCTCCACCTTGGCGCGCTCTTCCATCAGGCCCGCCACCTGTACGCAGCTCATGGCCGGAAAGTTGCGCCCCATCACTTCGCGGTACACCTGCCCCAGTTCCTTCAGTCGCGCGTTGTACTCGACGCGGTCCACCACGTACCAGGTCATGCGCGCCATGTGCTGAGGGCCGGCGCCGGCTTCGTGCAGCACCGCCAGCACGTTGCGCAGCGTCTGCGCCGTCTGGGCGATGAAGTCGTCGGACTCGAACTGCTGCTGCGCGTTCCAGCCGATCTGGCCGCCGACAAAGATCTGCGTGCCGCGCGCCGCGACGCCGTTGGCATAGCCGCGAGCCTGGGCCCAGCCGGGCGGTTGCAATGTTTTCATAGTTGTTTGAGCCTGAAGCGTTGAAGTTTTCCGGTCTCGGTGCGTGGCAGGGCGTCCACGAACTCGATCTCGCGCGGGTATTTGAAAGGCGCGATGCTGGCCTTGACATGGTCCTGCAGTTCGTGCACCAGGGCCGCGTCGCCATGCAGTCCGGGCTTGAGCACGCAGAAGGCTTTCACGATCATGCCGCGCGCCTCGTCGGGGCGGCCGATGACGCCGCACTCTGCCACCGCCGGGTGCCTCAGCAAGGCGTCCTCCACCTCGGGTGCGCCGACGTTGTAGCCGGCCGTGATGATCATGTCGTCGGCACGTGACTGGTAGAAGAAGTAGCCGTCTTTGTCCTGCAGGAAGGCGTCGCCGGGGTAGTTCCAGCCGTCCTGCACGTAGTCGGTCTGGCGTGCGTCGCCCATGTAGCGGCAGCCGGTCGGGCCCTTGACGGCCAGGCGTCCCACGCTGCCGCGCGGCAGTTCCTTGCCCGCTGGGTCCACCACCTTCGCCACGTAGCCGGGCACCACACGGCCGATGGCGCCGCGCCGCACCGCGTCGGGTGGCGACGAGACAAAGATGTGGAACATTTCGGTCGCGCCAATGCCATCGAGCAGTTCGATGCCCGTGGCCTGTTTCCACAGCTGGCGCGTCGCATCGGGCAGGCCTTCTCCGGCGCTGACGCACAGACGCAGTTTGGACGCTTCACCTCGCTGCTCGGCCTGCTCCTGCATGCAGGCCGCGAGCTGGCGGTAAAAGGTCGGCGCGGTGTAGCAGATGGTGGCGCCGGTGTCGAAGATCAGCTGCGCCATGGCCTGCGGCGTATAGGGGATGTCGGGGAAGTAGACCGATGCCCCGGCCCACATCGGGAAGATCAGCAGCCCGCCCAGCCCAAAGGAAAACGCCAGCGGCGGCGAACCCATGACGATGTCGTCGGCGCGGGCTTTGAGCACATGGCGCGGCCAGGTTTCACAGGCCGCCAGCACGTCGAGGTGCGTGCTCACCGCGGCCTTGGGCTTGCCGGTCGTGCCCGAGGTGAAGACCAGCAGCGCGATGTCGTCTCCCGCAGTGGCACAGGCGCTGGTGAGTCCCGTCTTTTGCGCCGCCAGGGACTCCAGGGAAGCCGGGTTCGCGTCGTCTTGGAAGGGAACAATGGTTTTCAATACCGGCTGCTGCACCTGCGCCAGTTGCAGCTCCTCCAGCAGCTTGGCGTCGCACAGCGCCAGTGCCGGTTGCGCCTTGGCGATGATCTCGCCCAGTTCCTTGGCGCGCAACAGCGGCATGGTGGCCACTGCGATCAGGCCGCACTTCACCACGGCCAGCCAGGCCAGCGCCATGGCGATGGAATTGCCACCGCGCAGCAGCACGCGGTTGCCGGGGACCAGACCGAAATCCTGCTGCAGCACCTGGGCCATGCGGTCCACCTGGGCGCGCGTCTGGGCGTAGCTCAGCGTGCGCGTGGGCGAGCGCAGCAGGGGTCGATCGGAAAATCCTTTTTCTTCCGCCCGGTCCAGCAGTTCATGCACCAGATTGAGCTGGGGCGTTTGCTGCAGCGCCTGCAGCTCGGGCGTGCCGTACAGCAGCTCGGGCCACTGCGCCAGCGGCGGCAACTGCTCGTGCACAAAGCGGTCGGTCTGGGCGGAGGTGGACATGGCTTTCCCTTCAGGCTTGTTTCGCAGCCGCCTTGAGCACGGACTTGCCGATGATCAGCTGCTGCACTTCGGTGGCGCCCTCGTAGATGCGCAGGGAGCGGATGTCGCGGTACAGGCTCTCGATCTTGCTGCCCACCTTGACGCCCATGCCGCCGTGCATCTGCAACGCCATGTCGATGACGCGCTGCGCGTTCTCGGTGGCGCACATCTTGGCCATGGCGGCGGCTGCCGTATAGGCCTGGGCCGCGGCGGGGTCCTCCGTGCCGACGCAGTCGCGCAGCCAGGCGGCGCGGTAGGTCAGCATGGCACCGGCGTCGATCAGGGCCGCCATCTCGCCCAGTTTGGCCTGCGTCAGCTGGAAGTCCGCCAGGCGCTGGCCGAACATGGGCCGGTTCTGCGCGTAGGAGATGGCTTCGGCCAGGGCCCGCCGCGCCATGCCCAAAGCGGCTGCGGCGACGGATGCGCGAAAGATGTCCAGCGTGCGCATGGCCAGCTTGAAGCCGCCGTTCAGTTCACCGAGTTGCGCGCTGGCAGGGATGGTGCATTGCGTGAACTGCAGCGTGGCCAGCGGGTGCGGCGCCATCACTTCGATGTGGTCGGAGTCGTCCAGCCCGGGCGTGTTGGCGTCGACGATGAAGGCCGTGATGCCGCGCGTGCCGGCCTTCGGCTCGGTCTTGGCAAACACGCAGTAATAGTCGGCGATGCCGCCGTTGCTGATCCAGGTCTTGCTGCCGTCAATCGTCACCGCGTCGCCCGAAAAAGTGGCGCGCGTCGCCATGGCGCCGGCGTCCGATCCTGCGTCGGCCTCGCTCAGGGCAAAGGCCGCCAGCATCTTGCCCTGCGCCACGGCGCCCAGGTAGCGCTGCTTTTGCGCCGGTGTGCCGGCCAGGGTGATGGCGCCGCTGCCCAGACCCTGCATGGCAAAGGCAAAGTCGGCCAGCGGTGAGTGGTAGGCCAAGGTTTCGCGCAGGATCACGAGGGCGCGGGAATCCAGCTCGGGCAGCGCGCCGCCGAACTCGGCCGGCACGCAGTAGCGCAGCCAGCCGGCCTCGCCCAGCCGGCGCACCCATTCTCGGCAGGCCGCGCGGTCGTCGCGCTCGTCCACCTGTTGCTGCGCCACCCAGGCGGCGAGCTCGCGCCCCAGCGTCTGGTGGCCGGCGTTGAAGAACGGCAATTCGAGATGGTTCAGGGCAGGCGCAGCGCTCATCTCAGTTCCCTTCGAAAACAGGTTTTTGCTTGGCCGAGAAGGCCTCATAGGCGCGCTTGAAGTCCCCGGTCTGCATGCAGATCGCCTGGGCCTGGGCCTCGGCCTCGATCGCCTGCTCTATGGTCATGGCCCATTCCTGCTGCAGCATGGTCTTGGTCATGCCCTGGGCAAAGGTCGGTCCCGCGGCCAGCTCGGCGGCCAGGGCCTGGGCCCGGCCCAGCAGTTCGGCGCTGTCGTGCAGGGCGTTGAAAAAGCCCCAGGCCAGGCCTTCCTGGGCGTTCATGGCGCGGCCCGTGAACAGCAGCTCGCTGGCGCGTCCCTGGCCGATGACGCGCGGCAACAGGGCGCAGGCCCCCATGTCGGCGCCGGCGAGGCCCACGCGGGTGAACAGAAAAGCGGTCTTGGCGCCGGGCGTGCCAAAGCGCATGTCGCAGGCCAGGGCCATCATCGCGCCGGCGCCGGCGCAGATGCCGTCGATGGCGCCGATGATGGGCTGCGGGCAGTTGCGTAGGGTCTTCACCAGGTCGCCCGTCATGCGGGTGAATTCCAGCATCTCGGGCATGCTCATTTGGGTGAGCGGGCCGATGATCTCGTGCACGTCGCCGCCCGAGCAGAAGTTGCCGCCGGCGCCGGCCAGCACCACGGCCTTGACGTCGGTGGAGTACTTCAGCGCCTCAAAGAGATTGCGCAATTCGGCGTAGGAGTCGAAGGTCAGCGGGTTCTTGCGCTCGGGGCGGTTCAGCGTGATGGTGGCCACGCCGGCGTCAAAGCGCCAGTCGAAGTGGCGCGCCTGGTAGGGGGCGGTGGCGTCGAACTGGGCGCGCATGGGATTGCCAGCGCCGATAAAGTGTTTCATGCGGTCTCTTGGGTTGGGTTGACGGGGTTCAGGCTGTGTTCCTTGACCTTGCCCAGCAGGCGGTGCAGGGTCGCGATCTCTTTCTCGTTCAGGCCGGAGAAGGCGCTCACGATCCAGGCTTCGTGCGCGTGCGCCATCTCGCCGAACTGGCGGCGGCCCTTGGCCGTGAGCTTGACGCGGTAGGCGCGGCGGTCGTCGGGCACGGCCACGCGCTGCACCAGCCCTTCAGCCACCAGTTGGTCCGTGATGCCGGTGACGTTGCCGCCGGTGACCATCATGCGGCGCGACAGCTCGTTCATCTTCAGCCCGTCGGTAGACCGCTCGAGCTGGGCCATCAGGTCAAAGCGCGGCAAGGTGGTGGCGAAGTCGTCGCGCAGGCCGGCCCTGACCTCGGTCTCGATCAGCTGGGTGCAGGTGAGCATGCGCAGCCACAGGCGCAGGGCTTCCGGGTGCTCGGCCGGCGTCGTGCCGTTCAAACGGGCTTCCTTGTCCATGGGCTTTCCTTGTGGCAAATCTTGTTTAGTGGAAAATAGTTTAAACATAAAACATATTTTGTCAACGCCCGCTTTCCCCCGTTGACAGGGTCGACTCGAATCGGTAAAGTGCTTTAGGGTTAAAGTATTTAACCGGAAAGATTTTCCGGCCGCGGCGGGTATTCCGGCGCGGCCTCCACCCTCAGGAGTTCCCATGAACATAGTCTGCATTGGCGGCGGCCCCGCCGGTCTTTACTTCGGCCTGCTGATGAAGCTGCAAAACCCGGCCCACGACATCACCGTGGTCGAGCAGAACAAGCCCTACGACACCTTTGGCTGGGGCGTGGTGTTCTCCGATGCCACCATGGACAACATGCGCGTCTGGGACCCGGTAACCGCCGCCGAGATCGCCCGCTCCTTCAACCACTGGGACGACATCGAACTGGAATTCAAGGGCGAGGTGATTCGCTCCGGGGGCCACGGCTTTGTCGGCATCGGGCGCAAGAAGCTGCTCAACATCCTGCAGCAGCGCTGCGAGCAGCTGGGCGTGAAGCTGGTGTTCGAAACCCATGCGGACTCCGACGCCGCCTACCCCGAGGCCGACCTGATCATCGCCAGCGATGGCATCTTCTCCGGCATCCGCGCGCGCTACGAGGAGGTCTTCAAGCCCGAGATCGTGGTGCGCCCGAACCGCTACATCTGGCTGGGCACGCACAAGAACTACGAGGCCTTCACCTTTTTGTTCGAGAAGACCGAGCACGGCTGGTTCCAGGCGCACATCTACAAGTTCGACGAGTCCACCACGACCTTCATCGTCGAGTGTCCCGAGCATGTCTGGCTGGCCCACGGCCTGGACCAGGCGGACCAGGCACAGTCCATCGCCTTCTGCGAGAAGTTGTTTGCCGAGAATCTGCAAGGCGAGGCACTCATGACGAATGCGCGCCATCTGCGCGGCTCGGCCTGGCTCAAGTTCCAGCAGGTCAAGTGCCAGCAGTGGTCACTGTTCAATGGCCAAAGCCATGTGGTGCTGATGGGCGACGCCGTGCACACGGCGCACTTCGCCATCGGCTCCGGCACCAAGCTGGCGATCGAGGACGCGATCGAACTCA
This sequence comes from uncultured beta proteobacterium, assembly GCA_903830985.1. Taxonomy (GTDB): domain Bacteria; phylum Pseudomonadota; class Gammaproteobacteria; order Burkholderiales; family Burkholderiaceae_C; genus CAIKVZ01. Next base: position 26,614 of record CAIKVZ010000265.1, read on the forward strand.
CGCGCCAGTTCGGCGAGCTTGGCGACACACCGGAGCACATCCCGGCCGTGCTGGCACGCTACCAGGCGCTGCGCAACATTGACGTGCTGCGCCTGCAGAACGCCGCCTGGAACGCCATGGCCTGGTTCGAGGTCTGCGGCGAGCGCTACTGCGACCAGCTGGAGGCGCCGCAGTTCATGTACTCCATGCTGACGCGCAGCCAGCGCATCAGCCACGAGAACCTGCGCCTGCGCGACGCCAAGTGGCTCGGCGGCTTCGAGCGCTGGTTTGCCGAGCGCGCCGGCGTCAAGCTGGCACCGGATCAGGCAGCCCCGCCCCCGATGTTCACGCCCTACACCGTGCGCAGCCTCACCTTGAAGAACCGCGTCGTGGTCTCGCCCATGGCGCAGTACTCGGCCACCAACGGCGTGGCCGGCGACTACCATCTGGTGCACCTGGGCGCGCGTGCCATGGGAGGTGCTGCCATGGTCTTCGCCGAGATGACCTGCGTCAGCGCCGACGCGCGCATCACCCCGGGCTGCCCGGGTCTGTACACGCCCGAGCAGGCCAGCGCCTGGAAGCGCATCGTCGACTGGGTGCATGCCAACTCCGACGCCAAATTCGCCATGCAGATCGGCCACGCCGGCGCCAAGGGCTCGACGCGTCTGGCCTGGGAAGGCATAGACCAGCCGCTCACTCAAGGCAACTGGCCTTTGATCTCGGCCTCGCCCCAGCAGTACATCAAAGGCGTGAGCCAGACGGCGCATGAGATGACGCGCGCCGACATGGACCGCGTGACCGCGGCCTTTGTCGCCAGCACGAAGTCGGCCGCCGCCATCGGCGTGGACTGGCTGGAGCTGCACTGCGCCCACGGCTACCTGCTGTCGAGCTTCATCTCGCCGCTCACCAACCAGCGCAGCGACGAGTTTGGTGGCAGCCTGGAGAACCGCCTGCGCTACCCGCTGGAGGTCTTCGCCGCCGTGCGCGCGGCCTGGCCCGAGCAGCGCCCGATGTCGGTGCGCATCTCGGCCACCGACTGGGTCGAAGGCGGCATCACGCCGGACGACGCGGTACAGATCGCCCGCGCCTTCAAGGCCGCCGGCGCCGACCTGATCGACTGCTCTTCCGGCCAGGTCAGCAAGCAGGAAAAGCCGGTCTATGGCCGCATGTTCCAGACGCCTTTTGCCGACCGCATCCGCCAGGAGGCCGGCATCGCCACCATCGCCGTGGGCGCCATCAGCGAGGCCGACCATGTGAACAGCATCATCGCGGCGGGCCGCGCCGACCTGTGCGCCGTAGCGCGCCCGCACCTGGCGAACCCGGCCTGGACGCTGACCGAAGCCGCGAAGATCGGCTACACGGCCGTCACCTGGCCAGCGCCATATGCGTCCGCCAAGCCCCAGATGGAAGCCAACTTCCAGCGCGAAAAAGCCCAGGCCGCTGCGGCCGCGGCACCGCGCAAGGCCGAGGACTGAGCGCCGTGACTCTCTCGACAAGCCTGGCCGGGAAACACGCCCTGATCACGGGCGGCACGCGCGGCATCGGCGCCGCGGTGGCGATCCAGTTGCTCGCCGCCGGGGCCCAGGTCACGGTGCTGGGGCGCAAGCCGGGAATGGCGCAGGAGCTGATGGACGCATCATCCGATAGCCTGCACAGTGTCTGCGCCGACGTGTCAGACGCGGCCCAGGTGGCGGCGGCCTTTGACGCTGCGCGCGCGCGCTTCGGCCCCGTGGCCCTGCTCATCAACTGCGCGGGCCAGGCGAGCAGCGCACCCTTTTTGAAGACCGACGCCCAACTCTGGCAGCAGATGCTGGCGGTGAACCTCACGGGAACGATGCTGTGCACCCAGGCCGCCCTGCCCGACATGCTGGCGGCAGGCTGGGGCCGCGTCGTCAACGTGGTCAGCACGGCGGGGCTGGTGGGCTACGCCTATGTGTCGGCCTATTGCGCGGCCAAGCACGGCGTGATCGGCCTCACGCGCGCGCTGGCGCTGGAGGTGGCGAAAAAAGGCATCACCGTGAACGCCGTCTGCCCGGGCTACACCGAGACCGACATCCTGCGCGAGAGCATTGCCAACGTGGTCGCCAAGACCGGGCGCAGCGAGCAGGAAGCGCGCGCCAGCTTTGCCGCCGGCAATCCGCAGGGACGCATCGTGCAGCCCGAGGAAGTGGCCGACACCGTACTCTGGCTCTGCGGCCAGGGCGCTTCGGCGATCCACGGACAATCAATTTCCGTCAGCGGCGGGGAAGTGATGACATGAGGGGCACCGCGCCCTTTGCCTGGAACGAAGACCCGGCGCGGCCGCTGTTCACCCGGTCCTATGCCGTGCGCTTCGCACACTGCGACCCGGCGGGCATCGTCTTCTTCCCGCAGTACTTCGTGCTGCTCAACGGCTTCATCGAGGACTGGTTCAACGACGGCCTGGGCATTGACTACACCGAAGTGATCATGGCCCGGCGCATCGGTCTGCCCACGGTGTCGCTGCAGTGCGACTTCAACGCGCCCAGCCGCATGGGCGAAGACATCACATTCGGCCTGCGCTTGGCGCGCTTGGGGCGCAGTTCCATCGCCCTGGACATCGGTGTGCGCGGCGCCGACGGTGCGCGCCTGCAACTGCGCCAGGTGCTGGTCACCACCGACATGGACCGGGGCTGCGCCATCGCCATCCCTGACGACCTGCAGGCTGCGCTGAAGCCCTGGGCCGTCCACGCCGCGCCGGCCTGAAAACCCGTTCTTGTTCAACTTCTTCACGAGCACCTCATGTCCACCTCCAAGCACGCAGCATTTCAATGGCAGGACCCGTTCCTGCTGGAACAACAACTGAGCGACGAGGAGCGCATGGTGCGCGAGGCGGCGCAGGCCTACTGTCAGGACAAGCTGCAGCCGCGCGTGCTGCAGGCCTTTCGCAACGAGCA
>CAIKVZ010000266.1 GCA_903830985.1 uncultured beta proteobacterium
GCGGCATCGAGGACATCTATGAACTGACCTACATCCGCAAGGACGGCAGCCGCTTCCCTGCCATCGTCTCGGTCACGGCGCTGCGCGACGCGCAGGACGGCATCATCGGTTACCTGCTGATCGGCACCGACAACACGGCGCGCAAACAGGTCGAAGCCGATCAGAAAAAGCTCGACCAACGCCTGCGCGACCAGCAGTTCTACACCCGCTCGCTGATCGAATCCAACATCGACGCGCTCATCACCACGGATCCGGTGGGCATCATCACCGATGCCAACAAGCCCATGGAGGAGCTCACTGGCTGCACGCGCGACGAGCTGATCGGCGCGCCCTTCAAGAATTACTTCACCGACCCCGAGCGCGCTGAAGCCGCCATCAAGCTGGTGCTGCAGGAAAAGAAAGTGCGCAACTACGAGCTCACGGCGCGAGCCCGCGACGGCGTGGAGACGGTGGTGTCGTACAACGCCACCACCTTCTATGACCGCGACCGCAGGCTCCAGGGCGTGGTGGCTGCGGCGCGCGACGTCACCGAGCGCAAGCGCCTGGACCAGGCCTTGCAGGAGAACAACATCGCGCTGGGGCAAGCCAAGTTCGTCGCAGAAAAGGCCAATCTGGCCAAGTCCGATTTCCTCTCCAGCATGAGCCACGAATTGCGTTCGCCACTCAACGCCATCCTGGGGTTCGCGCAACTCATGGAATCGGGCACGCCCGCGCCCACGGCCAGCCAAAAATCCAGCATCGACCAGATCCTGCAAGCTGGCTGGTACCTGCTCGAGCTGATCAATGAAATACTGGATCTGGCGCTGATCGAATCAGGCAAGCTGTCGCTCTCGCTGGAGCCCACCGCGCTGGCCGACCTGCTGCAGGATTGCCAGGCCATGATCGAGCCGCAGGCGCAAAAACGTGGCGTGCACATGCTGTTCGCACCGGTGGGTGAGATCACCTTCGTGCACAGTGACCGCACGCGGCTCAAGCAGGTGCTGATCAACCTGCTGTCCAACGCCATCAAATACAACCACGAAGGCGGCAGCGTCGAAGTGAACTGCCGCGTCACTGCGCAGCGGTGCTTGCGCGTCAGCGTGCGCGACACCGGCGACGGCCTGCCGCAGGAAAAGCTCATTCAATTGTTTCAACCCTTCAACCGCCTGGGACAGGAGGCCGGTTCCGAGGAGGGCACCGGCATAGGCCTGGTGGTGAGCAAGCGCCTGATCGAACTGATGGGCGGCGCCATCGGCGTGGACAGCACCGTCGGTCAGGGCAGCGTATTTTGGTTTGAGCTCAATCTTGCCGAGCCGCACACCCTGCTCGAGGACGCGCATGACCCGCAGGCAGCCTTGGCCATGACGTTGCCGCAGGACGCAGCCAGGCGTACCCTGCTGTACATTGAAGACAATCGGGCCAATATGCAACTGGTGGAGCAACTGATTGCCCGACGCCCCGAGATGCGCCTGCTTGGCGCCGAGGACGGTAGCCGCGGCGTGGCTTTGGCGCGCCAGCACCTGCCCGATCTGATCCTGATGGACATCAACCTGCCCGGCATCAGCGGACTGCAGGCGCTGAACATGTTGCGCGATGACCCCACCACCAGGCACATTCCGGTGCTGGCCCTCAGCGCCAACGCCATGCCACGCGATGTGGAGAAGGGTCTGGAAGCGGGCTTTCTGCGTTACCTCACGAAACCGATCAAGGTCACCGAGTTCATGGAAGCGCTGGACTCGGCCCTGCAACTTTTACCAACCGACGCGGGCATGTCCCGGCAAGAAGAAAAACCATGATGCTCAGTGCCAACGAAATCCTCAACGCCAGCATCCTGATCGTTGACGATCAGGCGTCCAACATCGCCCTGCTGGAGCAACTGCTGGCGGGTGCCGGCTACACCCATGTCAGCGCCACGCTGGCGCCGACGGAAGTTTGCGAATTGCACCGCGCCAATCACTACGACCTGATACTGCTGGACCTGCAGATGCCGGTGCTGGACGGCTTCGAAGTGATGGAGGGACTCAAGGCCCAGCAGACCGACGACTACCTGCCGGTGATCGTGCTCACGGCCCAGCCCGGTCACAAGCTGCGCGCGCTGCAAGCCGGCGCCAAGGACTTCGTCAGCAAGCCATTCGACCTGCTGGAGGTGAAGACGCGCATCCACAACATGCTCGAAGTCCGTCTGCTGCACAAAAAGCTGGAGCAGTACAACCAGTTGCTCGAACTCACGGTGCAGCAACGAACGGCCGAATTGCGCGAAAGCGAAGCGCGCTTTCGCAGCCTGACCGAGCTCGCCTCCGACTGGTACTGGGAACAGAACGAGCTCGGCAGCTTCACCCGGGTCTCGGGCCCGGTCGAAGAGATGCTGGGCATCCGGCTCACCGACTTCCTGGGCGAGAAGCACGAAGGCGAAACCATCTGCTGGAACGAGGCGCAACGCGAGGCACTGCGCGCCAAGATTGCGGCGCGCGAGCCCTTCTTGGACTTTGTCTTCAGCCGCGTGAACACCGATGGCTCGAAACAGGAATTCCGCGTCAGCGGCGAGCCGATGTTCGACCTTGGTTGTCGCTTCACCGGCTACCGCGGCATCGGCGCGGAAATCAAGACCGCAAGCTGAACTGACGGCCAACGATGTCCACTCCCCATAGTCCGAATCAGAACCATCTGCTGGCCGCCCTGCCCACCCAGGAGTACGAACTCCTGGTGGGTGATCTGGAGCTGGTGGCCATGCCGCTGGGCAGCATGCTCTACGAGCCTGGCGTGCAGTTGCGTCACGCCTTCTTTCCCACCACCGCCATCGTCTCGCTGCACTATGTGACAGAGTCCGGCGCCTCGGCCGAAACTGCCGGTGTCGGCAACGAAGGCATGGTCGGGGTTTCGCTTTTCATGGGCGGCGGTACCACGTCTTCGTCGGCCATGGTGCAAACGGCCGGTCACGGCTACCGGCTGGAGCGCCATCTGCTGAAGCAGGCGTTCGATCGAGCCGGCCTGTTTCAGCGCATCCTGCTGCGCTACACCCAGGCCCTGCTGACGCTGAGCGCGCAAGGCGCCGTCTGCAACCGGCACCACTGCGTGGAACAGCAACTGTGCCGCTGGCTGCTGCTCACGCTGGACCGCCTGCCCGCGCAGGAGTTGGTCATGACGCAGGAATTGGTGGCCAGCATGCTGGGCGTGCGCCGAGAAGGCGTCACCGAAGCCGCCGGAAAGCTACAGCAGGCCGGCGTCATCAGCTACCGGCGCGGCCACATCTCGGTGCTCAACCGCCAGGGACTGGAGTCACGCTGCTGCGAGTGCTATGGCGTGGTGAAAAAGGAAATGACACGTCTGCTGTCGGACGTGCAGTACCGGCAGAACGCCTGATCTTTGCCAGCTTTGGCTGCGAGCAGCGAACGCTCAATGGTGACCTTGGCGAACTCGCGTTAATGAATTCAGGGGCCGGCAGGAACCGCGGTCGTCGGGGGACATGAACGAAGCGGAGTGCCCTGGCGGCACGACCTGCCTGGAGTGCCTGATCGCAATGCCAGAGCTTGTTCGGGGTCCGTTTGCGGTACCGCGCCGCAGCGGGGGTTGCGCTACAGCACTTCAGCCCTGCGCACCCTTGTACCAGTTGAGCGGTTGCTTCTTCGCCTCGTCGGCGCAGACACCGCGGCGCACCTGCAGCTTGCCTGCCAGGCGATCGCGCCGCCCCGCCATCTCGCCCA
>CAIKVZ010000267.1 GCA_903830985.1 uncultured beta proteobacterium
CAGAGCCGGCCGAACTGCACACGCTGTTCGAGAAAGCACTGCGCGACGGCCACCTGATTCCCATCCTCTTCGTCTCTGCCAAGACCGGTGCCGGTGTGCCGCAGTTGCTCGATGCGCTGGCGCAACTCGCGCCCAGCCCGCTCGAGGGCAACCCGCCACCGTTCTTTCGGGCAGCAGTAGCTGCCGAAACGCAGGCGTTTCAAGCCGTGCCCGACGCCGACCTTCATGTTCTGGCCCATGTTTTCAAGATCATCAGCGACCCCTTCATGGGCAAGCTCGGCGTGTTTCGCGTGCACCAAGGAACCGTGCGCCGTGACGCACAGCTGTTTGTCGGCGACTCGCGCCGGCCCTTCAAGGTCAATCATCTGTACCGTTTGCAGGGCAAGGACTACGTCGAGGTCGAGGCGCTGGTACCGGGTGACATGGGCGCAGTGGCCAAGGTGGACGAGATTGACTTCGACTGTGTGCTACACGACTCGCACGACGAGGACCATATCCACCTCAAACCCCTGGAGTTCCCCCTGCCCATGCAGGGACTGGCAGTGCAAACCCGACGCAAGGGCGACGAACAACGGCTGTACGACGTGCTGCACAAGCTCGAACTGGAGGACCCATGCTTCAAGGTGGAGCGCCATCCGGTGACCAACGAAACAGTGATTCGGGGATTGGGCGAAATGCACCTGCGCGCCAAACTCTCGCGCTTGCAACAGCAGTTCAAATTGGAACTGGACTGCACACCGCCACAGATTGCTTACCGCGAGACCATCACCGGCAACGCCGATGGCCACTGCCGGCACAAAAAGCAAAGCGGCGGAGCCGGCCAGTTTGGTGAAGTGTCCCTGCGCATCGAGCCACTGGAACGAGGCGCGGGCTTTGAGTTTGTCGACGTTGTCAAGGGTGGCGCCATCCCTGGCGTATTCATCCCGGCGGTGGAAAAAGGCGTGCGCCAGGCGCTGGCCGAAGGCGTCGTTGCCGGCTATCCGGTGCACGACCTGCGGGTCACGGTCTACGACGGCAAGACGCACGCCGTCGATGGCAAGGAAATCGCTTTTGTGGCGGCGGGACGCAAGGCCACCATGGACGCGATACGCGCCGCGACTCCGATCGTTCTGGAACCGATGGTAGACATCGACGTGATTGCCCCGGAGCAATCCATTGGTGACTTGACCGGCGACTTGGCCAGCAAACGCGGACACGTCACCGGCACACAACCCCGGGGACTGGCCACGGTGGGTATCAGCGGTTTGGTGCCGCTGGCTGAGTTGGGGGAATACCAGTCGCGCCTGAAGTCACTGACCGGTGGCCAGGGCTCCTACAGCATCGTTTTTTCTCACTATGCGCAGGTGCCTCCCGCCACGCAGCAGAAGCTGGCCGCCCGGCATCGGGAAACGAAAGCGCCGGAAGACTGAAGCCGGCACCACCCAAAGAACGGGTTGATCGAGTCAACCCGCCCTCAAATTCTCATGCCTCGCCGGCATGGTCCTTGTTGTAGTTCTCGATGCCTTCCAGAATTTCCTGGCGGGCCGACTCCGGGCCTTCCCAGCCCAGGATCTTCACCCACTTGCCGTCTTCCAGATCCTTGTAGTGCTCAAAGAAGTGGGCAATGGTCTTGAGGCGAACCGGGCTCAAGTCCTCCGGCTTTTGCCAACGGGTGTACAACGACAGCACCTTGTCGATGGGCACGGCCAGCACCTTGCCGTCCATGCCGGCTTCGTCTTCCATCTTCAGGATGCCGATGGCGCGACAGGTCACGACCACGCCGGGAATCAGCGGCACAGGCGTAATAACCAACACGTCAACCGGGTCGCCGTCGCCCGAAATGGTCTTGGGCACATAGCCGTAATTCGTCGGGTAGTGCATCGCCGTGCTCATGAAGCGGTCGACAAAGATGGCGCCGGTGGCTTTGTCCACTTCGTACTTCACGGGGTCGGCATTCATCGGGATTTCGATGATGACGTTGAATGATTCAGGGACGTTCTTACCAGGGGTGACGTTATCAAGTGACATGTTGGCTTCTTTGTATTGAGGTAGATCAGGAACCGATCGGTATTAACCCTCATTTTACTTACTCACCCCTTTCTCCCTCTGGATTCCTGTGTTTTTCACGTTACATTCTGCGGGTTGGCCAATCGGCGGCATCGCGCAGTTCACCTGCCGCGGAGCCGCGAGGAAGCAACGCAGCGGGAGCTTCTCGCCTTATGCGCGCGCTGTTCCTTCCCGAGCGAAACAACACAAGTTAGGAGATTCTTATGGCTGGCAATTCAGCGCTCATTTTGGCGCTTGTTTGCGGTTTCATTGCCGTGGGCTACGGTTTTTGGACACGCAGTTGGATTCTTTCCCAGGACGCGGGCAATGCGCGAATGCAAGAAATTGCCGCCGCCATTCAGACCGGTGCGGCC
>CAIKVZ010000268.1 GCA_903830985.1 uncultured beta proteobacterium
AGCCGCGGCTCACCGACTTGAGCTTGTCGAAGAAGTCCAGCACGATCTCGCCCAGCGGCATCTCGTAGGTCAGCATCACCTGGCGGCCGTGGTAGGCCATGTTCATTTGCAAGCCCCGCTTCTGATTGGCCAGCGTCATGACTGCGCCCACGTACTCCTGGGGCATGTACAGGTGCACTGTGACGATGGGTTCGCGCACCTCTTCGGTTCGGCCCTGATCGGGCATCTTGGACGGATTCTCCACCAGCATCACCGTGCCGTCGGACTTGACGACTTGGTAGACCACGCTGGGCGCGGTGGTGATCAGGTCCTGGTCGAATTCGCGCTCAAGTCGCTCCTGCACGATCTCCATGTGCAGCAGACCCAGGAAGCCGCAGCGAAAGCCAAATCCCAGCGCCTGCGAGACCTCGGGTTCATAGTGCAGCGAGGAATCGTTGAGCTTGAGCTTCTCCAGACTGTCGCGCAGGCCTTCGTACTGATTTGCTTCCGTGGGGTAGAGACCGGCAAATACCTGAGGCTGAATTTCCTTGAAGCCCGGCAGTGCTTCAGTGGCGGTGAAGGCCGCGCCACCGGTGCCCAGCTTGATCAGGGTGATGGTGTCGCCCACCTTGGCCGCCTGCAGTTCGCGGATGCCGGCAATGATGTAGCCCACCTCGCCGGCTTCCAGCGATTGGCGCGGCTCGTTCGCCGGAGTGAACACACCCAGGCTGTCGGCGTTGTAGGTTGCGCCCGAGGCCATCATCTTGATGCGTTCGCCCTTGCCGACCCGGCCGTCGACCACACGCACCAGCATCACCACGCCCACGTAGTTATCAAACCAACTGTCCACGATCATGGCACGCAAGGGTCCATCCGGGTTGCCGCGTGGCGGCGGAATGCGCGCCACCACGGCTTCGAGAATTTCGTCGATGCCCATGCCGGTCTTGGCAGAGCAGGGAATCGCATCCGTCGCGTCGATGCCGATCACGTCCTCGATTTCCACTTTGGCGTTGTCTGGATCAGCGTTGGGCAGATCCATCTTGTTCAGCACCGGAACGACCTCCACACCGAGTTCGAGTGCGGTGTAGCAATTGGCCACGGTCTGAGCTTCCACGCCCTGACTCGCGTCGACCACAAGCAGCGCGCCTTCGCATGCGGACAGAGAGCGCGACACCTCGTACGAGAAGTCAACGTGGCCCGGCGTGTCGATCAAATTGAGGTTGTAGATCTGTCCATCAAGCGCCTTGTAGCGCAGTGCTGCAGTCTGTGCCTTGATGGTTATCCCACGTTCTTTTTCGATATCCATCGAGTCCAGAACCTGAGCCTCCATCTCGCGCTCCGCGAGACCACCGCAGCGCTGGATGAGACGATCGGCGAGCGTGGATTTGCCATGGTCAATGTGCGCAATGATGGAAAAATTTCTGATGTGATTCATCAACGAAGGGCTTTAAGTAATTGAATTCAAACAGCGCGAACAAGAAAAAAGGGCGCGTCAAAAATGACGCGCCCTGAACCAACAATCATTGGCAACTGCGATAGTTGGAGCTTCATTGTAGGCAAAAACGCCATGTTGCATAGCGTCAAAAGGGCTAAAAGTGAGTCGTTGCAGCGCAGCAACATATTTTTTATTCACAACTTATTCACAATAATTCTGAGCAAGTTCTGAACAACTTGTGGGCGATCTGTGGATCACCGGCTGATCGCAGCCCAGCATCTCACATCGTGGATTTATGATATGCCATATGTCGAAAATGAACTGTGACAGTGCCCGATTCTATACAATTTTGCAGTTATTCAAATTCGATGTTAGTGAACACAAACATTCAAACAGGCCTGAGCATGAAAAAATATTTTTTCATCCGTGCATTTTTTTAACGCTGCAAACACCGAAAAGCCCACCGAGCAGTCGGGCTTTTCGGCTTGGTCAGCACTCAGCGCGCCGGTCGAATCAGAAAATATTGGGCCAGATCGCCCCGGCGGACCAGCACGCTGACGGTCTTGCTCTTGTCGGTCTTGCCTGCAGCAGCTTCAAATTCCTTGACGCTGCCTACCTCGGTGTTGCCCAAACCAATGATCACATCGCCTTCGCGCAATCCGGCACGCACTGCGCTGTCTGTGACGGCATCGACCTTGACGCCGCCCTTGAGCTTGAGCTCCTTCTTCTGCGCATCGCTCAGTTCGCTCACCGTCAGGCCCAAGGCTTGGCCGCCTGTGGCCTTCGCCTTGCCCTCCTTGGTGTCGGCTTTCTTGCCGGCCTTCACAGGATCGAACTCGCCGATGGTGATGTTCAGGTCCTTGGTCGTACCACGGCGGTAAACCGTCACAGTGGTTTGTGAACCCGGTTTGGTGTTGCCCACGGCCAGCGGCAGGTCGCTGGATTTTTCAATGGATTTACCGTTGAATTTGACGATGATGTCACCGGGCTCGATCCCTGCCTTTTCGGCAGGCGTGCCGGCTTCGACCGCACCCACCAACGCGCCCTGTGCCTTGCCCAGTCCGATGGACTCCGCCAACTCCTTGCTCACCGGGCCAACCTGCACACCCAGACGTCCCCGCGCCACACGCCCCGTCGCTCGCAGCTGATCGCTCACGCGTGCCGCTTCATCGATCGGAATGGCGAAGGAAATGCCCATGTAGCCGCCGGAGCGGGAATAGATCTGACTGTTGATACCGACGACCTCGCCGCGCATATTGATAAGCGGTCCACCGGAGTTGCCGGGATTGATCGCGACGTCGGTCTGAATCAGCGGCAGCAATTCACCCGTGTCGCGCTGCTTGGCGCTGACGATACCGGCGGTCACGCTGTTCTCCAGACCGAACGGTGACCCAATTGCAATGACCCACTCCCCGACCTTGAGGCGGCCCACGTCGCCGAGCTTGACGGCTGGCAGTCCGGTGGCTTCAATCTTCACGACGGCCACATCGCTGCGCTTGTCGGTGCCGACGATTCTGGCCTTGAACTCGCGCTTGTCGGTGAGTGTGACCATGACCTCGTCGGCACCATCCACCACATGGGCATTGGTCATAATGAAGCCATCAGACGTCAATACGAAGCCTGAACCGACGCCGCGGGGTTGATCTTCCGGTTGCAACTGAGGATGCGGCGAGCGCGGTCCCTGCCTTGGCACGTTCGGCGCAGGTAGACCAAAGCGGCGGAAAAATTCCAGCATCTGCTCGTCTGCACCCCCCTCAGAATCACCTCGGCTGACCACCTTTTCCAGCGTCCGGATGTTCACGACCGATGGGCCCACCTGCTCCACCAACTCGGTAAAGTCCGGCAGACCACGCACTTGCGCCGCTGCCGGCCGAGAGGGCGTGAGCGCCAATACACTGGCCACCCCGAGGGCGGCGACCAGAATCAGGGAACGGGCATTCTTCCATTTGATTTGCAACATCATCGACCTTTCATCTAAAAATATGCGCCTGCGAGGCGTCGTTCAAAAAAGCGCTTCGCCCACCACACGAGGGCACGGTGAGGCCTTCATCGGAACAATTTAATATCGATCAGACCGCGCCGATACGCTTGGCGCGACAGCTACCGGACCCGCTCCAGGCTGCGGGAAAATATCTGCAGCGTTTGCAGCGGAACCTCGCCCACCACGGTAAGCCAGCCGTCCTGTACCTGACGCGACAACAACCGAGTGGCACCCAGGATCATGGAAACCTCCTGGTTCGGGCCGCGCCGATCCAGCGGCTCAACAAACAGCGACACCGACGCCAGGCCATCAGAAAAGATCCACTGCACGGTGCGCACCGAGTCCGCTGGCGCGCCGCTTGCAGCACCCGATGTTGTGGGCGCGGCAGCGAACGGCCGACGCAAGCAACTCAACAGGGTGAACCCGGGAACAACCGGCTTGAGGATCCAGCCTTCAGCCAGCGCTGACGTGACGACGGGTTCGAGTTTTTCCACATGGTAACCATGGGTGTTGTGCATCAACGCGCTCAGTTGCGCCATGCTCACCGGCGCGTTCAGCTGCAGTTCCGAAAAGGCTGACTGCTCCAACGTGCGTCCGTCGTTGTCCAGGGTTTGCAATTTCACCACGAGACCGGTGTCGCGCTCACTCCAGATTCGATAGCCAAAGCGCAGCTTGTCTTTGGGCTCAAGCAGCAGCAAGTCTGCGTCCACGCCAGCGACACGCTCACTGCCCACGCGACGCACCGTGTAAAAATCCGCAATGGCCGTGTCATGGGTCTTGAGCAGGCCCGGGAACAGGCGCAGCGAGTCGCGCCGTTCCTGGATGACCTGTTTGCTCTGCGGCAGGAAAGTCACGACCTGATCGTTCTGTCGGTAGGTGGCTCGGGGGGCTCCTGTCAACGCCTCCACACGTTCGATCTGCTGATCGCCGTCGCAGGCATGCCAGATGCGCGAACTCGACATGCCGCCGGTGGCGGAAGACACGACAAAGGTTCCGGAATAGGCGCCATGGCGCGAGGCTTCGTGAATACGCAGCAGCCACTGAGCCAGACTGCGCTCAACCGGCTTGTGTAACTCTGCCGTCCCGGCTCCGACAGAAGCCCCTTGTGCCAGCACCAGCCCTGGCAGGACCAAGGCACTGAGCAACACCGTCAGAAAGCGGGAATTCAGCTTCATCTTGTCAACATTTCATTGGGAACAGCGTGGCCTGTCAGGGCTGCACTTGGGGACCGGAGACCTCGAACGTGGCATTGCGCAAAAAGCCCGACGGCACCTGCAGCGCCGACGCGCCGCCCGACTGCCGATGCGCCATCAGCAACTGATCCAGGCGCGGATCGCGCAGCATGAGCTGGCCCTCGCTACCCGACTCGACCAGCACTTCTGTCGCTGCCGGGCGCACGCTGGCCAGTTGCGCAGACGTCGTCCGTACCGATATGCCACCCGCCATGTTCCAGCCTGCCACAACGACCAGCATCAGGGAGGCAAAACCCGCTACCCACTTCCAGGAAAAGCGCTCGTCATTGGCGGCGTCCGCACCTTCGGCCTGCGGCACATGAATTGGGCCGATCGCACCGGAAGCGAGTACTACACGGTCCGGTTTGCCGTCTTGCGGCAAGGGTTCGAGCTGGCGCACGCGGGCCTGAAAGCGGCTCAGGAACGCGGCATCGTCCGCACCCGTCGCCAGGTCAGCAGAGCGCAGCACATCGCCCACCAAGTGATAACTGTGCCAAGCTTCACGGGCCGCGCCCGACGACTGTACGGCCTGCACCGCGGCAGAAAAGTCGCCCGCGCGCAAGCGACCATCCATCAGGTCCGAAACCCGTTCGCAGTTGTTCACAGAATCAGTCATTTCAACTCCTTGTGCCGCTACCATCGCTTGGCCGTATTGCGCTCCAGCAGCGGTTTGACCTTCACCGAGATCGCCTCCCGCGAACGAAAGATGCGCGAACGCACTGTGCCGATCGGGCAGTCCATGATCTCGGCAATTTCCTCATAGCTCAAACCATCCAGCTCCCGCAGGGTTAGCGCCTGGCGCAAGTCCTCGGGCAAAGCCTCCAACGCCGCATTCACGGCGTTCGCGATATCCTTGGCTGCCAACAAGGTTTCGGGTGTTTCCGTGCCGATTAGTTCCAGCCCGGGCAGATTAGTTTCATCGTCTTCCGCAGAAGCCCTCAGAGCCGCCTCCGGCACGGTCGGATCTCGCTTCATGTCGAGCAGGGTCTTCTTGGCCGTATTCACCGCAATCCGGTACAGCCAGGTGTAGAACTGCGCGTCACCGCGGAACTGGTGCAGCGCCTGGTAGGCCCGGATGAAGGTTTCCTGGGCGATGTCTTCCACCAGATCGACATCGCGCACCATGCGTGCGATAAGTCGCTGAATGCGCCTTTGGTACTTGATGACCAGCAGCTCAAACGCCCGTTGATCGCCCGCGACGGTGCGTTGCACCAGCAACAGGTCGCTGTCTATGGGGGGCTGGGCGGTGGAGTCGCTGTCGTTCATGAAGCTGCCGTTACGTTGGGCTCGGCATCGGGGCTACGGGCCGGGGAATATACCGCACGCCGCAGATCGGACCAGAGCACCGGGTCGCTGGCTTGCTCCAGCCATAACCAGACCTGCGCCTCGGGTAGAGGCCGACTCAAGCGCAGCAGCAGGTGCTGCTGAAGGTCCATTTGCACCGACACCGTGCCCGTGCTGAGCGCGGCTTGCACCTCCAACTCCCATTGCGCGCCGTCCCAGCGCAGCGTGCCCAGGCCCTGCAGGGTCCACCAACGGCGCGCGAGAACGCCTGCAGCCAACACCGAAAATATGGCTAAGCCCTGCGGCCAACGCAGCGGCATTGGCTGAAAACACCACAGGGCGACAACCAGCGCACCCAGCAGCCAGAGCGCCGTCATGCAGCACACCAAAAAACGGGAACGCCCCAACGGAAAACTGACCGCTGGGGCGTGGTGCATGGGCTTTGACGGCGGTATTTCAGATGCGCTTGAACACCAGCGATCCGTTGGTGCCACCGAATCCGAAATTGTTTTTCAGGGCGACATCCATCTTCATGTCCCGTGCCGTGTTGGCACAGTAGTCGAGATCGCACTCAGGATCCTGATTGAACAGGTTGATCGTTGGCGGAACGATCTGGTGATGCAAGCCCAGTACCGTGAAGACCGACTCGATACCACCGGCACCGCCCAGCAGGTGGCCGGTCATGGACTTGGTGGAACTGACGACCAGTTTGTGCGCATGCTCGCCGACCGCCGCCTTGATCGCATTGGTCTCGTTCTTGTCACCCAGCGGCGTGGAGGTGCCATGGGCATTCAGGTAATCCACTTGATCGGGGTTGACACCGGCATTGCGCATCGCGCTCACCATGGCGCGACGTGGACCGTCCATGTTCGGAGCCGTCATGTGACCAGCGTCGGCACTCATACCGAAACCGGCCAACTCGGCATAAATTTTGGCGCCGCGGGCCTTGGCGTGCTCATATTCTTCCAGCACCATGATGCCAGAGCCCTCGCCCAGGATGAAACCATCGCGGTCCCGATCCCAGGGGCGTGAAGCCGTGGCCGGGTCGTCGTTGCGCGTGGACAGCGCACGCATCGCGGCAAAACCACCGATGCCCAACGGCGAGACGCAGGCCTCGGACCCGCCTGCAATCATGATGTCGGCGTCGCCGTACTCGATCATGCGCCCAGCCTGCCCGATGCAGTGCAAGCCCGTGGTGCAGGCCGTCACCACAGCGATGTTCGGACCTTTGAAGCCAAACCGCATGGAGACATGACCAGCAATCATGTTGATGATGGTCGAAGGAACAAAAAACGGAGAAATGCGACGCGGACCCCGGTTGATGAACTCGGTCATCGACTCTTCGATCAGCGGCAAGCCGCCGATGCCCGAGCCAATCGCGCAACCGACGCGCGCCGCCTGCTCTTCGTCCAGCGCGTCCCCCGTCAGCAGGCCGGCATCAGCGACAGCTTGTGCCGCCGCTGCAATGCCGTAGTGAATGAAGGTGTCCATGGTCCGCGCCTCTTTGGCGGACATGTACGTCTCCACATTAAAACCTCTGACCTCGGCGGCAATCTTGCAGGAAAAACTGCTCGCGTCGAACTTGGTGATAAGACCCACGCCGGATTTTCCGGCGACGGCATTCGCCCAGGTCTCAGGCACCGTATTGCCCAACGGGCTCACACACCCCAGTCCCGTAACAACAACTCGGCGCCGGTCCATGCGCTGATCAGGCCTTCTTGTGCGCGTTGGCGTAGTCGATGGCGTTTTGCACGGAAGTGATCTTTTCTGCATCCTCGTCCGGAATCTCAATGCCGAATTCGTCTTCCAGTGCCATGACCAACTCCACCGTGTCCAGTGAATCGGCGCCGAGATCGGCGACGAAAAACTTTTCGTTGGTAACTTGGGACTCTTCAACACCGAGTTGTTCGGCAATGATCTTCTTAACGCGTGCTTCAATATCGCTCATGGTTCCCTCAGAGGGTTGTAAAACAATCCGCAATTCTAGCCGGCCCAGAGAGAATTCTCTGAGACCGGCCACCGGACGGATAAACCGGTTGGAATTATTTTCAATTTCAGATCAATGAAAGCGGCTTCTCAGGGACAAACTCCCAGAAAAACAGTACAGAGCCCGGACTCGGGTCTGCCACTGAGCCAGCCTCACATGTACATGCCGCCATTCACGTGCAACTCCTGCCCGGTCACATAACCGGCCAAGGGCGACGCCAGGTAGGCCACAGCGTGTGCGACGTCGGCCGGCTGACCCAGATGACCCAATGGTATCTGTCCCAGCAGGGTCTTTTGCTGCTCAGGCGGCAGGTTCGCCGTCATGTCGGTTGCGATGAAGCCGGGTGCTACGCAATTCACCGTGATGTTGCGCGAGCCCAATTCCCGCGCCAGCGCGCGCGTCATGCCGGCAACGCCGGCCTTGGCAGCAGCGTAGTTGGCTTGGCCGGCGTTGCCGGAGGCCCCCACCACTGAAGTGATGCTGATGATGCGGCCATAGCGCTGCTTCATCATGGTGCGCATGACGGCGCGACTCATGCGAAACACCGCCTTGAGGTTGGTGTCGAGCACGGCGTCCCAGTCATCGTCCTTGAGGCGCATGGCCAGCATGTCGCGGGTAATGCCGGCGTTGTTCACCAGAACCTGCAGACCCCCGTGCTCCTTGACCACAGCCTCCACCAGGGATTCAGCGGCAACGGCATCGTTCACGTCCAATACCCGCCCGCTGCAACCAGGAAAGGCCGCCAGCGTCGCCTGGATTTTTTCCGCCCCTGCGGCCGAGGTGGCTGTACCAACCACCTTGAGTCCCTGTTGCGCCAGGACCAGCGCGATGGCCGCGCCAATGCCGCGCGTGGCGCCGGTGACCAGGGCTACCTGCCCGGCAAAAATAATTTCGCTCATGTCAGTTGCTCCTTCACTTGCGCCAGACTGCTCGGATCAAACAGCGCCACGCCATTGAGCGTGGCGTCGATTCTTTTGGCCATGCCGGCCAGCACCTTGCCCGGGCCGCATTCGACGATGTCGGTCAATTCGCGAGCCTTCATGGCCAGCACGCATTCCACCCAACGCACTGGGCTGCAGGCTTGGCGCACGAGGGCATCGCGGATGCGCTGCACGTCGGTTTCCACCGTCACATCGACATTGTTCAGCACTGGAATTTGGGGGCTCGCCAGCACCACCGATTCGAGCCGGGCGCGGAGTTGCTCGGCGGCCGGTTTCATCAGGCTCGAATGAAACGGCGCCGACACGGGCAATGGCAAAGTGCGCTTGGCACCCATGGCCTTGAGGATTTCGCAGGCTTTTTCCACGGCGGCCTTGCTGCCAGCGATCACGGTTTGCGCCGGGTCGTTGAAATTCACCGCTTCGACCACTTCCGCACTGCCCGCTGCGAAGCTGGCCTGCGCCTGCGCACAGCCCTCCAGGACGCGCGCCGAGTCCATTCCCATGACTGCCGCCATGGCGCCCACCCCTACCGGCACGGCCTGCTGCATGGCCTGGGCGCGAAACCGTACCAGGGGCGCGGCTTGCGTCAGCGTGAGTACGCCAGCAGCCACCAGCGCCGAATATTCACCCAGGGAGTGCCCGGCGACCAGCGCAGGTGCCACCCCAACTTCGGCCATCCAGACGCGATAAGCAGCAACACCGGCGACCAGCATCACCGGCTGCGTGTTGGTGGTCAGCGCCAGCGCCTCCTTGGGTCCCTGTGCGATGAGTTGCGCCAGATCTTCCCCGAGCGCGTCCGATGCTTCCGCCAGCGTTTGCAGCACCACCGGGTGTGCGCCCCACGCGTCCAGCATGCCCACGGACTGAGATCCCTGACCGGGGAAAACAAATGCAAATTTTTTCATGTGACTGTGAATGAAAGGAATCGATGGACGTCGCGTTGTCGCTGCGCTGGATCAATAGGTTAACAGCACAGAACCCCAGGTGAAGCCGCCACCAACCCCTTCCAACATCAGCGTCTGACCCTTCTGAACTTTGCCCGAACGCACGGCAAAGTCCAATGCCAGCGGTATCGACGCCGCCGAGGTGTTGCCATGCTGATCGACGGTAACGATCATCTTCTCCATGGAAATTTTGAGACGCTTGGCCGTGCCGTGCATGATGCGCAGATTCGCCTGATGCGGAATCAGCCAGTCAATGTCCGCTGCGGTCTTGCCCGCCTTGGCCAGAACGGCGCGGGCGGTTTCCTCCAGCACGCCCACAGCCAGGCGAAACACCGCCTGCCCGTCCATCCGGAGCATGGGCTCACCGGTCACCAGTCCGCCGGAAACATGTCCCGGAACGCACAGGATCCCGACGTGCTGCCCGTCGGCGTGCAGGTCGCTGGCCAGAATTCCCGGGGTGTCCGAGGCCTCGAGGACAACGGCGCCGGCACCGTCGCCAAACAGCACGCAAGTCGTGCGGTCCTTGAAATCGAGCAGGCGCGAAAAGACCTCGGCACCGATCACCAGCGCCCTGCTCGCCGCACCGGTCTTGATCATGGCGTCGGCCACTGTCAACGCGTAGATGAATCCGCTGCACACGGCCTGCACGTCAAAGGCCGGGCAACCATTGGCGCCGAGCTTGTTCTGCAAAATACAGGCGGTTGAAGGAAACACCATGTCGGGGGTGGAGGTCGCCACGATGATCAGGTCGATGTCTTGCGGACTCAGACCGGCGGCCTGCAGCGCCCGCTGCGCCGCCTGCAGTCCCAGGTCACTCGAGCACACGTCGGGCTCGGCGAAATGGCGTACACGGATGCCGGTGCGCCCGGCGATCCATTCATCGGAAGTTTCAACCCCCTGTTTGGCCAGTCGTTCCACCAGATCGGCATTACTGACCAGGTCGGGTGGCAGAAAGGAGCCGGTGCCGGTGATGCGTGAATAGCGTGTCATTCGGTGAGCCGTATCTAAGCCTGTCGGCTTGTTGAATTAATGGGCAGGGCCAATGCCCCGACAGCGGCGACCGCAGTGACGCTCATACCGCCGCGGCACCACCCAACAGGGGCGCGGCATGCGCGATGCGCGCCACCAGCCGGTCCAAAAGATGGTTCAGTGCGGACTCATAGGCGCGGGTCAATGCGGTCTCGAAGGCCAGTGCATCGGCCGAACCATGGCTCTTGAACACCAGGCCCCGCAAGCCCAGCAGCACACCACCGCTGTAGCGCCGGTGATCCACACGATTCTTCAGCGCAGCCAGCACCGGATAGGCCAGCACGGCCGACAGCTTGGTAAAAATATTCCGGGAAAATTCGGCCTTCAGAAAGCCAGAGATCATGCCGGCCAGGCCTTCACTGCTTTTGAGCATCACGTTGCCGACAAAGCCGTCGCACACCACCAGATCCACCGTCCCCTTGAAAATATCATTGCCTTCGACATTGCCAAAAAAGTTCAGATCCCCGGCGGCACCCGCGGCACGCAGCAACTCCCCGGCTTTCTTGATGGTTTCACTGCCCTTGATGGCTTCTTCGCCGATGTTGAGCAGACCCACCGACGGGTTGTCATTGTGCGTCAGAACGGAGACGTAGGCCGAACCCATCACGGCGAACTGCAGCAAATTGGCGGCCGTGCAGTCGACGTTGGCGCCCAGGTCGAGCATCGTGGTGCCACCGCCCTTGGCGTTGGGCACCTGTGCGGCAATGGCAGGCCGCTCGATCCCGTCCAGGGTCTTGAGCACGTAGCGTGCAATGGCCATCAGGGCTCCGGTATTGCCGGCAGACACGGCGGCCTGCGCCGCACCATCCTTGACCTGCTGGATCGCCACGCGCATGGAAGAATCCTTCTTGCGCCGCAAGGCCACTTCCAGCGGGTCATGCATGGCCACCACCTCGCTGGCGGCGACGAGCCGAACGCGCGGATGGGAAAATTGCGCCAGGACCTCAGGCAGGCCGACCAGCAGCAGCGTCACATCGGGGTATTTTTCCAGGAAATTTCGGCACGCCGGCAGCGTGACGCTGGGGCCATGATCCCCCCCCATGCAATCGACAGCGAGCGTGATCATGCGGGATCAGTGCAGTCTTGCAAAATATCGTGAAGAAAAGGCAGGGCCATAAAAACAAAGGCCCAAAGCTACCAAAAAGTAGCGAAGGGCCCTGGGTTTTGCTAGGGCTTATCAGGCTTCTGACTTGCTCTTCAAAACCTGGCGACCGCGGTAAAAACCGGTCGGGCTGATGTGGTGGCGCAGATGAGTCTCACCTGTTGTCGGCTCCACGGCGATGCCGGGCACATTCAGTGCGTTGTGCGAGCGGTGCATGCCGCGCTTGGATGGGGACTTTTTGTTTTGTTGGACGGCCATGATCGAATCCTGCTTGAAATTTTCGGTTAACTGGTAGGTCTGCAATTACGCGCGAAGATCGTCACGCGAAGCCTCAGATTATATGACAACTCGGCAAGGCACAGGCATTTCGCGCCTGGCACATCGCGCAAGCCTTGTGCCACCGTGCTGCAGGCCCGGCATGGCCCGACGATCAGCCTGTCAATTTTTCGCCTTTTGCAGACTGGCCAACTGCGCAAACGGGTGCGGCTTGGCGTCGATTTCCTGATCAAAACCGGCGTCGGCCACCTGCATGGTCGGCTCACGAGGGCAAACTTCATGCGCAGGAACCAGGGGCAAGGCCATGAGCAGTTCATCCTCCACCAGTTCGCGCAGCTTGAAATCGCGCTCCAGCACCAGTACATCCTCCTCGCACTCATCGTCAAGGGCCGCGGCCTGCTCCTCGCTGGCGGCAAAACGGAACGAGCGCTGCACCGTCAATTCGATATCGGCGACATCCAGGCAGCGCTGGCACACCATCGGCACCACGGCGTGCGCCGCCACGTGCAGCCAGACTTCGGGCTCAGCCGTGCCGCAGGCCTTCAGCTCACCTGTCGCCTGCCAATCGACGTTGACTTCCTTACCGGTTTCCTGGGCGTCGAGCGCCAGTCGCTCGAACTGCTGCAGCGGCTCGCTGACGCTGATTTCGCCGGCGTCGCGCGCAAAGGCCCTGACGTCGAGTCTTTGCGGATCGTATTTATTGCTCATGGACGCAGTGTAAGAGAATCGCTGCATGACAACCTCTGATTCTGCCCGACCCATCATCCTGGGCTCGACCTCGCCGTACCGGCGCGAATTGCTGCAAAGACTCGGCATGGCGTTTGAGTGCGTCGCGCCCGAAGTCGACGAGACGCCTCAGCCTGATGAAACCCCGCCCGCCCTGGCAATGCGATTGGCTTTGGCCAAGGCCCGGGCCGTCGCCAACCTTCATCCCGATGCCGTGGTCATTGGCTCGGACCAAGTGGCAGACCTGAACGGCCAGCCACTGGGAAAACCCGGCAACCACATCAGGGCACGGGCGCAGCTGCAGACCATGCGCGGGCAGACCGTGGTGTTCCAGACCGCCGTCGCTGTGGTGTGCCTGGCAACGGGCTTTGAGCGCGCAGCGCTGGCCGCCGTGGCGGTGAAATTTCGCGAACTTACAGACCACGAAATCGAGGCCTATTTGCTGCGCGAAACACCTTATGACTGCGCCGGCAGCGCCAAGAGCGAGGGCCTGGGCATCGCCCTGCTGGACTCCATTGACAGCGATGACCCCACGGCCTTGATCGGCCTGCCCCTGATTCGAACCTGCGCCATGCTGCGCGCTGCCGGCGTCAGGCTGCTGTGATGTCCGCCCCTGCCCCGTCGATCCCCGACCACGCCGTGCGTGGCGCGCTTTATCTGGTGCCTTCAACGCTGGATTTTGGTGTCAGCCAGCAGGTCCCGTTGTCGAAGGTTCTGCCGGCGCATACCCTGCAAGTCGCCGCGAGCCTGCAGCATTGGGTCTGCGAAAACGCCAAATCGACCCGGGCCTTCCTGAAACGCGTGCACGAGCATTACCCTCTGGCCGTCGCTCTACAGGCGCAGGACATTCAGGAACTGCCGCACGAAGTGCACAAGAAGGGCGACCACACAGGCGCCTTCGACGCACGCAACCTGCTCAAGCCCGCGTTACTGGGGCATGACGTGGGGCTCATCAGCGAAGCCGGCATGCCGGCCGTGGCCGATCCCGGTTCGTCCGTGGTACGGGCCGCGCATATGCTGGGGCTGCGGGTTGTGCCGTTGGTCGGACCGGTCTCGCTGTTGCTGGCGCTGGCGGCCAGCGGCCTCAACGGGCAGAACTTCGCCTTCGTTGGCTACCTGCCTCAGGATGCAGCCCAACGCGGGCAGCGTATCCGGGAACTGGAAAGCCTGGCGCTGAAAAGCGGACAAACGCAACTCTTCATTGAAACGCCCTACCGCAACGCCGCCATGCTCGAGTCGCTGTTGCACAGCCTGCATCCCATGACACGCCTGGCCATCAGCAGCGGACTGACCCTGGCCGGCGCGCAAATTCGCAGCGACACGGCCCAGGCCTGGAAGCAGCGGCCCAGTGCGCTGGACAAAAACACCCCGGCGGTGTTTGCCATCGGCGCCTGAGCGTCGACGGGCGCGTCAACGGATCGAGGGGATGGACTTCAGTGCGTGGACCGCGCCCGCGCCAATGGACGCCCCAAAGCGTTTGACCAGACGCTCGGCCACATTGTCGCGGCGTGTGTAGTCGACGATTTCTTCGGCCTTGACGACTTCGCGCGCCACATAGTCCAGGCTGCCGAAGTCATCGGCCAGACCCAGCGTCACCGCTTGCTGACCGCTCCAGAACAGGCCACTGAAGAGTTGCGGATTCTGCTTCAGCCGATCGCCACGACCGGCCTTGACCGCGTCGATGAACTGCAGGTGGATCTGATCCAGCATGGTCTGGGCATAGGCACGTTGCACCTCGGTCTGCGGGCTGAAGGGGTCCAGAAAGCCTTTGTTCACGCCGGCCGTCATGAGACGACGCTCGACACCGAGCTTTTCCATCAAGCCGGTAAAACCGAAGCCGTCCATGAGGACACCGATGCTGCCCACGATGCTGGCCTTGTCGACATAAATTTTGTCGGCCGCCACAGCGATGTAATAAGCCGCCGAGGCGCAGGTTTCTTCCACCACGGCGTAGATCGGTTTCTTGTGTTTGGCCTTGAGGCGCATGATCTCGTCATTGACAATGCCGGCCTGCACCGGACTGCCACCCGGCGAGTCGATCAACAGCACCACCGCCTGCGCGCCCTCGTCCTCGAAAGCGGCGCGCATAGCGGCCACCACCAGTTCCGCGCTGGCCTCGCCACCAGAGGCGATTTCACCGCGAATTTCAACCACAGCGGTGTGCGGTGTGCTTTTGTCGGCGCCGGCAGCGCCATGGTGGATCAGGATCCAGGCGAGAACACAGAACAGCACCAGCCAGGCCAGCCGCACGAAGTTGCGCCAGCGCCGAGCCACCTTTTGTTCATCCAGTGCGGCGAAGGCCAGGCGTTCGAGCGTGATGCGCTCCCAGCCGGGCTGCTGCGCTGAGGCTGCACGGGCTGAGGCAGCGATCGGTGGTTCTGTCACAGGGATGGAAGGGGCTGGCTCGTCGCCAGGGGAAACGGGGTCATTCATGGGAAATTTCAATCGGTTTGAGTTTTTCGGAAGTATGCCAGCGCACTTCGCCCGCGCTTTCCGAGAGGGCAATTTTCACCAAGCCGCCCCGACACGGGCCACCCACGCAGTCTCCGGTCTTGGGCCAGTAGCTGGCGCCGTGCGTGGCGCACATGAGCCACTGACCACTGGCATCAAACACGCGGCCCGGTTGGTAATCCAGTTCTATCGGCACATGGGTGCAACGGTTCAGGTAGGCGTGCACCTCCCCCTGGAAGCGCACCGCAAAGCCACGGCAAACCTGGCCATAGTATTTCACGTCAAAGGGAACGGCCTGTGCCGACTCCCGCAGTTCGCCGGAGGCGCACAGATGAATGCTGGGCGTCGTCGTGGACGGCTCGGCCATTGCCATGACTCAGGCGTGCCGCAGTAACCAGGCGTGCAACTGCGCCACGCTCGGGGCCACAAAGCGGGCCAGCGGTTGCAGCGCCTGCGACTCGTGGGCGCCATAACTGACGGCCACGCTGGCGCATCCGGCATTCAGCGCCATCTGCAAATCGTGCGTGGTGTCGCCAATCATCAGCAGGCGCTCGGGGCGCACGTCCAACTCGGCCATCAACTCGTGCAACATCAGCGGATCGGGTTTGCCGGCAGTTTCGTCCGCGGTGCGGGACGCATCAAACACGCCCTTGAGTTCCACCGCGTGCAAGGCATCGTTCAGCCCGCGACGTGACTTGCCCGTAGCCACCGCCAATTGATGACCGCGCACCTTCAGTTCAGCCAGCATGGGGAGCACACCGGCGAACAGGCTGATGTCGTGCTCATGGGCTAGATAGTGGTGCCGATAGCGAGCACCCAATTCCGGGTATCTTTCCGGGGGCACGTCCGGCGCAGCATGGGCCAGCGCCTGCATCAGCCCCAGACCGATGACCCAGGCGGCAGCCTCGTCACTTGGCTTGGCACCCCCCACATCGCAAACCGCCGCCTGTATGCAGCGCACGATGAGGGCCGTGGAGTCGAACAGTGTTCCGTCCCAGTCGAAAACCACCAGGTCGTATTGGCGCGGCCGGTCGGAAGATGCGGGAGTCTGGGTATCCATGGGGAAATCAGTTCAAGAAAGGATGCAGTTGATGGCCAACGCGACTTAGCAGACGCCAGCGCCGACAGCTTGATTAGAGCCGAAAAAGCCCGTGCAGGCATGACCGCCGCCACAACCGGGCGGGGCAGCCCTCAAGCCGCAGGGATTAGCGGCTGCTGCACCCAGGGCGCGAGTTCCTCAGGAAGGC
>CAIKVZ010000269.1 GCA_903830985.1 uncultured beta proteobacterium
AG
The DNA here is from genome assembly GCA_903830985.1 of uncultured beta proteobacterium. Classification (GTDB taxonomy): domain Bacteria; phylum Pseudomonadota; class Gammaproteobacteria; order Burkholderiales; family Burkholderiaceae_C; genus CAIKVZ01. The sequence goes on from CAIKVZ010000269.1 coordinate 3, forward strand.
CGTCTCGAACTCGCTGGGGCGGCCTTCGCGCTTGAAGAAGCTGCCGGGGATCTTGCCTGCGGCATAGGTCTTTTCCAGATAGTCGACGGTCAGGGGGAAGAAGTCCTGTCCGGCCTTGCCTTCGGTCTTGGCCACGACGGTGGCCAGCACCACGGTGCCGTCCATGTCCAGCAGCACAGCGCCATTGGCCTGACGGGCGATTTCGCCGGTTTCCAGGGTAACGGTATTGCTACCCCATTGGAAGGTCTTGCTGACTTTATTGAAAATGCTCATGTTGAACTCCTTGCTTGGACAACTGATAAATCCCTATCAGCCTAGGGTCAGAGCAGGGTTCGAACACGATGCCATTCCAGAACAGTGCATCGCTTCAGGATGCCTTCTGGAATGACACAGCGCGTATTCGTTGTCCCGTCTCTGAAGTAAAAATGCGCCTTGGGTCAAAAGCACAGACGCATAAGTCTGCAGCTTCCTACCCAGGCGCACCGATTTCGGAAAATTACTTGCGCAGACCCAGTTTCGCGATCAGGGCGACGTAACGGTCGTGGTCCTTGCGATTCAGGTAGGTCAACAGGCTCTTGCGGGTGTTGACCATGCGCAGCAGGCCGCGACGACCATGGTGGTCCTTGGCGTGGGTCTTGAAGTGAGGTGTGAGTTCGTTGATGCGGGCTGTCAACAGTGCCACTTGCACTTCCGGACTGCCCGTATCGCCCACCTTGCGGGCATTGGCTTTAACGACTTCAGCTTTGATGCTGGATGCGATCATGGTATTTCCTTTGGGGTTCGGCTGCTGGCACATGGTTCAACACCAAGCCACAAGCCGAGGGTTACTTGCGTCAGCGGCTGGATCTGCTGCTGACGTGCGCCCTGCACAATGCAAAGCTCCGGGATTATAGCCCGCGCGCCATCACCCCCCGCCTTCAGAGCGGCGCGGGCACCAGGAAGTCTCTGCTGATGCGCGTGCCCAGCTCGTTGATCCGGTCCAGAAACTGCGTCAGATAGGCGTTCAAACCCACGGCCAGCACCTCGTCGATGCGGCCATACTGGAGTTCGGCGCGCAGCTTGCCGGCGCGGCGCTGGGTTTCCCCTTCCGGCTCGCCGGATACCAAGGCCAAGTTCTCCACCACTTCATTCAGGCTGGCATGGAGGGAGCGTGGCATGTCCGGGCGCAAAATCAGCAACTCGGCCACGCGCTCGGGCTTGATCACGTCGCGGTAGACGCGCCGGTAGATCTCGAAGCCGCTCACACTGCGCAGGATGGCGCTCCAGTAATAGAAGTCGACCTCCTGGTGCTTCTCGTTGGCCGCGCCGAAAAAATCACCCTCGAGCGCGTGAAACTTCACATCGACCAGGCGCGCGGTGTTGTCTGCGCGCTCCAGAAAAGTGCCCAGACGCATGAAGTAAAGGGCTTCGTCCATCAACATGGTTCCCAGGGTCACGCCGCGCGACAGGTGCGAGCGAAACTTCACCCACTCGAAAACCTGCGCCGGGTCGCGCTCAAAATCGCCCGCGCGCAACATCCGATTGAACTCCAGCCAGGTCTGGTTGATGGTCTCCCATACTTCGGTCGTGAGCGTGCCGCGCACCGCGCGTGCGTTCTCCCGCGCCGCACCCAGACAGGACACGATCGATGAGGGATTGCTCTCGTCCTGCACCATGAAGTCCATCACGCTGCGCGCCTTGACCTCACCATGTGCTTTCGTGTAATTGGGCAGCAATTCGCTGATGCTCAGCAGCCCTTGCCAGCCCGATTGCGCCATTTCGTCGGATTGAGGCAGCAGCGAGGTCTGGTAGTTGACGTCCAGCATTCTTGCGGTGTTCTCGGCCCGTTCGGTATATCGGGACATCCAAAATAAGTGATCGGCAGTGCGGCTCAGCATCAAACTTCTCCTTCCAAAATCCAGGTGTCCTTGGTGCCGCCGCCCTGCGAGCTGTTCACCACCAGCGAGCCCTCTTTCAGCGCCACGCGCGTCAGACCACCCGGCACCATCTGCACGG
>CAIKVZ010000270.1 GCA_903830985.1 uncultured beta proteobacterium
CTTCGTTTCCGCCAAAACTGTGTTTTTGCTGGCCTTTACCGGTCTTCAGAAGTACCCTGAAAGCCCTTGCTTCCCAGTGGAGCCGGGGCTTTTTTGTTACCCCTTTTACGCTCGAACGGGCAGGGTGACGTTCCGATTTTGGCTTGATGGTTGACGCCGGAACGTGGCTTGGCCCCTGCGGGCTACGGTTGCGGAATGTCAATCAGCGATCAGGCCCGCGTTTTAGATTCCTTGTGCTTTCGACCCTGCCGGTCGGGACGTTCAAGGAACTGCCATGCAAGCTTCGATTCGATTCAGACTCAACGGCCAGCCTGTCGCGCTGCAGACCGACGACGGGCGCATGTTGCTCGGCGCATTGCGCAGCGAGTTGGCGCTCACCGGCACCAAGTACGGCTGCGGTGAGGGGGCGTGCGGTGCCTGCACCGTGCAGGTCGACGGCCATGCCGTGCATGCCTGCACCACCTCGCTCAAGCAGGTTCAAGGCAAGGAGGTCCTGACCATCGAGGGCCTGGCGCGCGACGGAAAACTCCATCCGCTGCAACAGGCCTTCATTGAGCTCGGGGCGCTGCAATGCGGCTATTGCACTCCCGGCATGTTGCTGCGGGCTGAGGCCTTGCTGCGCGAGAATCCACAGCCGTCGCGTGCCGCGATTCTGGCCCGCATGGAGCACCACCTGTGCCGCTGCGGTGCGCAGCAACGGATTGTTCAGGCCATTCAGTCGGCGGCGCGTCAAATGGGGGCCACAGCATGAACGCGCGCACAGGCATCAGCCGGCGCCGGCTGTTTCAACTTGTGGGCGGGGGTGTCGTGATCCTCGTGGGCATGAGTCCGCGGCCCTTGCGAGCCCAGGGCGCGCAGCGTCTCTACCCGGAAGACTTCAACGCCTACCTGGTGATCGGCGAGAACGGCCGCGTCACGGTCTTTTCGGGAAAGATCGAAATGGGGCAGGGCGTGTTGACCTCGCAGGCGCAGATGGTGGCCGAGGAACTGGGTGTTGCGCTTGCGTCCATTGACATGGTGCTGGGCGACACCGATGTTTGCCCCTGGGACATGGGGACCTTTGGCTCTCTCACGACGCGCATGTTCGGACCTGCGCTGCGCGCCGCATCCGCCCAGGCGCGGCTCGTGTTGCTGTCGCTGGCGGCGAAGAAACTGGGTGTCCCTGTGGCTGACTTGGTGGTACGTGAAGGTGTGGTGTTTGTAGCGGGTGCAGTCGATCGGCAGGTGAGCTATGGCGAACTGTCGCGCGGGGTGAGGATTTCCCAGGTGGTGGATGAAAAAGCCGTGCTGCGCGCTGCAGCGCAGTTCCAGGTGATGGGCCGTTCACCCGCGCGCCTGGATGCTTGGGAGAAGGTCACCGGTGCCGCCAAGTACGCCGCCGACATCCGGCTGCCGGAGATGCTGTATGCCCGCGTCTTGCGCGCGCCCATGCATGGCGCCACGCTGACGCAGATTGACACCGCTCAGGCGGAGCAGTTGTCAGGTGTCGTCCTGGTGCGGCAGCCCGATCTGCTGGCCGTGCTGCACGCCGATCCGGAAGTGGCCGAACTGGCGCTGGGTCGCATTCAGGCGCAGTGGCTCAAGCCGCAGGCGACGCTGGACCCTGACAGCATCTTCGAGCATCTCATGAACCAGTCCGGACCCTTGCGCGAGAGCGCTCATCAAGGCGATGTGGCTGCGGCGCGTGCGCAGGCCTCGAAGCTGTTCGAAACGAGCTATCACAAGGGCTATGTCGCGCACGCGGCGATCGAGACGCACGCGGCCCTGGCCGAGGTCAGGGACGGGCGTGCCACGGTCTGGGCCTCGACCCAGACGCCGTTTCCCACGCGGGACCGGGTGGCCCAGCGCCTGGGCCTGGAGCCTAAGAGCGTGCGCGTGGTCACTCCGTTTTTGGGTGGCGGCTTTGGTGGCAAGAGCGCTGACGGGCAGGCCATCGAAGCGGCGCGCCTGGCGCAGATCACGGGTCGGCCGGTGCAGGTGGCCTGGAGCCGTGCCGAAGAATTTTTCCATGACACCTTCGATCCGGCAGCGGTGGTGAACATCGTCTCAGGCCTGGACCAACAGGGCAGGGTTTCACTTTGGGATTACGCCGTGTACGGCGCCGGGGAGCGCGGTGCCAGCTGCTTCTACGACATACCCAACACGCGCATCCGCTCGGCCGGGCGCCCGGCCTATGACCCGGCTGCGTCGGTCAGCGCGCACCCGTTTGCCGTGGGCGCCTGGCGCGCGCCGGGCGCCAACATGAACGTCTTTGCGGTGGAGTCGCAAATCGACATCATGGCCGCCGCAGCCCGTGTGGACCCGCTGGCCTTCCGGCTGCGCCACCTGAGCGACACCAGGATGGTGCGCGTGCTGCAGGCGGCGGCCGACGCGTTTGGCTGGAAGCCCATGGCGGCGCCGAGCGGACGCGGCGTCGGCATGGCTTGCAGCATCGACGCCGGAACTTATGTGGCGACCCTGGCCGAAGTGCAGGTGGACCTGAAGCTGGGAACCATCAAGGTGCTGCGTCTGATCTGCGCCCAGGACATGGGCGTGGTGGTGAACCCCGACGGCGCCAGGATGCAGATGGAAGGAGGCCTGACCATGGGGCTGGGCTACGCGCTGAGCGAAGAGCTGCAGTTTCGCGGCGGCGAGATCTTGCAGCGCAACTTCGACAGCTACGCGATACCGCGCTTCTCCTGGGTGCCGGCGATAGCCACCGTGCTCGTGAAAAACGACGAACTTGCGCCTCAGGGCGGCGGCGAACCTTCCATCACCACCACCGGTGCCGTGCTGGCCAATGCCGTGTTTGACGCCTGCGGCGCGCGCCTCATGCGTCTGCCCATGACCCCCGAGCGTGTGCGCCAGGCGCTGGCCTAACGCAAGCGTTGAAGCCGTGCCTCAGCCCGGCGGCAGTTCGCTTCAGGGCGCCAGCACCCGCATCTGCAACAGACGCCTGGATTCGGTGGCGGCCTCGCTGCTGACCACGCCAGGCTGCGCCACCGTACCCGAGGTGGCAATCGTCACCCATTGGCCCAGGGGCAGGGTGACGGTGGTGGCCAACCGGTTGCGCGACTGGGTTGGCAGTTCGGTGCCGGTGCGCGGCGCCACGCTGTTGGACTGCACCTCAATTTCCACACTCACAGGCTGCTTGGCACCGCTCCAGCGCGGCTGCACGCTGATGGACTGACCCGCATCCATCCAGACCAGTGCCTGCGCCACCGCGCCGCCGCTGCTGCCCGCCGTGGCGCCGCCGGCGGCCAGCGAACTGCTTTGTGACGACACCGACTGCGTCCACTGCATAGGGATGGACTGCCCCATGCTCAGGCTGGCCTTCTCGCCATTGCGCACCTGCACCTGTTGTTGCACCAGCAGCGGCTGCGGGCTTTGCGTGCTGACGCTGAAGCCGGCAAGGCCAGACTCTTCGACCTGGCGCATTTCGACCATCAGATCCAGCTTGGGCAAGGCGGCCTGCGCCTTGGGCTGAACCTTGGTCTGGGCCAGGCTCGAAACAGCTGGCAAAAGCAGCAGCGCGGCCAGTGCCAAGAGGGTGAAACGTCGATGATGCATGGGGGCTCCGGTGAGTTATCTGCCTGCGTCTGTGTGCCCGCTGCCGCTGGCTTCAGGAGTGCGGCCTCCACTGTAGCGTCGAACGCACTGGCCGGCCATGGCCGCGGCAAATTCGGGTACGCTCAGGTTCATGAAATCCCTACTTCTTTCTGCTGTTCTGGGTCTTACCTTGGCAATGCCTGCATGGGGCGCCACGCCCGGCGAAGTGCCGGTGGGCGGCATGCTGCGTGACGCGACGATGCAGGGGCTCAACGGCCCTTCGCGCCAGCTCTCGCAGTTTCGTGGCAAGGCGCTGATCATCAATGTCTGGGCCAGTTGGTGTGGTCCTTGCCGCTTGGAAATGGGTTCGCTGGAACGCCTCGCCTGGCGCGACGAGGCCAAGCACTTTGCCGTGATCGGCATCTCCACCGACGACTATCCGGAAGCGGCGAAGGGCTTCCTGAAAAAGACCAATGCCACTTTCAACCACTACATCGACAGCCGGCTTTTGCTTGAGAACATGCTCGGCGCGGACCACCTGCCGCTGACACTGCTGGTCGATGCGCAGGGGCGGGTGCTGAAGAAAGTCTACGGCGCGACCGAGTGGGACAGTCCACAGACACTCGCGATGATCCGCAGCGCGTTTCAAATTCCGGCCACCCAATCCAGGTGAGGGCATGAGAATGCAGCGGCGTCCCAGTTTCGGCGCAATCTGCGCAGCACTTTTGCCTTCCCTGTTTCTGTCCAGCGCGATGGCCGCAGCCGACCCACGGCCCGACCCCGACGCCCTTTTTTCGGCCATGGGCATCCAGCTGCATGGGCCGCAAAAGCAGTTCGTGCTCGGCGACAACGTGGACGGCTACCTCGACGGCATGACCGGCAGCTACCGCCAGCGCCCCGGCTACTGGGTGGGCAACGAGGTCCTGTGGCAGGACCACGCAGCCTACCGCGATGGCCGGCTGCTAGATCGCCGTTCACGCGCCGCGACTGAAACCGTCTACCCCTTTGGTCGCAAGGTCGCGCTGCCCGACGCGGCTGAAGACCTGGTGTTGCACGCGGGATCGCGTCGCCTGTCGGTGCGCGTTACCAGTCGCAGCGCGGGCAAACTGTCGGTTCAGCCCCTGTGGGCGTTTCGCCCCGAGGCCGCCAGTTTCTCCTGGGAGGGCGAGGTGCTGCTTGTCACACCACCGGGCAGCCCGCTGGTGCTGGCGCTGAGCGCGGACCAGGCCTTCGAGATGTTGCCTGCGCCGCCCGGCTCTGTGGCCACCGACATGCCCTTGTTGCAGGCCAAGTCAGCTGGCCAGGCCTTCACCCTGCACCTGGCCATTGCCGCTTCGCGTGCGCAGGCCGTGGCACAGGCGCGGGCCATGGCGCAGGGCCCGGACCTCATGGCGCAAACCCGCGCCGCTTGGCACGCGCGCTTGACGCGCAGCTGGCTGCGCAGTTCGGACGACAACTACAACCGCGCGTTGCTGTGGGCCAAGGCCTCGGCCCTGTCCTTTCTGGTCGATGAATACGGCCGCGGCCTGTGGGCCGGCCTGCCCTGGTTTCGGGAGAACTGGGGCCGCGACACCTTCATTGCCCTGCCCGGGACGCTGCTGGTGAGCGGGCAGTTCGCCGACGCCAAAGCCGTGCTGGACAACTTTGCCCGCTACCAGAACCTCAGCCCCATGGTCGCACCGGGCCCGGCGGATGCGGCATCGGATCAGGTGAGCGCCGCGCGGCCCAGCGACTATGGGCGCATACCGAACCGGGTGCGTGGCAGCGAGGTGATCTACAACACCGTGGACGGCACGCCCTGGATGTTGCGTGAGGCGCTCGAATATGTGCGCTACACCGGTGACACCGAGTTTGCCGCGCGCGCCCTGAAGCTGGCCGGTCCCTACATTGAAGGCGCGTTGCGCCATTCAGTCGATGCCGACGGGCTGCTGGCGCACGAGGATGCCGACACCTGGATGGACGCGCGCATCGAAGGGCGCCAGGCCTGGTCGGCGCGCGGTCGCTACGCCGTGGAGATACAGGCGCTGTGGTTCACGGCATTGTTGAGCGCAGCCGAGTTGGCCGAACAGTGTGGCGACAGCGCGCGCGCCACGCTGTGGCGCGACCATGCAGCGCGCACGCGCAGCAGTTTCCTGCGGCGCTTCTGGGACGGCCGGACCATGGCGGACCGCTTGCGCGCCGACGGCAGCCGCGACCTGCGCGTGCGACCCAATCAGCTCATGCTGCTGTCGGTGCCGCTGCAGCCCTTTGTGCCGCTGGAGGTCGAGGCCGCAGTGCTGCGCAATGCCGTCGGCGAGCTGCTGTTCCCCTACGGCATCGCCTCGCTCAGCCCGAGTGATCCGGCCTTCCATCCGCACCATGAAAACGACGCCTTGCACCACAAGGACGCGGCTTACCACAACGGCACCATCTGGGGCTGGAACGCCGGCTTCACCGTCACGGCGTTGAGCAAATTTGGGCAGCAGGACCTGGCCTATGACTTGAGCGCCAATCTGGCCGAGCAGATCCTGGGTCTGGGAACGCTGGGCAGCATGAGCGAACTGCTCGACGCCCTGCCCGACAAACAGGGCCGGCCGCACCCGAGTGGCACCTTTTCCCAGGCCTGGAGCGTGGCCGAGTTCGAGCGCAACGGCTTTCAGGACTACCTGGGCTTTCGTCCGGACCTGCCGCGCAATCGGCTGAATTTTGTTCCGGCACTGCCGGCCAAGTGGCAGCGCGTTGATGCCGTCCTGCCCTTTGGCTCGGAAGAAGATTTGACTGTCCAGGCGCAACGCAAGGGCGCCGGCTGGCGTTGGTCGCTCACGCTGCGGGGTGCCGCCACGCGCGAACTGGTGTTCGATTTTTTGGACGCGCAGCAAGCGCGCCGGCGTGTGGCTTTCAGGCTGCAGGGCGGTCACAGCGCGGTGCTGGAGTGGAACGGCTCGGTCGCGCGCCTGCAGGGGCGCCGCTTGGCCACCACGCAGGTGATGGCCTCGCAGGCGGGGGTTATCGGCACGTTGCGTTTTGCCACACCGCCTGCGGACGAGCCGGCACGCTTTCCCGTGACGCGCGGCGTCAACGTGCTGCAGGAGCGGATCCTGCGCGGTGACTAAGCCGAGGTTTTTGCTCGGTCCTCAACTGACTAAATCTGAGCCGTGTCGAACACTGCGGCCGGGCGTTCACCTGCCAGGGCTTGCAGCAGGTTGTCGGTGGCCAGCACCGCCATGGCGTGGCGCGTCTCCACCGTGGCCGAACCGATGTGCGGCAAGGCCGTCACCTTGGGGTGGCGGCGCAGCGGCGAGTCCAGCGACAGCGGTTCGGTGGCGAACACGTCCAGACCGGCAGCGCGCAGCGTGCCATGGTCCAGCGCCTGCAGCAGCGCATCTTCCTGCACGATGGCGCCGCGGGCACCGTTAACGAAGATCGCGCCCGGTTTCATCAGGGCAAATTCGCGCGCGCCCATGAGGCCTCGCGTCTCGCTCGACAAGGGCAGCGTCACGGCCACGATGTCGGCGCGCTGCAGCAGCAAGTCCAGGGGCCGGTGCGTTGCCTTGCCGGCCAATTCGGGCAGGTCCACTGAGGTGCGGTTGTGGTACAGCACGGGCATGCCAAAGCCCAGTGCGGCCCGGCGTGCCAGGGCCTGGCCGATGCGGCCAAAACCCAGGATGCCCAGCGTCTTGCCGTGCACGTCGTGGCCAAAAAGCTCTTCGCCGATGTTGCGCGTCCAATGGCCCTCGCGCACCAGATTGGCCAATTCCACGAGGCGGCGACTGCTCGCCATGATGAGCGCAAAAATCGTGTCGGCCGTAGTCTCGGTCAGCACACCGGGCGTGTGGCACAGCAGCACGCCGCGGCCGGCCAGCGCCGCCAGGTCGTAGTTGTCCACGCCCACTGAAATACTGGAGATGACCTGCAGGCAGGGTGCTCGCTCGAGCAGCGCCGCGTCGACCGGGTAGCTTGAACCGATCATGCCCTGGGCTGTGGCCAGCGCCACGTTGAAGGCTTCGAGTTGTGCCGGGATGCGCGGATTCGCGACAGTGACATCGTGCGCGGCGTGCAGGCGTGCCAGTTGATCCGCGGGAAGTTCGCGAAACACCAGCAGCTTTTGTCGTTGGCCTGTCGTCATCTTCACAACCCCGCCGCGTCGAGTTCGGCGCGCGTCGGCAGGCCTTCGCTGTCGCCCAGCACCTGCACGGCGCGCGCACCGATCCAGGCGCCGCGTTGCACCGCTTGTGGCACGCTGAGTCCCTCGAGCAGGGCGCTGATCACGCCCACGGCAAAGCCATCGCCCGCGCCTACGGTGTCGATCACCTTGGCCACCGGGAAGCCAGGAACAAAGCCGCAGCCGCTCGCATGGTCGTAGTACGCACCCTTGCTGCCGAGCTTGACGACGACGAGTTGCGCGCCGCGTTCGCGGTACCACTGCGCCACGTGTTCGGGCGTGTCTTCACCCGTGAGAAATCGGCCTTCTTCCAGACCCGGCAGCACCCAGTGCGCGCGGGTTGCGAGCTCGTTGACGGCAGCGCGCATGAGCTCGGGCGAGGCCCACAGCGTGGGCCGCAGATTCGGGTCGAAGGACACGCTGCGTCCGCCGTCGTGCATCAGCGTCATGGTCTTTTGCGCGGCTTGCAGGGTGGTTGTGGAGACGGCCGCGAACACGCCCGTGGCGTGCAGATGGCGTGCCGTCAGCAGCCAGTCTTCGTCGATGTCGGCCACGCCCATGTGGCTCGCGGCCGAGCCCTTGCGGTGGTATTCCACGGGCGGGTCGCTGCCGTCGCTGACCTGACCCTTGAACTGGAAACCGGTTTTCTGGGTGGCGTCGCACACCACGTGCGAGCAGTCTATGCCCTCGGCCTGCATGGCGGCCAGCAGGTAGCGGCCCATGGAATCCGTGCCCAGACGGCTGGCCCAGCCCACTTTCAGCCCGAGCCGCGCCAGACCGATGGCCACGTTGGTTTCGGCGCCGGCCGTGCGCTTGTAAAACGACTGTGCCTGTTCCAGTGGCCCCGGACGATCGGCCACCAGCAGCATCATGGCTTCGCCAAAGGTGACGACGTCGAGATTCGTGTTCATGTTGCAAGGGTTTCCTGATGACACGGCGCGCGCGCTGCCGTGTCGGCCGCGATCTGGCGCAGTTGGGTGATTTCTGAGCGGGTCACCGCCAGCAGCTCGTCGCCTTGCAGCGGGTATTCGATGGCCCAGGGAACATTCGCGGGCAGGGCGCGCAGCACGGCGCGCCATGGTGCGCTGGATGCGCTCAGCGGCACGGCCACCCATTTTTTTGCCAAGCGTTGCACGCCCTTGCAGTGCACGTAACTCACCTGGGGCGCCAGGGCGGTGGCGGCCTGCAGCGGGCATTCACCGGTCCAGTGCCAGTTGCCCATGTCGAAGGTCATTCCCAAGGGGAATCCGCTGTGATTCGCGGCGTGAAAAAAATTCCGCATGGCGTCCAGCGTTCCGGCCGCAGGCGTCTGGTCATTCTCGATCACCAGTTCCACAGCGGCTTGTCGCAGGTGTATTTTCAGGGGCACGAGCGAGCCCTGTGAGGCTTCCGAGAAACCGCCAATGGACATCTTGAGCCGCATGGCACCCAGGGTCTGTGTGGATGCGATGGCGCGCTCCAACGCATACAGGTCGAGTTGACCGTCAGCGCGCCACAGGGGTTCGGCGCTGGAATAGACCACGGCTTTTCTGGCGGCGCGCATCAGTTCAGCGATGGTCAGGAGTTCGCGCGGTGTGTCGAGCAGCAACTCGCTGCGCACTTCCACGCCGTCCGCCCCGGCGTCCAGGGCGAGTTGTGTGAACCAGGCCTGGCCGTGGCGCCGCACTTCGTATGCGCCGAAGGCGGAAAGCGAAATCAGGATCGACGTGGCCGACGAAGCCTCAGTGAGCATGTTGCGAATTCAAAATCTGGCCCAGGAAGTTGCGCGTGGTCTCGTGCTGGGGCGCACTGAAGAACTCTTTGGGCGGCGCCTGTTCGATGATGCGACCCTCGGCCATGAAGATGACGCGGTCGGCCACGCTGCGCGCAAAGCCCATCTCGTGCGTCACGCACAGCATGGTCATGCCGTCTTCGGCCAGGCTGATCATGGTGTCGAGCACCTCCTTCACCATCTCCGGATCGAGCGCCGAGGTGGGCTCGTCAAACAGCATGATCTTGGGCGTCATGCACAGCGCGCGCGCAATCGCCACACGCTGCTGTTGGCCGCCCGAGAGCTGGCTTGGGTACTTGTGGGCCTGCTCGGGGATGCGCACCCTTGTGAGGTATTTCATGGCGATGGTTTGCGCCTCCTCAATGCTCAAGCCCCGCGACTGCACCGGTGCCAGCGTGCAGTTCTGCAGGATCGTCAGGTGCGGAAACAGGTTGAACTGCTGGAACACCATGCCCACTTCCTGGCGCACCGAGTCCACGTTCTTGCCGCCCGCCGTGAGGTCAATGCCGTTGACCACGATGCGGCCCTTTTGCACGGTCTCCAGGCGGTTGATGCAGCGGATCAGCGTGGACTTGCCCGAGCCCGAGGGCCCACACACCACGATGCGTTCACCGGCGTGCACGTTCAGGTCAATGCCTGAGAGCACCTGAAATTTCCCATACCATTTGTCCACGCCTTCGATGCGGATAATGGGCTCAGTGGCGTCGCTGGGATGGGGCATTGCTTCAGTCATGGGGTCACGTTTTCATTGGTAAAGACCTCGTCATGGCGAGGCCGCAGGCCGTGGCAATCCATGAATTCAGGGGGCATGGATTGCGTCACTTCGTTCGCAATGACGAGGCTTCAGCGCCCTCGCGATGGCGACGCCATGCTTACTGCATCTTCGGCAGGTCGGTTTCCAGCCACTTGCGGTACAGCTTGTTGAGCTCGCCATTGGCGACGTTCTTGGCGACGAAGTCGTCCACCGTTTTCAGCAGCTCGGCCTGGCCGGGGCGCATCACGATGCCCATGACCTGCTGGCGCAGCAGGAACTTGGACTCGTAGCTGTTGGCCGGTGCCCGCTTCTCGATCTGCGCGGCCACGGTGGTGGAGCAGCCGATGGCGTCGACCTGGCCCGACATCAGGGCCTGCATGGCCGAGGCGTCATCGTCAAAGCGGCGGATCTCCGTGCCCTCGGGCGCCACGGCGGTCAGCGCCACGTCCTGGGTGCTGGCGCGGGCCACGCCGACGCGCTTGCCCTTCAAGTCGGCAGCGACCTTGATGCTGGCCTTCTTGTCGCCATACAGCACGATGCTGGCCGCCGCGTAGGGCTTGGAAAATTGCACCTGTTTGGCGCGTTCCGGTGTGATGGCCAGCGAAGCGACCAGGATGTCGACCTTGTTGGTCAACAGGAAGGGAATGCGGTTGGGGCCGGTCACGGGCACGAGGTTGAGCTTGACCCCCAGTTCTTTGGCCAGCAGGCGCGCCACGTCCGCGTCGTAGCCGTCGGGCTGGTTGCTGGAATTCATGGTGCCGTAGGGCGGAAAGTCGACCAGCATGCCGATGGTGAGCTCGCCCTTCTTCTTGATTTCGGCCACGGTCTGCGCACTCGCAGCGGGGACCCAGGCCGACAGGGTGGCGGCCAGGCCCAGGGCCAGGGCGGTGCCGGTGAAGACGCGGCGTTGCAGATTCTTGATCATGGTGATGTGCTCCGTGGGTTGAGGGTAAAACGAAAGGTGAAAAAGATGCGGTTCAGCGCGTCAGCGCCGCGGCCTGGCGCCGCTCCATGTGCCCGGCCAGCAGGGACAGGGGCCAGCACAACACGAAATAGATGCCGGCGACCACGCTGAACACGATCAGCGGCTGGAAGGTGGCGTTGTTGATGATCTGACCGGACCGTGTGACCTCGACAAAGCCGATGATGGCGGCGAGCGAAGTGCCCTTGATGATCTGCACCATGTAGCCCACCGTGGGTGCCAGGGCAATCTTGAAGGCCTGCGGCAGGATCACGTAGCGCATGCGCGCGGCGTAGGACAGGTTCAGCGCCTGCGCCGCCTCCACCTGCCCGGCTGGCACAGCCTGGATGCAGCCGCGCCAGATCTCGCCCAGGAAGGCGCTGCTGTTGAGGATCAGCGCCACGCCCGCCGCCACCCAGGGGTTGATGTCCAGCCCCAGCACCGGCGCGCCGAAGAACACCAGGAACAGTTGCAGCAGCAGCGGCGTGCCCTGGAAGATCTGGATGAAGCCGCCGGCCAGGGCACGAGCCACCGGTCTGTTTGAGCTGCGGCACAGCGCCACGATCAGGCCGCCGATGGCGCCGCCGACGAAGGCGATCAGCGACAGCGCCACCGTCCACTTGGCGGCTTCCAGGATGAACAGGAATTCGGAGAGACCAAAGCTGCGCATCAGCGGCGATCCGGGTAATTGAGCGCCGAGCGGTAGATGGCCCGAAACAGCGCGGAAAAGGACAGGGCCAAAGCCAGGTAGATGACGGTCACGACGATGTAGATCTCGAAGCTGCGAAAAGTTTGCGACTGCAGGTTCGCTGCCACCGAGGTCAGGTCGTCGGCCGAGATCGCTGACACCACGCTGGAGCTGAGCATGAGCAGGATGAACTGGCTGGTGAGCGCCGGGTAGATCGTCTTGAGCGCCGGCTTGAGGATCACGAAGCGAAAGATCTTCAAACGCGACAGGCTCAGCGCCAAGCCAGCTTCGATCTGTCCCTTGGGGATGGACTCGATCCCGGCCCGGATGATCTCGGCGGCGTAGGCGCCCAGGTTCACCACCATGGCGGTGAGCGCTGCGGTGTAGGCCGACCAGCGCAGGCCCAGCGCCGGCAGGGCGAAAAAGAAGAAGAACAGTTGCACCAGAAATGGCGTGTTGCGTATCAGCTCGATGTAGACCTGGATCAGCCAGCGCAGGGGACGCGGGCCGGCGGTCTTGCCCCAGGCACAGGCTGTGGCCAGCACCAGGCCCAGCAGCATGGCCTGCATGGACAGCGCGATCGTGCTCCACGTGCCCTTGAGCAGCAGCGGCCAGGCGGCGAAGACATCGGCGAATTGAAAGCTGTAGTTCATCGTGGGTTTTCGACCATCACAGCATTTTGCTGAAACCGGTTTCAGGCGATTATAAAATTTCGCCGGATGGGTCGCATACTATGGAAAACCCTAGGTTTTAGGGCCGACAGCGGAAGAACCGCGCGCCACCAGTCGCCCGGACAGCAGGATCTGGCGCGGCGGCAGGTCCAGCCCCTTGAGGCGCTCGATCAGGCACAGCGCAGCGATGCGTCCCAACTCGTCTGTCGGTTGCGCGATGGCGCTCAAGCCCGGCCCCACATAGGGCGCCCACTCCGTGTCGTCGATGCCGACAAGTCCCACGTCCGGACCCAGTTGCCAGCCCAGGCGCGCCATGGCGGCGACCACGCGCAGCGTGACCACGGCATTGCTGGAGAGCACGGCCGGAAGGCCCTTCGCGGCGCGCTGGCGCAACTTTTTCAGCGCCTGGTCCAGGCCGTGCTCATCGTCGGCTGTGCACTCGAAGCTGTTGCCGTGCGGTCTATGGGCCGTTGCTGCCGATGTGCTGATGAAACTGCGAAAGGCGGCCTCGCGCTCCTCGCGCGAACTTACCCCTTGCACTGGCTCCGAGACAAAGAGCAGTTCGCGGTAGCCCACTTGCAGCAGGTGGCTGGCGGCCAGTCGCACGGCGCCGGCGTTGTCCAGGGACACGAAATCGGCCTGCATCTCGGGATGACGACGGTCCACCAGCACCACCGGTTTGCCCCGGCTCGCTGCGTGCGTCGCAGCACCGGTGTCGTGCCCCAGGGTGTTCAGGATGAAGCCCTCCACCTGGTAGGCGCTGAGCGCGGCGATGGCTTCGCTTTCGCGTCCCGAATCGTTGCCCAGGTTGAACAGCATCAGCAGGTAGCCGGCCTGCTGGCAGGCCTTCTCGGCACCGCGCAGCACGGCCACGGAAAACGGATTCGTCACATCGGCCACGACCAGGCCGATGAGGCGCGAACGCCCGCGTTTGAGCGCCTGCGCCATCGGGCTCGGGCTGTAGCCCAGGGCTGCAATGGCCACTTCCACGCGGGTCGCAATGTCCGGCGTGAGCAGCTTTTCGCGGTGGTTCATAAAGCGCGACACCGTGGCTTTGGAGACGCCTGCCACGCGCGCGACGTCGGCAATCGTGGCCCTTGCGGTGGGTGTGCGGCTGGCGGGCGTTTTTTTTGACGGCGTCATGGGGTTGAAGCAGCGGGTATCTGAAACCAGTTTCAGACAATGTTAGCACTCCGCCCGGCGCCTGTCGCCGCCCTTGCTCAGGCTGCGGCGGCCAGCTCGTAGCGGTCGCGCCCCGCGTGCTTGGCGCAGTACAGCGCACGGTCGGCGCTCGCCAGCACGTCGGTTACCGACTGCATCGGTGACAG
The DNA here is from genome assembly GCA_903830985.1 of uncultured beta proteobacterium. GTDB lineage: Bacteria > Pseudomonadota > Gammaproteobacteria > Burkholderiales > Burkholderiaceae_C > CAIKVZ01. The sequence goes on from CAIKVZ010000270.1 coordinate 13,843, forward strand.
CGAGGCCACACCCATGGAGAAGGTGATGGCCTCGCTCGCCGGCAGGCCGGGAATGGCCTGCGACTTGAGTTGGGCCCGGATGCGCTGAAACAGTTGCTCGGCCAATTGCGGTGCTGATGCTGGGCCGGCGCAGACCACCAGCCATTCTTCGCCGCCGATTCGGCCTATCTGTTCGCCCTGCTGCTGTCCCTGGCTGGCAGCGCAGTAGAAGGCCTTGAGCACCTCGTCACCCACATCGTGGCCGAAGCGGTCGTTTACGCCCTTGAAATGGTCGATGTCAAGCATCGCCACCACGGCGTCTTCGCCCCGAATGGATAGCGTCGACAAGTGGTCGAGAATGGCGCGCCGGTTGGGCGCCCCGGTGAGTACGTCGATGGAAGCCAGCGTGGCGTAGTAGCGCCGTTTCTGGATCTGGTTGAACAGGAAGTAGGCGCCAAACCCGAGCGTCAGCAGGGCCAGGGCCAGCAGCGCGAGCAGCAGGTGCTGGTTTGCGGATTGCTCGCGCAGCTTGGTCTGGCTGAGGTCGTCGCGCAGGCGCAGGCGCAGGTTCTCTTCGTCTTTTTTGCCAAGCTCGTAACGCACACCCAGTTCCACCAGTTGGGTCTTGCGCGCGCGTACCGACAGCCGGCGCTCCACGTCCAACATGTCCTGCAGCGTGACCGCGGCCTTGCTCCAGTGACCTGCTGCGACGAGCGTCTGGGCCCGGTATTCCAGAAACCTGAGCTTGGAGAAGCTGTCGGGCGCTGACGTCATACGGCGGCTGGCCGAGTCCAGCAGTTCGTCAAAGCCAGGACGCTCCAATGCCACCCAGGCCCGGGCTCGGGCACTCTGTCCCATGGCCCACAGGCCGAAGTAGTCGCGCTCGAGCAGCACAGGCTGGGAAAGGGCCAGGAAGCGCTCCGCTGCCTGCCAGTCCTGCAACATGACGGCCGCGATGCCCAGGCCCAGCCGTGCCGCCGCCATGCTCGCGGCATCCTGCAACTCCAGGGCGTTGTCCAGTGATTGACGGAAGTGCCCTCGCGCCACCTGCGGGTCATGCGCGTTGAGCGCGTCCTGGCCCAGAGCCCAGCCGATCCAGGATTTCAGGTACGGCGCGTCGACGTGGTCCAGCAGCGCATAGGCTTGACGCCTTGCGGCAGTGGATGATGGCGTGTCCTGCAGGCCGTCGTAGATGCCCGCCATGCCGGCCTGGGCTGCTGCCGTGCGGATCAGGTCGCCGTGGCGCCGATAGACCGCCAGGGCGTAGACGAAGTGCGGCTCGGCTTCGGCGTAGTGGCTGGCACCGGAGGACAGTGCCCAGGCCGCGGTCTCGCGGATGTAAGCCTGGGACATCTCGTCGGTGATTTTTTCTCCAAGAACGATGGCGTTGCGGGCCGAGGCGGCGCTCTCGTCGAGCTTGTCGGTGTCGGCTTGTCCCATGGCTTGGATCGCCTCCGACATGGCCATGCCAAAGGGGTCAGCGACCTGCTGTGCCAGGCGGCGGCTGGCTTCGATGTGTCTTGCGGCCAAAGTCCTCGATCCCAGTGCCGTCGCTGCGGATGCGGCCAGCAGGTGCGCCTGCATTTGATCGCCAGGCGTGGCGTCGGGCTGGGCGGCGAGTTGCGCAACGCTCTGCGTCGCCAGTTGCAGGGACAGTTGTGGGTTGCGGTCCACAGCGAGGAGCTCGGGCGACACCTGCAATGCCGGCAACGCCGCGCAGCAAACGCTGATCGCGAGGCCCGGCAGAATACGCAGCATCCGTACCGCAGGCCTGGGCTTGGAGAGGGGAGGGAGTTGAAAGGCTGGCAAGGCGCGCGTCTCGTGGATGGAGGAGGGGGCGCGGGCTGCGGTGAATGATGAATTTGAATTGTCGTAATCGTATCAATGCAAAGTGTACTGCCAGGCAGGCGCCGCGTCCATCCCCCGCGGACAAACCTGCGTCAGCGCTTCAGTGGCTGTCCCAGGTGCGTACCTGTTCGTCGCGCGCTTTTTCGCCGTCCCGACGCTCGCGCTTGGTGGGGCGGCCTTGCGTCAGGCTCAGGGCCGGCTCGGGGGCGAGGCGGTGCTGCTCGGCAGCGGCCGCGCGCAGTCTGAGCGACTCGGCGGTCTCCGCGTACAGCAGCGCTGCCGTCGGTGCCGGTCCGCGCTTGTCGCTCAGCGCTTGCACCACGATGCTGCGCGTCACCGGACCTGCGCGCAGCTGCACTTGGTCCCCGGCCTTGAGTTCGCGCGCCGGTTTCACGGCAAGGCCGTTGACGTGGACCCGACCCTTGTCAATTTCCTCACTCGCCAGACTGCGCGTCTTGTAAAAGCGCGCGGCCCACAGCCATTTGTCGATGCGCAGTTTTTCCATGTTGACGATTGTGCGCCAATGGTCACGGTGCAGCGCTTGTCGGCCGTAGGCCAAGTCTAGAATCAATCATGACCGATGAAGCCCCTGCCAAACGCAGCCTGTGCGCCCGTTGCCTGCGTCCGAGCAGCACCTGCATCTGTGGCTGGATAAGACCCACGGCCCACCAGGTCGAGGTGCTGGTCCTGCAGCACCCGCGCGAAGTGGCACGCGCCAAGGGCACGGCGCGTCTGCTGCAACTCAGCCTGCGCCACTGTCGATTGGCCGTGGGAGAGGAGTTTTTGCCGGCCGAGTTGCAGGCTTTGCTCGACGGGTCTGGGCCGCACGAAACCGCACGGTCAGGGCACAGGCAGGCGCTGCTGCTTTATCCCGACACACCGCAGGACCAGGCACTGGGCCTGCTCAGCCCGCCCGCGCTGCCAGCGCTGTTGCGAGACCCGCAGCAACTCCTGCTGGTGGTGCTCGATGGCAGCTGGCGCGAGAGCCGCAAGATGCTCTACCGCAACCCGCTTTTGCAGCGTCTGCCAAGGCTGGCGCTGCGTGACTTTCCTGCGTCAAAGTACCTGATCCGCAAGGCGCATGAGCCGCATCAGTTGTCGACCCTGGAGGCCACCTGCGGCGCGCTGGCGCAACTCGAAGGCGGTGCGCAGAAATTTCAACCCCTGCTGCAGGGGTTTGACGGTTTTGTGAACCAACTCCTGGGGTACGCGTTGCACGGACGGCAGGCCGGCCGACGGTAACGTTTACCAGCTTGATGCCAGCACCGCGCCTTCGCGGATGGCGCGCTTGGCGTCGAGTTCGCTCGCCAGCGCCGCGCCGCCTATGCAGTGAAATTTGGGCCCGGCAGTGCCCGCCTGGCTCGGGTCTGGCATGAGTTCGGTGAGCGCTTCCTGGCCAGCGCACAGGATGATGTGGTCAACCTCCAGCAGGCGCGACTCCCCTTTGACCACGATGTGCAGGCCCTGGTCGTCGATTCTTTGGTAGTCCGCGCCGGCCAGCATCTGCACGCCGTTGCGTTGCAGCACGGCGCGATGCACCCAGCCCGAGGTCTTGCCCAGGCCCGCGCCGACCCGGGTGGCCTTGCGCTGCAGCAGGAAGATCTGCCGCAGAGGTTCTGCTGGCACTGGCTTCACCAGTCCGCCAGGCTGGGTCACGCTCAGGTCCACGCCCCATTGCGCGCACCAGTCAGACAGTGTTTCAGGCTGGAGCTGGTGTCGGTCGTGCAACAGGAACTCGGCCACATCAAAGCCTATGCCACCGGCGCCGATGATGGCCACGCGCGGTCCCGGTGTGACCGTGCCTTGCAGCACGTCGATGTAGGACAGCACCTTGGCGTGATCCACGCCATCGATGGCGGGTTTGCGCGGCTTGATTCCCGTGGCCAACACGATGTGTTCAAAGTTCTGCGCCAGCAATTGCTCGCGTGTCACGCGCTGGCCGAGTTGCAGCTTGACGCCGGTGACTTCGAGGCGGCGCGCAAAGTAGCGCAGGGTCTGGGCAAATTCCTCCTTGCCGGGAATCTGCATGGCCAGCTTGAACTGGCCACCGATGCGCTCGCTGCTGTCGAACAGCGTCACGTCATGGCCGCACTCGGCCGCCACCGTGGCCGCGGACAGGCCGGCCGGGCCGGCGCCTACGACCGCCACCCGCCTGGATTGACTCGACGGGCGATACACGAGCTCGGTTTCATGGCCGGCGCGAGGATTCACCAGGCAGCTGGCGCGCCGATTCGCGAAAGTGTGGTCCAGGCAGGCCTGGTTGCAGGCGATGCAGGTGTTGATCTCGTCGACGCGACCGCTGGCGGCCTTCTCCACCCACTGCGCGTCGGCGAGAAAGGGCCGCGCCATCGACACCAGGTCAGCGTCACCGCTGGCGATGATGTCCTCGGCTTCGTCGGGCATGTTGATGCGGTTCGACGCCACCACCGGCACGCGCACGGCCTGCTTGAGCTTGCCTGCCAGGCTGCGAAACGCCGCACGGGGCACCGAGGTGACGATGGTGGGAACGCGCGCCTCGTGCCAGCCGATACCGGTGTTGAAGATCGTCACCCCGGCCTGTTCCAGCGCCCGGGCCACGGTGACGATTTCGTCCCAGGTGTTGCCGCCGTCCACCAGGTCCAGCACCGAAAGGCGAAACATCAGGATGAAGTGGGGACCGACCGCGGCGCGGGTCTGCTGCACCACCTCGACGGCCAGACGCATGCGGTTCTCGATCGCGCCGCCCCAGCGGTCCTGGCGCTCATTGGTGTGGCTGCACAGGAACTGGCTCAGCAGGTAGCCCTCGCTGCCCATGATCTCCACGCCGTCGTAGCCGGCGCGCTGTGCCAGCCGCGCGCAGCGCACGTAGTCGGCGATGGTGGCGGCAATGCCGGCTTCACTCAGGGGCTGGGGCTTGAAGGGCGAGATCGGCGACTTCTTTCCAGAGGCCGATACCACGAAGGGCTGGTAGCCGTAGCGCCCGGCGTGCAGGATCTGCAGCAGGATCTTGCCGCCTTCTTCGTGCACCGCTCGCGTCACGCGCCGGTGGTTCCACAGGTCGAGCACGCTGTTCAGCGTGCCGCCAAAAGGCAGGAGCCAGCCACGACGGTTCGGCGAGATGCCGCCGGTGACGATCATGCCTACGCCGCCGCGTGCCCGTTCCCGAAAGTAAGCCGCCAGCTTGCCGTAGTGGAAGAAGCGGTCTTCCAGCCCGGTGTGCATGGAGCCCATGATCACGCGGTTGCGCAGGCTGGTGAACCCCAGGTCCAGTGGCGCGAGCAGATGGGCGTGCGCCATGTCAGTTCTTTGCGCCCATGCTCATGGCGCGCTGCTGCGACTCGCGCAGGCACTGCGCATCCGGTTGCGTGCGCGTGGGCCAGCCGGCCAGGTGCTGCTGCGCGATGTCGGCCAGCGCGGTGATCCACTGCGCGTTGTCGTTCAGGCAGGGGATGTAGTGAAAGTCTTTACCGCCCGACGTGAGGAAGGCCTGGCGCCCTTCCATGGCGATTTCTTCCAAGGTTTCCAGGCAGTCCGAGGTGAAGCCCGGGCACACCACGTCGACGCGCTTCACGCCGGCAGCGCCCATGGCGTGCAGCGTCGGCTCGGTATAGGGCTGCAGCCACTGCGCGCGGCCCAGGCGCGACTGGAAGCTGAGCTGGTATTGTTCAGCCGTCAATCCCAGGGCTGTGGTCAGCAGGCGCGCGGTCTTCAGGCTTTCGCAGTGGTAGGGGTCGCCAAGCTCGAGCGTGCGCTGCGGCACACCGTGAAAGCTCATGAGCAGCTTGTCCGGCCGGCCATGGGTGTCCCAGTACTTCTGGATGCTCGCCGCCAGGGCCTGGATGTAGCGCGCATCGTCGTGGTAATGATTCACGAAGCGCAGCTCCGGAATCAGCCGGGTGCGCGCTGCCCAGCTGTAGACCGCGTCGAACACGCTGGCCGTGGTGGTGGCGGAATACTGCGGGTAGGCCGGCAGGATCAGCACGCGCGTGGCGCCTTCGGCCTTGAGTGCGTCCAGTTGCGATGCGATGGACTGGCTGCCGTAGCGCATGGCGTAGCGCACCAGCACATGGTGGTCGCGTTCTCCCAGGGCGTTTTGCAGCAGTGCGGCCTGCTTCTCGGTCCAGACCTTCAGCGGTGACCCCGCGGGCGTCCAGACGCTGGCGTACTTGGCCGCCGACTTGGCCGGGCGGGTACGCAGGATGACGCCGTGCAGGATCAGGTTCCACAGCAGCTTGGGGATTTCCACGACGCGCGCATCGCTCAGGAACTCCGCCAGATAGCGGCGCACGGCGGCGGCCGTGGGTGCATCGGGCGTGCCCAGGTTGCAGTAGATCACGCCGATCCTGGGTGCCTGGCCGTGGGTGAAGGGGGGTTCGGGGGAAAAGGGTGAAGGTAGGGGCATGCGCTATTCTCACCTACTGTCGCCAGCACCCGTCACCCGAAAGGCTTTACCCCCATGTCTTTGAAAATTTACGGTATCTCCGCTTCGCGCGCCATCCGCCCATTGTGGGTGGCCGAGGAGCTGGGCTTGAGCTACGAGCATGTTCCTGTACCCTACCAGGGGGGCGCCACGCGCACGCCGGAGTTTCTGGCGCTGAACCCGAACGGTCATATCCCGGTGGTCGATGACGACGGCATCATCGTCTGGGAGTCCATGGCCTGCGCGCTGTACCTGGCGCGCCGCTACGCCACGCCAGGCAGCATTGCGCCGCAGACCCCGCAGGAAGAGGCCGACGCGCTGCGCTGGAGCTTCTGGACCGTGACCGAGGTGGAAAAAGATGCCCTGACGGTGCTCATGCACCGCCTGGGACTGCCGCCCGAACAGCGCAAGCCCGAACTTGCCGTGGCCGCGGAAAAACACCTGGTGGCCGACGTGCGCGTGCTGGAGCAGCACCTTCAGACCCGCACTTACATGGCCGGTGAGCGCTTTACCGTGGCCGACGTGACCGTGGCTTCGGTCATGTTCTGGACCGGACCGGCGGCCACGCTGCTGGAATCCGCGCCCCGCACCCAGGCCTGGCTCAAGGCCTGCCTGGAGCGCCCCGCCTACCGTCGCGCGAAGGCGCGCTGAGCGACCGGCGACGCCCTTGCGGATGGCGTGTCAGTGCGCCGACTGCAGCGTCAGGCTGCTGCGGGTGTGGGCCGCCACGTCGGCTTCGCTCAGATGCTGCGCCTGGTAGCGCCCGGCAATGTAGTCGGCCGCCTGATCGGCATAGTGGGTGTCGAACAGCACGCCGCTTTGCCCCACCGGGTTGATGCCCAGCGACTTTGACGCGTCGGCAAAGTCGATGACGCGACGCGTCGACGGGCCCATGGTGACGGCCCAGGGTGCAGGGCCCACGGGCCCGCCCAGGTAATTGGGGATTTCACGTCCGCCGGGCGCGGCCATGGGCCCCACATTGAACAGCTTGTCCAGCGGCTGTTGCTGGCCCAGGGGGTGGTTGTGCGTGAGTGTGTGCGCGCGGCCCCAGGTCCAGCCGGCAGGGTCATTGCCAAAGGTTTTCTGCAGGTGCGCCAGCGTGGCGCTCCACATCACCTTCACGGTGTCCGCGCGCGTCTCCCTGACCGGGGTCTTGACGTTGTCCCACCAGGGTGAATTCGCATCCGCAGCCAACAGTGGCAGCACAAAGTCCAGGGCACGGGTGGCCAGCAAATTTTTGAACTGGACCTCGCCAAGTTCGTCTGCCATGGCGGCAACGGCCAGTTCGTACAGCATCTGGTTGAACAGGGTGGGTGATGTGCTGTCCACGGTGTGGCGGCCATCCCAGGCGGCCAGCTGTTCCAGCAGGGTGCGTTCGCCCGGATCGGTCACCACTTCGCGCAGCTCGGGCAAGAGCGCGCCCAGCACGCGCGCCGCGTAGCCGGTGCGCACATCAAGTTGCAAGGCCTGGCTGTGCGCGTTGTCCCACTGGGCCGTCGCTCGCAGTTGCTGGTCCAGGCGCAGTCCCCGGTCCCACAGGTTGTAGTAGCCGGCAACGGGGGCGCCGCTGCCTGGCGTGGGCTGGTGATTCGCCGAAACGATGTAGCCGCGCGCCGGATTCTCTTCGTGCGGGTTTTCGCTGAAGGACAGGAAGCCGAGCTTGTCCGCCTCGGGCGTGCTGCCGTCCAGGATGAAGTTCGGGTTCACGCCCTCCGGGCGAATCGGCAACTGGGCCGCAGCCCACCAGCCAATGTCGCCCGCAGCATTCGCCCAGACGATGTTCAGACCCGGAGCGTGCAACTTGCTCGCCGCGCCGCGCGCCCGCGCCAGGGTGTCGGCCCGATTCAGTTCGTAGAAGGCTTGCAAGGCCGGATTTTGCGTTTCCAGAAAGGCCCACCACATGGCGATCGGCGCGCTGCCCACGGCCTTGGCGAGCGCGCTGTTGATGATGGGGCCGTGAGGCGAGCGCTGCAGCGTGATCTGCACTGGCGCTGCGCCCTTGACGTCAATTGATTCCTTGCGCGTTTGCATCTCGATCCATTGGCCGTGGTACCAGACCTGATTCGCGTTTTCGGGGTTGAGCTTCTCGGCAATCAGGTCCATGTCGTCGTTCTGGAACATGGTCAGGCTCCAGCCAAACTGGCTGTTGTGCCCCAGCAGGGCAAAGGGTGTCAGCGCCTGGAAGTGACCATACAGGTCGAAGCCGGGCGCCGACAATTGGGCCTCGTACCAGACGGCAGGGGCCGAGAACGCAATGTGCGGATCGCCCGCCAGCAGGGGTTTGCCGCTGACCGAACGTTGCCCCGAAACCGCCCAGGCGTTGCTGCCTTCGAAGGCCGGTACGCCGGCCAGTTCCAGCGCTTCCTGGCTGAGCCTCGCCAGTTGTTGCAGGTCCAGCCAGTCGGCGCTCTTGAGGGAGGTCACGGCGCCAGACGGCGACAGCACGCCTTGTGGGTGCCAATTCAGATCGAAAACCTTGAGGTAATCAGGCCCCAGCTTGTCGCGCACAAAGGTCAACGTGGGTTCGGTTTTGAGCGCTGCGGCAAAACTGAAGGCTGTGTAGCCCGCCACGGCCACGGTGTCCTGCAGTGTGAAGGGGCGCTTGGGGATGCCGAGCAGGTCAAACTCCATCGGGGCAGGGTGGCTGGCCTGATACTGGTTGACGCCATCGAGATAGGCGCTCAGGCCCAGATACGTGGGACTGTTTTTGTCCATGGTGGCAACGTACTTGAGGGCATGGTCACGCAGACCGAGCGTGCGAAACAGCCGGTCCACCTCCAGCAGCTTCGGTCCCAGTATTTGCGCCAATTCGCCGTTCGACAGGCGACGCACCATTTCCATCTGGAACAGCCGGTCCTGCGCGTGCACATAGCCCAGGGCCCGGTACAGATCGGCTTCGTTTTCGGCCCGGATGTGCGGCACACCGCGCTCGTCGTAGCGCACCGAGACGCTGGCACCGAGCCCGTTCAGGCTGGAGACGCCCGAGCGTTGCGGCAGCTTGCTTTGGAAATACCAGGCGATGCCGATGGCCAGCAGCAGCGCCAGCACGGCCAGTGCGATGGCAAGGTTTTTGAAAAAACGTTTCATGGTGGCATCGTTCTCGGTACGGTGAGTCAGCTTACCGCATGATGTCCACTGCGCACGGCGCCTTCCAGCGTGGCCGGGTAGGGTCCGTCGACATAGTCACCGCAGGCACGAAGGCCCGGCGCAATTTCCATGGCCGGGCGCACCAGCCCTGTGCTGCAGGCAAAGGTGGCCTGCTTCTCGGTGACAGTTTTCACCGCTTGCAGGTTCAAACCAAGTTGTTCCCGCGCCTGTGCCAGCACCTGCCTCTGCAGCGCGCCGCGCTCGCCCACGCTGGCACTGACCACCAGGGCCATCAGCCCTTCGGGACCGCCGAGTTGCCCCCTGTCAAAGGCGAACTGAGCCGGGTGCTGCGCGTCGCTGCGCAAGGCCAGCATCGGCATAGACAGGCGCGCGCCCTGTTCCCAGGCGTAGACCGTGGTGATGGCTTCATACTGCAGTGCCAGGGCACTTTCACGCCATCGCTGCAGTGGCTCGGCCAGCGCTGGCGGCAATGCCGCCGCGCTGTTGCCCAGCAACTGTGCCGCGTGCCTTGCGCCTGTGGCCAAAACCACGCTGCCAAATGCCTCTTTGTCGATTTCCCAGCCCGCTGTGCAGGGCTGGATCGACGCCACGCGTTGGCCCAGGGCCACGCGGACGCCACGCTGCATCAGCCAGTGTGCTGCAGCCACAGGAAACAGTGTGGACAAGTCCACTCGTGGCAGCAGCAGGTTCGATCCGCCAGCGGTGGCAAACAGGCTGTCTTGCAGCACGCGCAAGAACACCCGTGCGCTGGCGCTGGTGGCCGGCGTGTTCAATGCCGAGACGCACAGTGGCTCGATCAAGGTTTGCATGAGCTTCGGCGTCAGTGACCGGCAAAGTTGCTGCACCGTCAGTTCGTCGCCGCAAGTGAAGCCGCGCCATTGCCACAGCGCGGCCGCCCCGAGCAGGGACAGTTTGTCGTGCCAACTCCAGCCTTTTGCATGGGCTATGCCGCGCAGTGCATCCCAAGGGGCGCGGCCCCAGGGAAGTTCCAGACCCGAACCGTCGGGAAATTGCAGCGTCAGCGGCAACCGCAGCAGCGTGGCTTGGGGATCAACGCCGACGAGGCGCAGCATGGCCAGGGTCTGGGTGTAGGCACCGATCAGTATGTGTTGCCCGTTGTCCAGTAGAACTGGCCGGCCGTCGGGCAGTGTGGTGGGCAGTGCGCGGGCGCGCCCACCCGGGGTGCGGGACGCTTCGAACACCGTCACCTGATGCCCGGCCGTGGTGGCCGCAACGGCTGCGGCCAGGCCGGACCAGCCGGCGCCGACGATGGCGATCTTCATGCTGGCAGGCGGCCTGTTCTACAGGCGCCCCAGCGCCTGAACTTTCCAGGCCAGCCACATTTTGCGCAGCGGCGTGAGGCTCACGCGGTGTTGCAGCACCTGGAAACCGTCGCGTTCGATCTCATGCAGCAGGCTGCGGTAAATACTGGCCATCATGAGCCCGGGTTTTTGGGCCCGCCGGTCAGCCGCAGGCAGCAGTGCCAGAGCCTCATCGTACAGACCCAGTGCGCGCTGCGTCTGGAACTGCATGAGCGCGGCAAAGCGCGCCTGGAAATCGGCGCTGCGCTCACGCTGCAAGAGTTCGTGCGCCTTGACGCCGAATTTCTGCAACTCGCTCAGTGGCAGGTAGACGCGACCGCGCATGGCGTCTTCGCCCACGTCGCGGATGATGTTGGTGAGCTGAAAGGCCAGTCCCAGGCGGTGCGCGTAGTCGGTGGTCTGTGCCTGGGTTTGGCCAAAAATTTTCGCCGCCACCTCGCCCACGATGCCCGCCACCAGATGGCAGTAGCTTTGCAGACCGGGGTAGTCCAGGTAACGCGTTTGCTGCAAGTCCATCTGGCAGCCATCGATCACCGCCTGCAGGTGGCGCTGTTCTATGCCATAGGACTGTGCGCACGGCATGAGGGCCTGCATGACGGGATGACTGGGTTTTCCCGCGAAGGACTTGACCACTTCATCCTGCCACCAGGCCAGCTTGGTGCGCGCCACGCCGGGGTCGCTCGTCTCGTCCACCACGTCATCGACCTCGCGGCAAAAGGCATAGAAGGCTGTGATGGCAGCGCGGCGCGGCGCAGGCAAAAACAAAAAGGCGTAGTAGAAGCTGCTGCCCGAGGCGGCGGCTTTTTGTTGAACGTAGTCTTGGGGTGTCATGGGCAGGGCTGAGGATAACCCGACTTCTCAAAGGCACGCTGGCAAGCCCTGCAGGCTGCCGCGGGTGCCGGCGGTGGGCGCGCTCGCGCATCTGTCATAATTGTCAAATGCATAAATGAAAGCTCGGATTGAGAGCCGTCATTTATGCGGACGTGCAGCCACTGCACGCAGGGACGGCAGAGGGCCTGCCGCTTCGTTTTTTCCACCCAGCCAGGAGGAATGATGAAAGATTTCCACCCATCCGCCGTTCTCGCCATCGGCATCGCCGTATCCGGTGCCGGCAGCGCCGCAGCGCCGACATCGGCGCCACGGACGCAATTTCTGGCGCATCCGACGCACTGCGCCGTGTGGCTCGGAGGTCCTGGCTATGCCAACGAACAGATGTCGACGACTTCAGCCGCCGCCGTAGCCGCCCTGGGGAACACGGCGTCCCATCCAGAACAGTTCACTTCAGCACTGAAGGACCTGAACCAGCGCTGTCGCGCCAAGCAAGCCGCGAATGCGGCGCCCGCCAAGGGCGCCGTCTCGCCGGGGGCCAAGCTGTGAAGCGCCGCGACGTGCTGCTGGGCAGTGCGGCTTGCCTGCTGCCACCGTGCGCCTTGGCCGCAGGGCCGGCGCTGGGCTTGACGCTGCCGTTGACCGGCGTGCAGGCCGAGGTCGCCAAGGAGTTGGAGCAGGGTTATCGATTGGCCCTGCAATACGCCCGTTCGCCGATGCGACTGATCGTCATGGACGACGCCTCCAACCCGGAGAAGACGGTCGCGAACGTGGAGACGCTGGCGGGCAACGCCGCTGTCATCGCGATTTCGGGAATCGTGGGCACGCCCCACGCGCAAGCAGCGCTGCCGGTGGCGCGCGCGGCCAGCCTGCCGGTGGTCGGCCTGCGCTCGGGTGCGCAGTTGCTGCGCGACGGCAAGGCTGGCGTCTACCACCTGCGGGCCAGTTATGAATCCGAGTTGGACAAGCTGGCAGCACTGTGCGCCGGTGGCGGCATGAAGAAGCTGGCGATTCTCTATTCTGCCGACTCCTTCGGTACCAGCTCGCGGGATCATTTACTCAAGGCGCTCAAGGCCGTGGGCGTGGACGCGGCGCCACCGCTGGCGGTGGAGCGCAATGGGGAAAACATTGAAGCGGTGGCGGCGCAATGTGCCACGCAGATCAAGGCCGGCGAGGCCACGGGCGTGGTTTTGTTGCTGATTGCCAAGCCCATGGTGCGCACCGCGGCCGAGCTGCGCCTGAGGCACGGCATCCTGTTGCCGTTGTACGCCATGTCCTTTGTCGCCACCAAGTCAGTGGCTTCGGACGACGTTCCGGGGTTGAATGGTTTGGGCCTGGTGCTGGCGTTCCCTCTGCCCCGATCAAACCCCTCACTGGTTTCCCAAAACTACCGTGCCGCCTGTGTGCGGTTCAAGCACGAAGACCTGATCGAAAGCCTGACGGCTTTCGAAGGATTCTTCTATGGGTCGGTCGTTGCGCTGACCGAAGCCAGCAGTCGTGAAGGCGTGGCCAAGCGCATGAATGCGGGCATTTCCGTTTACGGCGAGTACATTGCCATGGACGCTGAACGCGTCGGTTATCGCTACCTGGAAATTGTCGGCAAGTCTTTTGGCGGCAAACTGCGCGCCTGATGCTCAGACCGACGGGCGCATCCTGACGGCCCGCCACAGCATGACGACCCAGTCCCAGGGTTTCAGGGTCGGGCGTGTTTGCAGCGTTGCGTAATCCAGGGCGGCGATCTTGTCCAGGATGCGCAAGCCCCCTTGCACCACCATGCGCAGTTCCCAGCCGGCCCGACCCGGCAGCCGGTGTACCAGTGAAGCACCATGCGCCATCAGTGACCGTGCCACCTGACACTGTTCGGTAATCAGTGAAGTGATCTGCGGCGTTTGGTGCGAGGCCCGCAAGTCCTCCGTGCGCACGCCATGGGCAAGGCAATCCTGTTCCGTCAGGTAGTGGCGTCCCCGCGGGATGTCGCGGCTCAAGTCCTGCCAAAAGTTGATGAGTTGCAGCGCGCTGCAGATGGCGTCGCTGCGTTGCAGCGACTCGGGGTCATCGACCCCGTACAAATGCAGCATCAGGCGCCCCACCGGATTGGCGGAGCGGCGGCAGTAGTCCAGCAGTTCGGCCTGGTCGGTGTAGCGCGTCTGGTCGCGCGTTTTTTCGATGTCCTGCACGAAAGCGTCCAGCAGATCCACCAGCAACGCCGTGGGCAGCTTGAAACGCAGCAGGCTGCCCTGCAGCGGCCCCAGTACCTGCGGCCAGCGGCCGCTGTGCGGCTCCCCCTTCTCCACGGCCAGCAGGTCTGAGCGCAGCTGTGCCAGGTCTTGCAGTCGCTGCGCGGCAGTGACCTCGCCTTCGTCGGCCAGATCATCTGCCGTTCGGGCAAACCAGTAGATCGCTGCGACCGCGGGCCGCAGGTGCGCCGGGCACAGGAACGACGCCACGGGGAAGTTCTCGTAGTGCTGAGATGGCGCTGAAAGGGGCGGGTAATTCACCCGGCGGATTGTCGCTTGACAAAAAGCCTTGTTTTTTCTATATTACTAACCGGTTAGTCAGTAAAAACGTGTCGCATGGAGTTTGTCGATGGGAATCAGCGGGAATCAGGGATCTTGTGCCGGTTTGTGGGTCGGGGCGCTTCTGGCGGGACTGTTGTCCGCCTGCTCCCAGGCAGTGGCGCCGCAGGAGCCGGTGCGCGCCGTCAAGGTGATAACTGTGGGTCTGTCTCCACTCACGGGTGAGTTGGAGTTTGCCGGCGAGGTGCGGGCGCAAGTTGAGTCGCGTTTAAGTTTTCGGGTTGGCGGCAAGCTCGTTGCGCGTCCGGCTCAGCTCGGTCAGCGCGTGCAACCCGGTCAGTTGCTGGCGCAGCTCGATCCCCATGACTACCAGCTGGCGGCCAGTGCCGCTGGCACCCAGGTGGCGGCGGCACTGACCAATCGGGACCTGGCCCGGGCCGAATTGAAACGCTACCAGGACCTCAAGGACCAGGGCTTCATCAGCGGCGCCGAATTGGAGCGGCGCGACGCGACCCTGAAGTCGGCGCAGGCGCAACTTGAGCAGACCCAGGTGCAACTTTCGGTGCAGGGCAACCAGACGACCTACGCGAGTTTGCGCGCCGACGCCGCGGGCGTGGTGACCGGCGTCGACGCCGAGCCTGGACAGGTGGTCAGCCCCGGGGTACCGGTGTTGCGTGTGGCGCTGGACGGTCCGCGTGACGTGGTGTTTGCGGTGCCCGAGGACCGCGTGGCCGCGATCGCTCTGGGCTCGGTGGTGCAGGTGCGGGGCTGGGGGGCCCAAGCGTTGCGCAGCGGCGTGGTGCGCGAGGTGGCCGCAGCGGCCGATCCGGTGACGCGCACTTATTCCGTCAAGGTGGGCCTGAAGACCCTGGACGCGCTGCCGCTGGGCAGCACCGTCACGGTGTTGCCGATGGCCCTGAGTCGCAGCGGCGTCCAGGCCATCAAACTGCCCACCAGCGCGCTGCGCCAGGACGGTGGCAAGACTGCGGTCTGGGTGCTCGACCTGGCCAGCATGCAGGTGCGTTCAGTGCCGATCACGGTGGCCACGGCCGACGCGAACGACGCGGTGGTATCCGCCGGCCTGAGCCCGGGGATGCTGGTCGTGTCCTCAGGCGTGCACGTCTTGGCGCAGGGGCAGAAGGTGAGCCTGTACGCGCCGCCGCCGTCGCCTGCGTCCGCTGCTTCGGCGCCGACCGTAAAGGGGCTGTGACATGGGCCTGCAGGACGAAAACGCCAAGCCGGCGTTCAATCTTTCGGCTTGGGCGCTGGAACACTCGGCGCTGACGCGCTACCTGCTGGTGGTATTGCTGGTGCTGGGCTTTGCCGCCTACTTCCAGTTGGGGCAGGACGAGGACCCGCCGTTCACCTTTCGCGCCATGGTGCTGCGCACTTACTGGCCCGGCGCCACGGCGCAGCAGGTGGCAGAACAGGTGACGGACAAGATCGAACGGACGCTGCAGGATGTGCCCTACGCGGACAAGATACGCAGCTACTCCAAGCCGGGTGAGTCGCAGGTGATTTTCGAGATCAAGGACAACTCCCGCGCCGCCGAGGTGCCGGGGGTCTGGCTGGCGGTGCGCAACAAGGTCGGCGACATGCGCAACACCCTCCCACAGGGTGTTCAGGGGCCGTTCTTCAACGACGATTTTGGGGATGTTTTCGGCGTCATTTACGCTTTGCAGGGCGATGGTTTCAGCTATCCGGAACTCAAGACCATGGCCGAGGACGTGCGCCAGAAGTTACTGCGCGTGCCTGAAGTGGCCAAGGTCGAATTGTTTGGCGTGCAGGACGAGAAGCTGTACGTTGAAATTTCCCAGCGGCGCCTGGCCCAGCTCGGGTTGGACATGGGCCAGGTGCTGGCGCAGTTGGGTCAGCAAAACGCGGTGGAGCCCGCCGGTGCGGTGCAAACCCCGTTGGATGTCGTGCAGTTGCGCGTCGCCGGACAGTTCAATGCGCTGGAACAACTTCAGTCCATGCCGATTCGCGGCAGTTCGGGCGCGCAGTTGGTGCTGGGCGACATCGCGCAGATTCGCCGGGGACTGGTCGAGCCGGCACAGGTCAAGGTCAGGCATCAGGGCCGGGACGCGATCGCGCTGGGCCTGTCCATGGCCAAGGGGGGAGACATCATCGCGCTGGGCAAGGCGCTGCAGGCCGTGGTGGCGGAGATCGAGCGCACGCTGCCGGCGGGCGTGAGCCTGGCCCAGGTGCAGGACCAACCCAAGGCTGTGGCCACGTCGGTAAACGAGTTTGTGCGGGTGTTGATCGAAGCCGTGGTGATCGTGCTGAGTGTGAGTTTTCTGGCGTTGGGCTTTCAGGTGCATCCGGCCGAGACCCGGTTTTTCCGTCGCTACAGCATCGACATGTGCCCCGGCCTGGTCGTGGGCATCACCATTCCCCTGGTGCTGGGCATGACTTTTCTCGCCATGTGGTACTGGGGCATAGGCCTGCACAAAATATCACTGGGCTCGCTCATCATCGGCCTGGGGTTGCTGGTGGACGACGCCATCATCGCAGTGGAGATGATGGTGCGCAAACTGGAGGAGGGCTACGACAAGGTGCGCGCCGCGACCTATGCCTACGAGGTCACCGCCATGCCCATGCTGACCGGAACGCTGATCACGGCAGCGGGCTTTCTGCCCATTGGCTTGGCGCGTTCCATGACCGGCGAGTACACGTTCGCGATCTTCGCCGTGACGGTGATCGCGCTGGTGCTGAGTTGGCTGGTGTCGGTCTATTTTGTTCCCTACCTGGGCACGCGCCTGCTCGCGGTGAAGCCGCATGCACCCATCGCCGGTGGCAACATGCCGGGCGAGGACGGTGTGGCGCACGAAATGTTTGACTCCCCGTTCTACAACCGCTTTCGCGCCCTGGTGAACTGGTGCGTGGCGCACCGCTGGATCACTATCGGCGCCACGGTGCTGAGCTTTGTGCTGGGCATCGTCGGGATGGGACAGGTGCAGCAGCAATTCTTTCCGGATTCGAGTCGCCCCGAAATCATGGTGGACATCTGGTTTCCCGAGGGCACATCGCTCGCGGCCAATGAGCAGACCACACTTCGGGTGGAGCGCCGGCTGATGCAGGAGTCAGGTATAGAAACCGTCAGCACCTGGGTCGGCTCCGGTGTGCCGCGTTTTTATCTGCCACTGGACCAGGTATTCCCGCAGAGCAACGTGTCGCAGTTCATCGTGCTGGCGAAGGACTTGAAATGGCGCGAGTCCATTCGCATCAGGTTGCCGGCCCTGCTGGCGCAGGAATTTCCCGAAGTGCGGGGCCGGGTCAAACTGCTGCCCAACGGGCCACCGGTGGCGTATCCGGTGCAGTTTCGGGTGATCGGTTCGGATCCGGCGGTGCTGCGCGAGCGTGCCGACGAGGTGAAGGCAGTTTTTCGCAAGAGCCCCGACACGCGGGGCGTGAACGACAACTGGAACGAGTCCGTCAAGGTGATCAAACTGGAGGTCGACCAGTCCAAGGCAAGGCTCCTGGGTGTGAGCAGCCAATCGATTGCGCAGGCCACGCGCACGGTTTTTTCCGGCAGCACCGTGGGACAGTTTCGCGATGGGGACAAGTCCATCGACATTGTGCTGCGCCAGCCGCTGGCAGAGCGCGACGCGATCACCGACATCGGCAGCGCTTACCTCGTCACCGCATCGGGCAAGGCCATCCCCTTGCTGCAGATCGCCAAACCGGTGTTCACCTGGGAGCCCGGCGTGATGTGGCGGGAAAACCGCGACTACGCGATCACCGTGCAAAGCGATGTGGTGGAAGGACTTCAGGGCGCCACCGTGACACAGCGTTTGCTGCCCGAGTTGCTGCAACTGGAGGCAAATTGGCAGAGCAAAGGTTTGGCGGGTTACCGCATTGTGGTGGCCGGTGCGGTGGAGCAAAGCGGCAAGGGCTCGGCGTCGATCGCCGCGGGCGTGCCCATCATGCTGTTCCTGACCTTCACCTTGCTGATGCTGCAGTTGCATAGCTTCAGCCGCGCCGTGCTGGTGTTTCTCACCGGACCCCTGGGCATCGCCGGGGTCGCCGCAGCGCTGCTGATACTGGGTCGACCCTTCGGCTTCGTCGCCCTGTTGGGTGTGATTGCACTCATGGGAATGATTCAACGCAATTCGGTGATCCTGATCGACCAGATCGAACAGGACCGTGCGCGTGGCGTGGCGCCCTGGGATGCGATTGTCGAATCGGCGGTGCGACGCCTGCGCCCGATCGTGCTGACCGCTGCCGCTGCTGTGCTGGCCATGATCCCGTTGTCGCGCAGCGTGTTCTGGGGCCCCATGGCGGTGGCCATCATGGGCGGACTGATCGTTGCCACGGTACTCACCCTGTTGGCCTTGCCTGCCATGTATGCGGCATGGTTTCGGGTCAGGCGCGACTCGGTTGCAAGTAAAATAGCAGGTTGACCGATTTCAGGCGGTCGGTTGTATACCTCTTGGGGTGTTGCGCCGGCCGCCTTGTATTTTTTTGCGCGGGTGGCGAAATTGGTAGACGCACCAGGTTTAGGTCCTGACGTCCGCAAGGATGTGCGGGTTCGAGTCCCGCCCCGCGCACCAGAAAAGTTTGGATATTTTGTGGGCAAAGCCGCATCGAATGGCAGCAATGACCCCGTCACTTTAGGAGAAACATCATGGCCGTGACCGTTGAAACCCTTGAAAAATTGGAACGCAAGATAACGCTGACTTTGCCGGTCGCGGTAATCCAGGCGGAAGTCAGTTCGCGCCTCAAGCGCCTTGCCAGCACCGTGAAGATGGACGGTTTCCGTCCAGGCAAGGTGCCGATGAATGTGGTGGCGCAGCGTTATGGCTATTCGGTGCAGTACGAAGTCATGAACGACAAGGTGGGTGAGGCTTTTGCCAGCGCCGCCAACGAAGCCAAACTGCGTGTCGCGGGACAGCCGCGCATCACCGAAAAGGAAGCCAGCCCCACCGGTGAAATGTCCTTTGACGCGGTGTTCGAGGTTTATCCCGAGGTGAAGATCGCCGATCTGTCCGGTGCTGAAGTGGAAAAGCTGTCGGCTGAAGTCACTGACGCGGCCATCGACAAGACACTGGAAATTCTGCGCAAGCAGCGTCGCACTTTTTCCCAACGTCCGCAGGACGGCGCGGCGCAGGACGGCGATCGCGTGACGGTGGACTTTGAAGGCAAGATCGACGGCGAAGTGTTCTCCGGCGGCAAGGCCGAAGGCTTCCAGTTCATCGTGGGTGACGGCCAGATGCTCAAGGAATTTGAAGAGGCCACGCGCGGCATGAAGTCGGGCGAGAGCAAGACCTTCCCGCTGGCTTTCCCGGCGGATTACCACGGCAAGGACGTGGCCGGCAAGACGGCAGACTTCATGGTCACGGTGCACAAGATCGAGGAAGCGCATCTGCCCGAAGTGAACGCCGCACTGGCCAAGTCGCTGGGCATCGATGACGCGACGGTCGAAGGACTGCGCGCCGACATCCGCAAGAACCTGGAACGCGAAGTGAAGTTCCGTCTGCTGGCGCGCAACAAGCAGTCCGTGATGGAAGCCCTGGTGGGCAAGGCCGAACTCGAGTGCCCGAATTCTGCCGTGCAGGCCGAAGTGGAGCGCATGATCGAAGGCGCCCGCGCCGATTTGAAGCAGCGTGGCGTCAAGGATGCCGACAAGGCGCCGATTCCCGTTGACATCTTCCGTCCGCAGGCGGAACGCCGCGTGCGTCTGGGTCTGGTGGTGGCCGAACTGGTGCAGAGCCAGGACTTGCAGGCCAAGCCGGAGCAGGTCAAGGCGCACATCGAAGAACTGTCGGCCAGCTACGAGAAGCCGGCCGATGTGGTGCGCTGGTACTACAGTGACAACACTCGCCTGGGCGAGGTGCAAGCCATCGTGCTGGAAAATAATGTCACCGACTACGTCCTGTCCAAGGCCAAGGTGACGGTCAAGCCGGTGAGCTTTGACGAGTTGATGGGTCAATCCTGATTGGACCGGTTGGCCTGGCCGCGCAGCGCAGTCGGGGAAACTTGCCATGAAATGAATTGAGGTCGGGGCTTGCACTTTGGGGTGCAAGCCCCCATTCCTTTGTACGGCCCTTTTTTGGGTACAGTAAGACTTTCATGGAATTTCAGGGGGGCGAACAAGTCGGCGGTGGCGCCGTTGCTCCCCATACTTTAGGAAAACAATGAGCGCATTTGAAACACAGGGCCTGGGCATGGTTCCCATGGTCATTGAACAGTCGGGTCGGGGCGAGCGCTCCTATGACATTTATTCACGGCTGCTCAAGGAGCGGGTCATTTTTCTGGTGGGCCCGGTGAACGACTATGTGGCCAATCTGGTGGTGGCGCAGTTGTTGTTTCTGGAGAGCGAAAATCCTGACAAGGACATCTCGTTCTACATCAACTCCCCCGGTGGTTCGGTCAGTGCCGGCATGGCGATTTTTGACACCATGAACTTCATCAAGCCTGATGTCTCCACGCTGTGCACGGGCATGGCAGCGAGCATGGGGGCCTTCCTGTTGGCGGCCGGTGCCAAGGGCAAGCGCTTTTCGCTGCCCAACTCCAAGGTCATGATTCACCAGCCTTCGGGCGGATCCCAGGGGCAGGCCACGGAAATCGAGATTCAGGCTCGTGAGATTCTCAAAACCCGCGAGCAGTTGAACAAGATCCTCGCCGAGCGCACGGGTCAGCCGCTGGAGCGCATTGCGCGTGACACGGAGCGTGACTATTTCCTTTCGGCCGACGAGGCAAAAGAGTATGGCTTGGTCGATCAGGTGATTGCCAAACGACCCTGATCCCGTTGCTGCAGAACCCACCGCGCGCTGAGCTTGCCAGGTTGCGGTTGGGGGTTTGAGTATCATTTGGCAACTTTCCAAAAAAGGCATCCCCCTCATGGCCGAGAAAAAAGGCTCCTCTGGCGAAAAATCCCTCTACTGCTCTTTTTGCGGGAAAAGCCAACACGAGGTGAAAAAACTGATCGCGGGTCCGTCCGTGTTCATCTGCGATGAATGCATAGACCTGTGCAACGACATCATTCGGGACGAATTGCCAGCGCTTGCCGGCGGCAAGGATGACAAGGGTGACCTGCCGACACCGGCCGAGATCAAGGCCAATCTGGACAACTATGTCATCGGCCAGGAAGTTGCCAAGCGCACCCTGGCGGTAGCGGTGTACAACCACTACAAGCGCCTGCGCCACCAGGAAAAAAGTGGCAAGGACGACATCGAACTGGCCAAGAGCAACATTCTGCTGATCGGGCCTACCGGTTCTGGCAAGACCTTGCTGGCGCAGACGCTGGCGCGCATGCTCAATGTTCCCTTCGTCATGGCCGACGCCACCACGCTGACGGAAGCCGGCTATGTGGGTGAAGACGTTGAGAACATCGTGCTGAAGTTGCTGCAAAGCTGCAACTACGAAGTCGAACGGGCACAGCGGGGGATCGTCTACATCGACGAAATTGACAAAATTTCGCGCAAATCCGATAACCCGTCCATCACCCGCGACGTGTCCGGTGAGGGTGTACAGCAGGCCTTGCTCAAGCTGATCGAAGGCACCATGGCCAGCGTGCCGCCGCAGGGCGGTCGCAAGCACCCGAACCAGGACTTCGTGCAGGTGGATACCACCAACATCCTGTTCATCTGCGGCGGAGCGTTCTTTGGTCTGGAAAAGGTCATTGAAAACCGCACGGAATCTTCGGGTATGGGTTTCGGTGCCACGGTCAAGAGCAAGAAGCAGCGCAGCCTGACAGAGGCGTTCAAGGACGTTGAGCCTGAAGATCTGGTCAAGTTCGGGTTGATTCCCGAGTTGGTGGGCCGCATGCCCGTGGTGGCGACGCTGGCCGAGTTGAGCGAAGACGCGTTGGTCCAGATCCTCACGGAGCCCAAGAACGCGCTGGTCAAACAGTACGCCAAGTTGCTCGCCATGGAAGGTGTGGACCTGGAGATCAGACCGTCGGCGCTGAAGGCCATTGCGCGCAAGGCCTTGACACGCAAGACCGGTGCCCGTGGTCTGCGCTCCATTCTGGAACAGTCGTTGATCGACACCATGTTTGACCTGCCGAACAGCCCGAACGTGGACAAGGTGGTGGTGGATGAGTCGACCATCGAAGACAACAAGCCGCCACTGCTGGTGTACCGCGAAGCCGCGAAGAAAGCCTGAACGGGCCGGTACTTTGGACTGACGCCATGCTGCGTTTTCCACTACAGTTTCAAAGGTGCCAGCCCGCGGCTTGAAATCGCTGCAGGGCGGACCATATTCATCAGGTAACCTAAAGGATATCCATGTCCGGACAAACCCAACTGCCTGCCACCCCTCTCGACCTGCCCCTGCTGCCTTTGCGCGATGTGGTGGTGTTTCCCCATATGGTGATTCCGCTGTTCGTCGGACGCCCCAAGAGCATCAAGGCACTGGAATCGGCGATGGAAGCCGAGCGCCGCATCATGCTGGTGGCCCAAAAGGCCGCCGCCAAGGACGAGCCCACGGTCTCCGACATGTTCGAGGTCGGTTGCATTGCCACCATTTTGCAGATGCTCAAGCTGCCCGACGGCACGGTCAAGGTGCTGGTCGAAGGCCAGCAGCGCGCGATGGTCAACAAGATTGAAGATGGCGAGGCGCACTTCAGCGCCAACGTCACGCCCGAAGCGGCGCCCGAGGCTTCCAGTGGCGCCAAGTCGGTGGCGTTGGGGCGCGAGGTGGAAGCTCTGCGTCGCGCCGTGGTGCAGCAGTTCGACCTTTACGTCAAACTGAACAAAAAAATTCCACCGGAAATCCTGACCTCGATTTCGAGCATTGATGATGCCGGCCGCTTGGCCGACACCATTGCCGCACACCTGCCGCTGAAGTTGGAGAACAAGCAGGCCGTGCTGGGGTTGTCGGACGTGCGTGCTCGGCTGGAAAATCTGTTCGGCCAGTTGGAGCGCGAAGTCGATATCCTGAATGTGGACAAGAAGATCCGCGGCCGCGTCAAGCGCCAGATGGAAAAGAACCAGCGTGACTTTTACCTGAACGAGCAGGTCAAGGCGATCCAGAAGGAACTGGGCGAAGGCGAAGAGGGCTCGGACCTGGACGAGATTGAGAAAAAGATCAAACTGGCGAAGATGCCCAAAGACGCGCTGAAAAAGGCCGAAGGTGAGTTCAAGAAGCTCAAGCTGATGTCGCCCATGTCGGCCGAAGCCTCGGTGGTGCGCAACTACATTGATGTGTTGACGGGCCTGCCCTGGAGCAAGAAGACCAAGATCAAACACGATCTGGAACACGCCGAGGGCGTGCTCAACGAAGACCACTATGGCCTGGAAAAAGTCAAGGATCGGATCGTCGAATACCTCGCCGTGCAGCAACGCGTCGACAAGGTCAAGGCGCCCATTCTGTGCCTCGTGGGTCCGCCCGGGGTGGGCAAGACATCGCTGGGCCAGTCGATTGCGAAAGCCACGGGCCGCAAATATGTGCGCATGGCCCTGGGCGGCATGCGCGACGAAGCGGAGATCCGCGGACACCGCAGGACCTACATTGGTGCCTTGCCGGGCAAGGTGCTGCAAAGCCTGAGCAAGGTTGGCACCCGCAACCCGCTGTTTCTGTTGGACGAAATAGACAAGTTGGGAACGGACTTCCGCGGTGACCCTTCGAGTGCGCTGCTCGAAGTTCTCGATCCGGAGCAAAACCACAAGTTCGGCGACCATTACGTCGAAGTTGATTTCGACCTGAGCGATGTGATGTTTGTGGCCACGTCCAACTCCATGAACATTCCGGCGGCGTTGCTGGACCGCATGGAGGTGATTCGGCTTTCGGGCTATACCGAGGACGAAAAAACCGGCATCGCCATGAAATTTTTGCTGCCCAAGCAGTTCAAGAACAATGGGGTCAAGGACGAGGAGTTGATGGTCACGGAAGAGGCCGTGCGCGACATCGTGCGTTACTACACCCGTGAGGCGGGGGTGCGCTCACTGGAGCGCGAACTATCCAAGATCTGCCGCAAGGTGGTCAAGGGCATGCTGCTCAAGAAGATGAAGCCACAAGTGGTCGTGAACGGCGAGAACCTGAATGAGTTTTGGGGCGTACGCAAATATTCCTTTGGTCGCGCCGAGTTGAAAAATCAGGTGGGTCAGGTCGTGGGACTGGCGTGGACGGAAGTGGGCGGTGACCTGCTGACCATTGAAGCCGCATTGACGCCGGGCAAGGGCGTCATCACCCGCACAGGATCGCTTGGCGACGTGATGAAGGAGTCCGTGGAGGCCGCGCGCACCGTGGTGCGGAGTCGGGCCCGCCGCCTCGGCATCAAGGACGAAGTGTTTGAGAAGAAAGACATCCACATCCACGTGCCCGACGGCGCAACGCCTAAGGATGGTCCCAGCGCTGGTGCAGCGCTGACCACGGCCTTTGTCTCGGCGCTGACCGGCATTCCAGTGCGTGCCGATGTCGCCATGACGGGTGAGATCACATTGCGCGGTGAAGTGACGGCGATTGGTGGCCTGAAGGAAAAACTGTTGGCCGCCTTGCGCGGCGGCATCAAGACCGTGCTGATCCCCGAGGAGAATGCGAAGGACTTGCAGGACATTCCGGCCAACGTCAAGAACGGGCTGGAGATCATCCCCGTCAAGTGGATCGACAAGGTGCTGGAACTGGCGCTTGAGCGCATGCCCACTCCATTGCCTGATGAGGAGCCGGCAGCTGTTGTCGCAGCTTTGGCACCGGTGGCTGCGACAGAGGTGGTGGCGCACGCGGCGGGCACGGCAGTAAAGCATTGAGGGCGGATCTTTTTCCTCCCTCCTCGGCCAGCTTCGAAATATGGGCTATAATTCGAGACTTGCAATGCGGGAATAGCTCAGTTGGTAGAGCGCAACCTTGCCAAGGTTGAGGTCGAGAGTTCGAGACTCTTTTCCCGCTCCAATTTTTAAAGGGAAGTTCATGCTTCCCTTTTTTGTTAGTGTCGAGCTGTGGTCATCGGTGACCTGTGACGCAAAGCAATATGGCGCGATAGCAAAGCGGTTATGCAACGGATTGCAAATCCGTCTAGCCCGGTTCGACTCCGGGTCGCGCCTCCAGGGTTCCAGCCCCGCCAACGCCAGTTGGCGGGGCTTTTTTCTGGCATTTTTCGAGCTTGTCAGCAACTTAAAACAAGCGGCATACTTAAACTGATTGGGACTATTGAGGTTCAGCAGCCCGGATGGTGAAATTGGTAGACACAGCGGACTTAAAATCCGCCGCTTCCGTCATTGGGGCGTACCGGTTCGACCCCGGTTCCGGGCACCA
>CAIKVZ010000271.1 GCA_903830985.1 uncultured beta proteobacterium
AGTTCCTGGATCTTGCGCGTGATGGTGTTGCGGCCTATGCCCAGTTTGTGCGCCGCCTCGATGCGCCGTCCCTTGGTGTGCGCCAATGCCGCCAAAATGAGGCGCGACTCAAACTGCCGCGTCATGGCGCCCCAGACGTCGGTGTGACCGGCTTCCAGCAAACCCCGGGCCTTTTCGGCCATGTCCAGGTCCCAGTCGGCCGCCAGCAGGGCGTGACTCACAGGCACACTGCCCTCGACGGGCGTACCAAGTGGCAAGCCCGGCGGCACCGCTGCCAACTCCGGCGATTCAGCCGGCGAGGCTGGCGACGCACTGGGCCGATGGCTGCCTGGGTGTTCGGTGACGGCCAGCACCTCGGGTGGCAGGTCCTTGGGCTCGATCACCAACGAAGGCGCCATCACGGTGAGCCAGTGGCAGATGTTTTCCAGTTGCCGCACATTGCCGGGAAAGGCAAAGTGGCTCAACTGCTCCAGTGCCGCATCGGCGATGCGCTTGGGCTCGACGCCCAGTTGCACGGCGCTGGAGCGCAGGAAGTGGCGCGTCAACATCGGTATGTCTTCACGCCGTTCGCGCAGCGCCGGCAGGCGCAGGCGGATCACGTTCAGACGATGGAACAGATCTTCACGAAATGCGCCGTCCTTGACGCGCTGTTCAAGGTCCTGGTGCGTCGCGGCGATGACGCGCACATTGGTCTTGACCGCCGTGTGCCCGCCGACGCGGTAAAAATGCCCGTCGCTGAGCACGCGCAGCAGTCGGGTCTGAAGGTCAAACGGCATGTCGCCGATTTCATCCAGGAATAGCGTTCCGCCATCGGCCTGCTCGAAGCGCCCGCGGCGCAGCGTTTGGGCGCCGGTGAAGGCGCCACGCTCGTGCCCGAACAATTCAGACTCGAGCAGGTCTTTCGGAATCGCCGCCGTGTTGATCGCGACAAAGGGACCGTTGTTGCCGGCGTCGCCACGCGGCGAATGCTTGTGCAGTGCACGCGCCACCAATTCCTTGCCGGTGCCGGACTCGCCCGTGATCATCACCGTGACGTTGCTCTGACTCAGGCGCCCGATGGCGCGAAAAACGTCCTGCATGGCGGGCGCCTGGCCCAGCATTTCGGGCGCTGCAACCAGATGCTCCTGCGCCACTTCTTCACGCTGGCTTTCCTCGACCGCGCGGCGGATCAGTTCCACCGCCTTGGGCACGTCAAAGGGTTTGGGCAGGTACTCGAAGGCACCGCCCTGAAACGCCGACACGGCACTCTCCAGATCCGAGAAGGCGGTCATGATGATGACCGGCAGACTGGGCAATTTTTCCTTCACCTTGGCCAGCAAATCCAGACCCGAACCACCCGGCATGCGGATGTCGCTCACCAGGATTTGAGGGCCCTCGTCGGGCGCCGCCTTTTCCAGCGCCAGCAACACCTCCCTGGGGTTGGTGAAACTTCGGCTTGGAAGGTTTTCGCGCAGCAGCGCTTTCTCCAGTACGAAGCGTATGGACTGGTCATCGTCTACGATCCAAATCGGCTTCATGGTCATGGCCTCGGGCTAAGTCGTTACGGCAGCGGTATCATGATTTTGAAATCGGTGCGACCCGGTACGCTGTCGCATTCGATCAATCCATGGTGCTGCTGCACAAAGGTTTGGGCCAGTGTCAAACCCAATCCGGAACCCCCTTCACGCCCTGAAACCAGGGGGTAAAAAATGCGTTCCTTGATCGAATCCGGAACACCTGGCCCGTTGTCCATGACATGCAATTCCAGTGCCAATCGGTAGCGTTGTTTCCCAAACGTGACCTGCCGCGCCACGCGGGTGCGGAATGTCAGTTGGGCCTCCTCCTGCGCCATTTTTTCCGACAACGCCTGACAGGCGTTGTGCGCAATGTTGAGCACCGCCTGAATCAACTGTTCGCGGTCACCGCGAAACTCGGGGATGGAGATATCGTAGTCGCGCTGCACCTTCAGGCCCTTGGGGAACTCGGCCAGGATCAGCGATCGCACGCGCTCGCAGACTTCGTGGATATTCACGTCGCCCACCACATGTGGACGGCGATGCGGCGCCAGCAGGCGATCCACCAGCGTTTGCAGCCGATCGGCCTCTCGGATGATGACCTGCGTGTACTCTTTGAGCTCACGCGAGTCGTCCATCTCCATTTCCAGCAACTGTGCCGCGCCGCGGATTCCCCCCAGCGGGTTCTTGATTTCATGCGCCAGGTTGCGGATAAGTTCCTTGTTGGTCTGTGCCTGTTGCAGCAGACGCTCCTCGCGCTCCTGGCGCGCCTGCTGCTCCAGCGGCAGCAGTTCGATGATGACTTCACCCGCGGCATCGGACTGGGCCAGCACAACGTGCACTGGCAGGGGTTCGAGATGCGGACGCTTGAGCCAGGCGTCGTAACGCAGTGCCGCGAATACATTGCTGCCCGCACCGGCCAGAGCCGACTGCAATACCGCTGGTTCGGTGAAGCATTCACAAAACGGGCTAACCTGGATCATGCGCCGGGAGCTTCCCAACGCATCCTCCAGCGCGGAATTGGCAAACACGGCAACGCCATCGGGTCCCACCACGGCCACCAGGGTCACCAGCAGATCGAAAGCCTGAAAGCGCGCGGCCGTCGTCTCAGCCACGGCAGATTTTTCCAGCGTATTCAAACCGCTTATTTGCCCGCTGGCGAGCGACCGAGTTCGCGTTTGATGCCGGCGATATCGCTCTCGGCGCGCGCCATGCTGGCCTTGAGTTCGGACACACGGTCCGCGTACTTCTGGTAATTGCGCGACTCAT
>CAIKVZ010000272.1 GCA_903830985.1 uncultured beta proteobacterium
CTGGCCGTAGTACTGCTGGCCGCCTCCGGCACGGGCCATGCCAATCATCAGGTCCTCGTTGAAACCGCGGCCCAGCCCCACTGTGGTGGTGCTCACGCCTTGGTCCAAGGCCTGGCTGCAATGTTTGGCGATCTCCAGCGGCGCGGTCAGACCGTGATTGGCTTGACCGTCCGAAAGCAGGATGACACGCGACAGACTCCCCGGCGCTGCAGCCTGGCCCTGAATCTCCAGCCCAAGTTGCCCCGCCGTGATGCCGAGCAGCTGGTCCACGCCAGCCTTCCAGCCGTCGAACAGCGCCGTATTGCCGCCGCTTTCCACCCCGGCGAGGGCTCGGCTCACCGTGGTGGCGTTAACGGCTTGCAGCGGCACAGGAAACTGCACCTGGTTGTCGTACAGCACCACAGCCATCTGGTCTGTGGGCTGCAGGCGGCTGGCGATGTGGTTCACGCAACGCAGAGCTTCTTCCAGGGGTGCACCGTTCATGCTGCCGGAACGATCGACCACGACCGACAGCCGCAGAGGTTGACGCGGTGCCGCGCCACTGACCTGGGGTTGCGCCGGGGCCTGAACACGCACCAGCGCGT
Source organism: uncultured beta proteobacterium (assembly GCA_903830985.1). GTDB lineage: Bacteria > Pseudomonadota > Gammaproteobacteria > Burkholderiales > Burkholderiaceae_C > CAIKVZ01. Next base: position 585 of record CAIKVZ010000272.1, read on the forward strand.
CCAGCGTGCAGCCGCTGGCAGCCACCACGCTGCGCAGCGGACTGATCATCAGGGTTGGCGCCAGTCCTATTGATGAACTTTGTGTGGCGGAAGACTCGGATCCGGGAAGGCTGGTGGCTGCAGTCATGGGCATTCTCCTTGGTGTTTTGCTCGGGAGTAGTCAGTATGAACAGCGTGGGGCTCAGGGCGTGAGCCTGAGCTGAAGAATGCGAAATCAAAGTGCAATCGACCCGCCCGTTAGACTCTTCGGCATGAGCAATCTAGCCAACCTCCAGCGATTTATCGACGCCCAGGACCCCGTTTACCAGGATGTGATTGAAGAGCTTGCCGCCGGCCGCAAGACCAGCCACTGGATGTGGTTCGTCTTTCCGCAGTTGGATGGCCTGGGCCGCAGCGAAATGGCCAAGCACTACGCCATCGCCTCCAGTGTCGAGGCCCTTGCCTATTGGCAGCACCCCGTCCTCGGCGAGCGATTCAAGCAGTGCATCGAACTCGTCATGGCCGTGAAGGGAAAAACCGCGTTCCAGATATTCGGCACACCGGACGACCTCAAGTTCTGTTCCTCACTGACGCTGTTTGCGGCGGTCCTGCCGGATGTGCCACTGTTCAAGATGGCACTCGAAAAATACTTCAAGGGCCAGGGCGACCCGAGGACCGTGGAGTTGCTGCGGCGACCTTGAAATCATTGCCACCAAACCAGACGAGCTTCTCGTTGCACAACTCTGTTTCGCCGTCCCATCGGTAGGCGACGAGCGGTCCATCCGTGGCAGCAGACCAGTCCAGGCAAGCGAGTTTTGGTGACTCGATCAGCGGCTGACCCTTGAACCAGTGGTGGCCGATGAAGACCGGTGAACCGGTCGGTCCCGACAGTTCCACCAGCCCTTCAAGCGCCAGGTCAGGAACCCGTTGGCGCTGGTCATGGGGCACCAGGGCCACTTCGTGCAACCGTGTTGCCCAATCGCGCCACCTGGC
>CAIKVZ010000273.1 GCA_903830985.1 uncultured beta proteobacterium
ATCGAGGTGATGACACCGCGTCCCGCACAACCAACTCCTGGCTCAGGGCCACCGGACTCGACACAGCGGATGTTCTTGTAGCCGATCTTCATCACGTCCTCGAGCTCCAGATCCTCCACCGAGCCCGCCTCCGCAGCCAATGAAAGGATGGTGTCCTGCGCCTTTGCATGCAGGATCAGGCGGGTCGAGTCGGCCTTGGGGTCGCAGCCGACGATGAGGATTTTCTGGCCCAGGTCGCTGAGCGCCGCCAGGGTGTTTTGCGATGTGGTCGATTTACCGATGCCACCTTTGCCGTAGAAGGCGATTTGCCGAAGTTTAGCCATTTCAGTTCTCCATTCAGGAAGGGTTGAAAACAAGTTTGCTGCCTCGACTTGTGTCAGCCTGACGTGCCTGATGGTCTTCTTCTAGGGTCACGGTTTGGCCGGACTTGGGTCCGCGCAGCCAATCCTCTGCAGCTTCCGTGCCAGCGCGTTTGTGGCCTCAAAAGCAGGACCTGCAAGACGCCTCCCCCAGAGGGGAACCCGTCTTTTTCTGCGGCTGGCGCGGCGAATTTCGGCTTTGTCCGCTTCCCGACAAAAGCCCCCACGCTGTCGTGAACAGTTCCGCAACAAGCCGCCAGTGATCGCGTTTGTGTCGCGTTTGCTGCGACCGGAACGCGCTTTGCGCCTGGTACGAAGCTTGCAGAGTCATGCGGGCGTAGAACCCCATTCACTCCATCACACAAGGACTCAGCATGACCGCCACCCTGGAACGCCAAGCCATTGACGACACCGCGTTTTCCCGCCTCGAACAGGAGGGTCGATTGCTTAACCCACTGGTCAAGGGCCCCACGTCCAGGCCGGGACGTGTCGGCTTTCGCGGCGAACTGGCACTGCGTTTTGCGCCCAAGCTGGCCGATGAAGCTCGCCCTCCGGAGTTGCTGTGTGGTCAGGCCATGGCGGTGGCCAAGCTGGGCGAGAAGCACCTGCCTTTTTTCGCCGGCTACCTGTTGAGCTTCGAGTACCTTAAGGACGTGGCCGAAGTGCTGGGCGACACGCTAAGCGCCGGCGGCAAGTACTTTCTGTTCTGCAACAACATCGACCTGTCCAAGAAGTACCAGGTGCCGTACAAGGGAGCGATGTTCTATGTGCTGCCGATCGACGAGTCCACCGTGTACAACGAAATGCTGGACCTGCTCTACCTGGAAAAAAACGATCTGAAGAAGAAGGACACGGCCGGCAAGCTCGACGCCGTGGCTGATGCCGCGCTCAAGTACGACGTCACCTTCGACACCATCACTTACGCCGAAGGCTTGACGCTGATGGGGCCTGTCAGAAACCCCAACGAAAACCGCCCTGTTTGATCGGTGTCTTGCTGCTGCGCGGGCCGATCCTGCGTCTGCGGTGCTCGCCATACGGGTGTATGGCTGCGCGCCTCTACACAGCCTCGACCCACTCGCAACGCAACCCATCCGATCAAACCACTTTTGTACCGTGAACGACGATGAGCGCCTTCCCGCCCAACGTTGGTACAGCTCCAACCTGGTCGGCGTGCCGGCGCCGGTGCTGGGCGGCTCGGCGTTCAACGAACATCCGGTGGCTCTGTCCATCGCCGGCGTGCGTGAAGCCAATGCGGGACTGTTTTCGCTGCTGGAGCGCAGCCGGGATCTGGTTGAGGCGCGCGACATGTTTGCCCACTACCTGACGATCGCCTTTGGCCTGCGCCGGCCTGCGGCGCACGAGCTCGCTGCGCTGGGCGCGTCCGAGCAGCGGCGCTGGCGCAGCAGCTGGCGCAAGCTGCTGCAGGGCTGGGGCATGGACGCCAATGGCGCGGCCGGCGCCGTGCTCAAGGGTTGGGTGGAAAGCCGCTTCGGCCTGGCGCCGAGCTACCACAAGGCGCCGCTGGCGCGCTTTCCCTCGCCCGCCTGGGTGGCTTATCTGGAAGAGAAGTCGGGCCGGCGCCAGAACAACAACATCCTGCAGCAGCTCGACCTGCTGTACGAATTCTGTCAATGGTCGCTGCGCCGCTTTCCCCTGCCCGGTGCTGCGCCCTTTCCGGGGCCGCTGCGCCTGTGGCGTGGCAGCACGCGCTGCGAGGAGCAGGTGGTGAGCGGCCGCCTGCAGAACGCGCGCTGCACCGTGCGCCTGAACAACCTGGTGTCCTTCAGCCTCTCGTCCGAGGACGCCGGCTGCTTCGGCGACTGGGTGCTGGAGGCACAGGTGCCGGCCTGCAAGATACTGGTCTTTCCCGGCCTGCTGCCGGGGCAGGTGCTGCAGGGCGAGCAGGAGGTGCTGGCGCTGGGCGGCGACTATGAAGTGGTGGCGCGCTATGCCTGACTTGCACGACCGGGCTCTGGGCGCCTATCTGGGCTTTGCCATCGGCGACGCTTTGGGCGCGACCGTGGAGTTCATGCGGCCGCGCGAGATCGCGCTGCAGTACGGCGTGCACCGCGACATCGTCGGCGGCGGCTGGCTCAAGCTGCCCGCAGGTCAGGTGACCGACGACACGACCATGAGCCTGGCGCTGGGCGACGCGCTGCTGGCCGGCGGCAGCGCCGAGGTCCGGCGTTTTCTCGACGGTGACGATGGACTGGTGCGTGACATCGGCAAGTCCTATGTGCGCTGGCTCAAGGCCCGGCCGGTGGACTGCGGCAACACCTGCCGCCGCGGCATCCAGCGCTTCCTGCTGGAGGGCAGCCTGGAAGGCCCCTTCAACCCGGGCGATGGCGGCAACGGCGCGCTGATGCGCAACCTGCCCGCCGTGCTGGCCACGCTGCACCTTGAGGAGGCCTTTGCCAGGCTGTCCCTGGCGCAGGCACGCCTGACGCACAACTACCCCCTGTCCGACCAGGCCACGCTGGGGTTTGGACTGCTGCTGCGGCTGTTGCTGAGCGGTGCTGACACAACGGCCTGCCAGCAATGGGTGGCGCAGTGGGTCGACGAGCACCCGGAGTTTCGCTTTGCGCCCTACCGAGGACAAGCCACAGCTTATGTGGTGGACACAGTGCAGACCGTGTTGCATTTCCTGACGCTGCACGACGACTTTGAGGCCGCCATGGTGGCCACCGTGAACCAGGGCGATGACGCCGACACCACCGGCGCCCTGCTGGGCATGCTGGCCGGCGCGCGTTGCGGCGCCGCGGCCCTGCCACAGCGCTGGCTGCAGCGCCTGCAGCCAGCCACGCTACAGGCCATCACCGTCCAGACCCAAGGACTGCTGAGCCTGTCTGCAGCCCTGCACGCCTTGCCAATAGCACCGACGCCACCATGACCCACATTGTCTTTTACGAAAAACCTGGCTGCGGCGGCAATGCGCGCCAGCGCAGCGCGCTGCTTTGCGCCGGCCACACGCTTGAGCAGCGCAACCTGCTCACCGCAGCCTGGACGCGCGAGGCCTTGCTGGCCTTTCTGGCGCCGCTGCCGGTGGCGCAATGGTTCAACCGCGCCGCGCCACGCGTCAAAAGCGGCGAAGTGCGGCCCGAGGGTCTGGATGCCAACGCGGCCATCGCACTGCTGCTGGCCGAGCCCTTGCTGATACGCCGTCCCCTGATGCAGCGCGTCGACGACGGCAGCCGCCATGTCGGCTTCGAAACGGCGGCGGTGCACGCCTGGATCGGCCTGGCCAGCGCGAGCAGCACGAACCTGGAAGCCTGCGCCGCCGACACCCAGGCTTGCGGCCACCACGTCGAAACGCAGGTGCGCGCCATGGGGAGTGCAGCGCAGTGAGCACGCACAGGGACGCCATGCCCTCAAGCGACCGTTACCGCAGTTTCAAAGGCATCGATTTTGACGGCCAGGCCGCCCGCATGCTGGCGCGCATCCGCCTCCATACGGAAGGTGAGGACGACGCTTTCTGGGCCTATTTCTTTCGACGACGCGATGCGACCAGCGGTATGCACTGCGACGACCAACTGCTGCTGGCGAGCTTCGTGAATCAGATCCGCGAACTGTTCGAGGCCCGCGAAGACGCGTTGGGCCTGGCTTGGCTGGATCAGTTGGAGGAGGAGTGCTTTTGATGCGCCGATGCGCAGCGCCTGCTGATGTGCCAAGACCCTGGCACGAACCCTGCAAGTGCTTCGCGGCGTCGTCTGCGCAAGCCAGCGCCACAACCACTTGAGGAGAGCCCCATGCCCATGTTTGATTACCACTGCAGCGCCTGCGGCCATGACTTTGAGACCCTGGTTCGGTCCGGCGACACGCCGGCCTGCCCGGCCTGCCAGAGCACGGCGCTGGAGAAATTTTTGTCGCGCATCTCGCCCGCGGGAAAGATCGAAGGCATACGCATGGCACACCGGCGCGTCGCTGCAGCACAAGGCCATTTCGACCACTACAGCCCTTCCGACAAGGCCAAGCTGCTGGCAGGAAAAAAAGGGATTTAGCCAGGCACGCTATTTGCCTGGGTATACAGCGCTGCCGGTTTTTGTCTGCCTTGTCGCAAGCACCGCGTAGCGAATGTCGCAATGCCAACATGGGGAGGTTTCAATGTCCACATCGCTGTATACCAGGATAGCCAACGCCAGGCTGGACCGGTGCCCGGCGCGCCAGGCCCAGGGTCGGCGCTGGCTGGCGGACCTCCCCCCGGACCTGGCGGACCTGGTTGTGCCTCCGGTATCGGTCGACGTGTTCGAGGAATATGAAATGCAGGCCGAGGGCGCCAGAGGCCGCGACGCCGGCGACGCACCTTGCTACTGCGAATACCGCCATGTGCTTACGCAACTGCGCTCGGACGATGACGAGTCGTTTTACGAAACCCCGGTGTATGCCGAGGCCGTGACCTCCTGGCGGCTGGTGGACGAACGCTGGCTGGTGTGCCGCAGCACGCTGGACCGCCTGCACCCGAGCGGCGCGCAGACCCGCTATTCGGTCAGCGAGACACAGCCGAGGTGAGCGCCGTCCATGGCCGCTCAGACCGGCACGCCGACCAGCACGTGGCTGGCCTTGAACAGCGCCGTCACCGTCACGCCCTCGGCCAGACCCATTTCCCGCGCGGCGTCGTTCGTGCTCATGGCGCTGACCTCGGCGCCGCCGCTCAACGTGAGCTTGACATGGCAGTTCACCGCGCCCTGGAGCAGGCCGCTGACCTTGCCCTGCAACTGGTTGCGCGCGCTGAAGCGGTATTGCGGTGTGCCCGACAACAGCGTCACCCACGGCGGCTTGACCACGGCCACGGCCACGGCCACGGCCACGGCCACGGCCACGGCCACGGCCACGGCCACGCCGCCCAGAGCCAGGCCCAGGGACTGGACGCTGCCCTCGGTCAGCATGGCCACGATCCTGTCGCCGCCGGGCGTGGTGATTTCGATTTCGGCGTTCACGGGGCCGCCCTTGATGGCGCTGACCTTGCCCTTGAAGATGTTGCGTGCGCTGATGCTCATGATGTGTTTCCTGATTGGCTGATGGGGTTCCCTGTGACAGGGGCTGACGCCATGATGTCCGACACCGTTGCGCTTTTGCCACCACAGCGTGTCTGCCATGCCGCAGGTGGTGCCAGTCGATGACGACCTCCATGGGAAAGCTAACCGGCAAGCTGCTTATCGACACCGCCATGGGCGGCTTTCTCGGTGACAAGCGCATCAGCCTGCTCGAGGCCATAGAGCGCTCGGGCTCGATCTCGCAGGCGGCCAAGGCCGTGCCGCTGTCCTACAAGGCGGCCTGGGACGCGGTGGACGACATGAACAATGTGGCGCCGCAGCCCCTGGTGATCCGCTCGGCCGGCGGCAAACAGGGTGGCGGCACCGAACTCACGGCCTTTGCCCGGCGCCTGATCGCCTTCTACCGCGCGCTGGAAAAGGAATCGCAGCGCGCGCTGGAAAAGCTGAGTGCCAGGCTGGAGCACAACGGAGCCTGCGATGTCGACGACTTCCGCCAGGTCCTCAGGAGGCTGTCCATGAAAACCAGTGCGCGCAACCAGTTTGCCGGGCCCATCCTTGCCATCAGGGAGGGCGTGGTCGGCACCGAGGTCACGGTGCAACTGGCGTCGGGGCTGGCGCTCACCGCCATCGTGACGCGCGAGTCGGCCGAGACCATGGGTTTGGCCCAGGGGCGCGACGTGCTGGCTTTCGTCAAGGCCTCGTCCATCCTGCTGCTGGTTGGCGAAGACGGCCGCATTTCGGCGCGCAACCGCTTTGTCGGGACCGTGTCTGCCATCCACCACGGGCCGGTGAATGCCGAGGTGAGCCTGTCCCTGCCCGGCGGCAGCCATGTCATGACGGCGGTGATCACCGCCGACAGCGTGCAGCGACTCGGTCTGGTGGAGGGCCAGAGCGCCACGGCGGTATTCAAGGCGTCCAGCGTCTTTCTGGCCGCCATCGACTGATCATTTTTTCAAAACCCAGGAGTTCCCATGAAATATTCCACGCTGCTGTCCGCCTTGCTGGCGTCCCTGCTGGCCGCATCCCTGCCGGCCTGCGCGGACGAGCTGTCGATCGCCGTGGCCGCCAACTTCACCGCGCCGCTGAAGGCGATCGCCGCCGAGTTCGAGCGCGACAGCGGCCACAAGCTGGTCGCTTCCTTCGGCTCCACCGGCAAGTTCTACGCGCAGATCAGGAACGGCGCGCCCTTCGAGGTGCTGCTGAGCGCCGACGACGAAACGCCGCTCAAGCTGGTGAAGGAAGGCGCGGCGGTCAAGGGCTCGGAGTTCACCTACGCCGTCGGCAAGCTGGTGCTGTGGTCGGCCAAACCGGGGCTGGTGGACGGCGCGGGCGCGGTGCTGCAAAAGGGCGGCTTTGCGCACCTGTCGCTGCCCGACCCCAAGCTGGCGCCCTATGGCGCGGCCGGCGTGGAGGCCATGAAGGCGCTGGGCGTGTTCGAGGCGCTGCAGCCCAAGCTGGTCACCGCAGAGAACATCACCCAGGCGCAGCAGTTCATCAGCAGCGGCAATGCCGAGCTGGGCTTCGTGGCCCTGTCGCAGGTGCTGCAGGACGGGAAGATCGAAGGCTCTTTCTGGCTGGTGCCCACCAAGCTCTACACCCCCATTCGCCAGGACGCCGTGATCCTGGAGAAGGGCCGCGGCAAGCCGGCGGCCGAGGCCTGGATGAAGTACCTCAAGGGCGACAAGGCCAGGGCCATCATCAAAGCCTTTGGCTACGAACTTTCCTGAACCGCAGGCAGGCCCCGAAACCGGCTTGCGTCAATTTGAAGGAGCATGCACATGAAGATTGCCGTGGCGACCCACGCTGACTGGGGCCAGGTCAGCGGCCATGCGGGCAAGGCCCACCACTGGCTGCTGTTTGATTGCCAGCCGGGCGTCGAGATTGTGGCGCCGCTGCGCGTCGTGCTGAGCGATGCACAACTGCCGCACAACTTCAAGGACGACGGGCCGCACCCGCTGCATGGGGTGGACTTCGTTGTGGCCGCCAGCGCCGGTGACGGCTATATCCGCCACATGCAGAAATGGGGCGCGCAGGTGTTGCTCACCGGCGAAGCCGAGCCGCTTGCCGCACTGCGCAAGATCCTCGCCGGCGAGGCCTTGCCCGATACCCGCATCGATGTCACCACCGCGCTGTGCAGGCTGCGCGACCTGTTCAGCAGGCACTGAGATGCAGCGCCTGAACGACGGCCAGCTGCTGGCCCTGCTGGCAGACGATGTGCCCTTTGGCGACCTGAACACGCTGGCGCTGGGCATGGGCGGGCAGGCCGCGCATTTGAGCTTCGCGGCGCGCCAGGCCATGACCGTGGCGGGCTGCGAGGAGGCTGCACGCCTGTTCGAGTTGGCCGGCGCGCGCAGCGAACTGCTGGCGCCTTCGGGCAGTGCCTTGCAGCCGGGCGGACTGATCCTGCAGGCCCATGGCCCGGCAGCGGCCTTGCACTGCGCCTGGAAGGCGGCGCAGACCCTGGTGGAATGGGCCAGCGGCATTGCCACGGCCACGGCGGCCGTGGTGCTCGCAGCCAAGGGCACGGCCGTGGCCTGCACGCGCAAGACAGCGCCGGGCACCAAGGCCATGTCGGTCAAGGCCGTGTTGGCCGGCGGCGGCAGCATGCACCGGCTGGGTCTTTCGGTAACACTGCTGGTCTTCGCCGAGCACCGGCTGTTTCTGCACGAGGCCCCGGCGCAGACCATCGCGCGTCTGCGCAGCAACCAGCCCGAGAAGAAGATCGTGGTCGAGGTCGCCGACCAGGACGAGGCCCTGTCGTGGGCCGACGTCGGCGCCGACGTGCTGCAGCTGGAAAAATTCACGCCCGAGGCGCTGGCCCTGTGTCGTCAGGCCATCGACGCCCGGCCGGGACGGCGCCCCTTGCTGGCCGCAGCCGGCCGTGTGCGCGCCGAGAACGCCGCGGCTTACGTGGCCGCAGGCGCCGACTTTCTGGTGACATCCTCCCCCTATGCTGCACCCCCCAGGGACGTGCAGGTTCAATTCAGGCGCGCTCCATGAACCCTTCCCATGACTGCCGTGAACTGCTGCAGGCGCAGCTGCTGGGCCGCAACGCGACTGACGCGGCGCGGGACGACCCGTTGCGCCCGCTGCTGGCCAGCCTGCTCGCCGGGCGTTCCATGAACCAGGGCGTGCTCAGCGCCACGCTGGGTCTGCCGCAGGCTGACTTCCACGACCTGTGGCGCGACTACTTTCCCGGCGATGCACTGCAGCTGCACAACGGCCCGGGCGAGGACATCGCCGAGCTCGACGACCTGCTGCAGCTGCTGCTCGAGTACCGCGCCGGCGTGCGCGCCTCCGAGGTCTGGGCGGCGCACATCGTGGCCACCAGCTGCTGCGGGCGCAACCACCTGTGGCAGGACCTGGGCCTGGCGAACCGCGGCGAGCTGTCGCTGCTGATGGGCGCGGTCTTCCCCACGCTGGCCGCGCTGAACAGCGGCGACATGAAGTGGAAGAAGTTCATCTACCGCCACTACTGCACACGCGAAGGCATCTACGTCTGCCCGGCGCCTTCCTGCGGCGAATGCGCGGACTACGCCAAGTGCTTCGCCAAGGAAGAGTGATGGCACTGTCACCGGACTTCGTCGCGATCGCGCTGACCATCAAGCTTGCGGCCCTGAGCACCTTGCTGCTGCTCATCATCGGCACGCCCATCGCCTGGTGGCTGGCGCGCTCCCGATCACACCTGAAGACCGTGGTGGGCGCCATCGTGACCTTGCCCTTGGTGCTGCCGCCGGCCGTGCTGGGTTTCTACCTGCTGGTGCTGATGGGGCCGCAGGGACCGATCGGCCAGCTCACGCAGACGCTGGGCCTGGGCCTTCTGCCCTTCAGCTTTGCCGGTCTGTTGCTGGGCTCGGTGATCTATTCCATGCCCTTTGTCGTGCAGCCGCTGCAACAGGCTTTCCACGCCATGGGGTCGGGGCCGCTGGAGGCTGCTGCGACGCTGCGCGCCTCGCCCTGGGACGCTTTTTTCAGCGTGGCCCTGCCCATCGCCAAGCCCGGCTTTGTCACGGCCTGCGTGCTCGGCTTTGCGCACACGGTGGGGGAATTCGGCGTGGTGCTGATGATCGGCGGCAATATCCCGGGCAAGACCCAGGTGCTGTCCATGGCGATCTACAACCACGTGGAAGCACAGGAATACGGCAACGCGCACTGGCTGGCCGGTGGCATGCTGGTGTTCTCTTTCCTGGTACTGCTGCTGCTCTACAGCCGCGGCTGGAACCGCCAGCCATGAGCCTTCTGGCAAGATTTCAGCTGGACCATCCGGGCTTCACGCTCGATGTCGACCTGGCGCTGCCCGGCCAGGGCGTCACGGCGCTGTTCGGCCCTTCCGGCTGCGGCAAGACTTCGGTGCTGCGCTGCATGGCCGGCCTCAACCGCACGCCCTGCGGGCGCCTCACGGTGAACGGCACGGTCTGGCAAAACGAAGCGCTGTTCGTTCCCACGCACCGCCGCGCCCTGGGCTATGTGTTTCAGGAGGCGAACCTGTTCCCGCACCTGAGCGTGCGGCGCAACCTGCTGTACGGCCGGTCGCGCGTGGCCTTGGCGCAGCAGCGCGTCGCCTGGGACAGCGTGGTCGATCTGCTGGGCATTGGGCAGCTGCTGGACCGATTTCCGCAAGGCCTGTCGGGCGGCGAGCGCCAGCGCGTGGCGATTGCGCGCGCGCTGCTCAGCAGCCCGCGCCTGCTGCTCATGGACGAGCCGCTGGCGGCGCTGGATGCCGAGCGCAAGAACGAATTCCTGCCCTACCTGGAACGCCTGCACGACGAGCTCGACATACCGGTGGTCTATGTCAGCCATGCGCCGGACGAGGTGGCGCGCCTGGCGGATCACATCGTAGTGCTGCGCCAAGGCCGCGTGCTCGCGGCGGGCCCGCTCACCGAGACCCTGGCGCGGCTCGATCAGCCGCTGCACTTGGGCGAGGACGCCGGCGTGGTGCTGCAGGCCGTGGTGGCCGAGCGCGATGTGGCCTGGCAGCTGGCGCGCGTGGAGTTCGACGGCGGCAGCCTGTGGGTGCGCGACGCGGGGCACGCCATCGGCGAGGCGGTGCGCGTGCGCATCCTGGCGCGCGATGTCAGCATCGCCTTGGAGAAGGTCGAGGGCATCAGCATCCAGAACAGCCTGCCGGCCACGGTGGAGCAGCTGGCGCAGGATTACCACCCGGCGCTGTCCCTGCTGCGCCTGCGCCTGGGCGCGTCGCCCCTGCTGGCGCGCCTGACGCGGCGCTCGGCGGCCGCGCTGCGGCTTGAGGCAGGCAAGCCTGTTTGGGTGCAGATCAAGGCCGTGGCGCTTGTCGGATAGAGCCCGGTGCAGGCCACAGGGACGAGGCGTTGGTCGTGCTGGAAATGGTGTCCGCCGCCTGGCATCGCACCAGCTTGCAGTGAAAGACTGGTAAGGGGCTGTAAGCGGTAGTAGAAATTTCTCGATTGCAGTCGCTCGAAATGGAGTAGCGGTTTAACGCTCCGGTTCAGCGGCGGACTGCTCAGCGAACCTTCTGCTGCAACCGGTTGTTAGGCCGCCCTCACTGACGCACATAGCGCAAGTGTGTGGCGGCTGGACCGTCAAGAACCTTGTCAATGCGAAACTGCGGCCCGGGCTCGCGTAGGTTCTCGAAGAGACGCCGCCCGCCGCCGAACAACACGGGGGCCAAGGCGATTTCCAACTCATCAATGACACCTAGGTTCAGATACTGCTGGATTACATCCGCTCCGCCCGCGATACGAATATCACGACTGCCTGCCGATTCACGAGCCTGCACTAGGGCACGCTCCGGCCCGTCATTGATGAAGTAAAAGGTCGTCCCGCCGGGGCGCACCCAGGGTTCGCGTTTCTCATTGGTAAGAACGTATACCGGTGTGTGAAACGGAGCATCCTCTGGCCAAGAGCGCTCGCCTTGGTCGAACATTCGCTTGCCCATAATGTTGGCACCGATACGCTCTGTGGTGCTGCGAACCAAGTCATTGACCGGGCCGGTCTCTCCCCCCGGTCCGAACTTGAGGTTCTCACGAAAATACTGTTGGTTGATGAGCCAGGCCATCAGCGCACCCCACTTAGCACCCCAGTTCTTGTACCCCGGATTCTCCATGGTCATTCCTTCCGGTGCCATGTAGCCATCGAGGCTAAGTCCAATATTGACAAATACTTTGCTCATGATTCTCCCCTCGTAGGTTCGGACATCGGCTCAAACTAATATATCCCGCACACTGTTACCTTTTAAAACCAAGGGTCAAAACACGCGAATCTCGAAATTGGGCGTCCTTCTCGAAGGACTGCAACCGCTGCATGGCGGCAGTAGGATTTTCTCCATACCCGACGTTCAACTTTGACCGTCATCTTCGGGGGAAAGTGACTGACTCCAAGGGGCTGGAAGCCGACGTAGAGAATGCATAACGGCTCGAAGGAAAGCTGACTTTGTTCAAAAACTGAGTGTTCCTTCCACGCAAGTCACACAGTTCCCGCCGACCGTTATGCTGTTGCGGTCCATGCGAACCGACACAATTCCGTCTCGACCGAGGCATTGCCCTTGTCCAGCCTTATAGCTCTCGCCAATAGTGGGAAGTAGACCACGCTCACGAAGAAACACGGCAATACTTCCATTCCCGCTGCCACATACGGGGTCCTCGTTGACCCCGCATGACGGGGCAAACGAGCGAACTTCAATAGCCTTATCGCCTTCCTCATACTTGGCGAATACTGACAATCCAGTGGCACCTAGGCGACGCTCAAATTGTGCTGAACGGACATAGTCTGGTGTGAGAGCAAGCAGTGTCTCAACGCTGGGAAGTTGCGCCACAACCCAGACTGCACCGACATTGACTACCGCAGGTTGCGCGCTCTTCACGACCGCCTGACCCAAGATCGCATCCAGCTCCACCACATCGGAAGCCTCTAGAGAAACAAGTTTGGCAGGTGGCAGACCGAAGCTGACTTGATGAGCTGAACCGGTTTTCTGCACCTCAAGCGTAATCAACCCGACACCACATTCCTGAATCAACAAATCATTTCTTGGTTGGACAATGCCTGCTTCAAGGGCTGCGAAAGCGCTTCCAAGCGTAGGGTGACCGGCAAACGGAAGTTCGCTCTGAGGTGTAAATATTCGAAGGCGGTAATGGGCGTCCGAGTTTGTGGGCGGCAACAGAAACGTTGTCTCGGACAGATTCGTCCACCGAGCAATATTTTGCATGGTCTGACTGTCCAGACCATCTGCATCCAGAACCACCGCGACAGGGTTTCCCTTCAGCGGACTGGATGTGAATACATCAACTACTTTATAGGCTCTGGTGTTCAATACATACTCCTCAATTCAATTCCACGCAAACACTACCCTTTTTGGTGGCATCATAAATGCAGAATGCTCGTAAGCAGGCACTGGGGAGTGTCCGCAACCGCTGCCTAACCGAAGTTCGTTTCGGCCCCTTGCTGACGTTCAGTTTTGAAGGCCCGCTTCAGCGGGACAGGCCCCCTTCCAGGTGTCTTGAGCCCGCCAGTGGAGGCAACTTCAGCTTCGCGCGCAGGTTCCTTCAGTCAAGCAGCCGACAGGCGCTGCACAGTCCGCAGCACTTCTTGAATTTTTTCCCGCTGCCGCAGTGGCAGGGTTCGTTGCGTCCGGGGGTGGCCGCGCCCCGCACGGTCTGCACCCTGGGTCCAGTTTGCGCCAGGTGGCGCGCAGGCTGTAGACCGCCCAGATGGCGTCGGCAAAGGCCTTCATGCGCCGGGCGCTGACGGTGGGCGCTGCGGCGCCGTCGGCAAAGGCCGAGTGCGTGGGCGGGTCGAGGTCAGCCAGCGTGCGCGCCTGCAGCAGGCCCAGCGTGGCGCCGCGCCAGTGCAGCGCGGCCTGGTTGCGCGGGCCGCGCCACTCTTCGGGCCAGGCCTGCACGGCCGCCATGAAGCCCCGGGCCCAGGCCTGGCCGAAGGACGGCAGCGCAGGGTCCGGGGCCTGGTGCAGGACGGTGGAGGCCGCGCGCGCATCCACCACCTCGGGCTGGTAGGCCCTGGGGTCGTCCAGCGCCATGACCGGGGTGTCGAGCGCCTGCGCGACGGCGCTCCAGCGTTGTGTCCACAGTGCCAGAAAAGCGTGCTGTTCGGCGGGCTGCTCGAAGATCGCCGCCAGCGGCGCGGCCTCGGGGCACAGCCGCACGGGCAGGCATTCGTCGGGCTCGATCTGGCGGCGGCAGCACACCAGGGCTGCCAGAAAGCCGTCGCAGAACTCCCAACTAGGCGCCGCTTTCAGGCGCAGCCGCAGGGCGTCCAGCAGGGCTTCGGGTTCGGCGAGGGGTTTTGCGCCTTGCGGCGCCAGTTCGATGGCGGACTGCAATGGCATCACTGCGCCATCCGAAACAGCGTCGGCCGGCTGTGTTGGTAGACGCGCAGCCACAGCAGGGTGGCGAGCACCAGGGATTCGCAGGCGAACCACAGGGCCTCGTCCAGCGCAGCGCCAGGCGGGGCCGCCAGGCGCGCTCGCAGGCTGTTCCAGCCGCTCCAGTCCAGCTCCGGCATGGCCTCGCGTGTGCCCGGTTCCATCTGCGCGGCGCTGTCGGCCATTTGCAGGAGCTGGCGCAACACCTCGCCGCGCGTCAGGCGCGAGCGCAGCAGCAGCTCGCGCTCCACGCCCTCGACCAGGATCGCCACGTTCGTGGCGGCTTCCTCGATCAGGCCAAGGCGCGCGGCGTCCAGGATCGGCGTCACGGCCGTTGCCGGCTCGGGCGCTGTCATGGTCGGCTTGTCAGAGCAGTTGCACGGTTATGGCTTCCTCACCCAGGATCGCCTGGCAGGCCAGGCGGGAGTTCGAGCCGATGCCGACGATGCCGTCGAGCTTTTCGTTTTCCGCGCGCTGGATTTTGGACAAGCTCTTGCGGCCCACGGTCACGGAGACATGGCAGGCTTCGCATTTGGCTTCGCCGCCGCATTTGCTCTTGATGGGTTCGCCCACGCTGGCCAGGGCCTTGAGCAGGCTGATGCCGGAGGCGACTTCGTAGGAATTGCCGGAGGGGAGGACGGTGAGTGTGGTCATGGTGTCATTGGGCGCGATGGCCTCGGGGGTTTGGAAAACGGAAAAGTGAAAAAATCAGGCGATGACTTCGACCTGCATGGCAGCCAGCAGCGCGTCGGAGAACTGCGCCAGCGGCATGGCGATGCGCGTGATGTTCTGCTCCAGCAGGAAGCGCGCTTCCATGCGCGTGGGCTCGTCGGGCAGCACCGCCCAGTGGCGCTCGCTTGAGCGCTTCATGATCTGGCGCGCAAAACAGCGCGTGAGCTGGTCGTCAAAGCGGCAGCCCAGGAACAGAAAGCTGCGCCCCGTGCGATGCGCCTGCACGGCGGCGGGTATGGGGGTCTGGATGTCGATCTCGGTCAGCACCTCGACAAAGTCGCTGTCCGACACCAGGTAGTTGCCCACCGGCCCGTGGCTGCCCAGCGGCTTGTAGAGCAGGCGTTCGGCCGTGGCCGGCGCGTCGGGCCGCAGGCTGCCGTCGGCGGCATAGACACCGGTCCAGTCGCCAAAGTGCTCCGACTGCGACAGGCCCTGCACCTGCGACCAGACGCCCGGCGTGGCCTTGAGCGCGGCAGCCATGCTGTCGTCGTACCAGGTGTCGACCCACAGGCCGACCTTGCTCGCGGCCAGCGCCAGTTGCAGGGGCGAGGGCGAGGGCGTGGCGGCAAAGGCCTCGTTCATCAAATGCACCACCGACTTGCGGTGCTTGAAATTTTCGATGAACTGCGCAGCCTGCGTCAGGCGCTTGCGGATCTTGTGCGGCACGCTGACCTTGGACGTCATGCTCTCGGCCAGCGCCAGCGGCGTGGCCGGCACCTGGGGGCTGGCGCACAGGCTCAGCATGTCCGGGCCCAGATAGGGAATGACCGAGCCGCTGTCGAGGCTGCGGGCGATGGTGTGGATCAGGTCAGTCATGAAAATCCTCAGAGATAAATTGCGGCGCCGGCGCCGACGTTGGTGGCCGGGTCTTTCAAGGTCTTGACGATGTACTGCACCTGTTCCTCGTCCAGCCGCGTGTGCAGCGGCAGGGCCAGGGCGCGGTCGCCGATGCGGTCGGTGTCGGGCAGGATG
>CAIKVZ010000274.1 GCA_903830985.1 uncultured beta proteobacterium
GACCAGCGAGGTGCCGCTGACCAACTTCGTGCGTGACGAGGTCGTCGCGGAGTCGCAATTGCCGATCAAGCTCACGGCCCACACGCCGTGCTTCCGCTCGGAAGCGGGCAGCGCCGGGCGTGACACGCGCGGCATGATCCGCCAGCACCAGTTCGACAAGGTCGAGATGGTGCAGATCGTGCATCCGGACAAAAGCTACGAGGCGCTGGAGCAGATGACGGGCCACGCCGAGGCCATCCTGCAAAAGCTGGGACTGCCGTACCGCGTGATGTCCCTGTGCACCGGCGACATGGGCTTTGGCGCGGCCAAGACCTACGACCTGGAAGTCTGGCTGCCGGCGCAAAACACCTACCGCGAAATCAGCTCGATCTCGAACTGCGAGGCGTTTCAGGCGCGGCGCCTTCAGGCCAGGTTCAAGAACGCCCAGGGCAAGAACGAAGTCGTGCACACGCTCAACGGCTCCGGCCTGGCCGTGGGCCGCACTTTGGTCGCAGTGCTGGAAAACTATCAGCGCGCAGACGGCAGCGTCGAGGTGCCGGCTGTCTTGCAGTCCTATATGGGCGGCATGACGGTGCTGGCACCGTCGCGCTGACAGCTGTCCTGCATGGGCGGCATGGAGGCCTTGCGCGCCTGCTAGAATATGCGACACGGAAGAGTGGCAGAGTGGCCGAATGTACCTGACTCGAAATCAGGCGTACCGCAAGGTACCGTGGGTTCGAATCCCACCTCTTCCTCCAGTTGAAACCCTTATGGGGATTGAAAAGCCTGCTACTGAAAAGTGAGCAGGCTTTTTTCATGGGCGACGACTTGCGGCAGCATCGGCAACTCTTTAGCCGTTTGCACCGCCCATCCAGCCGCGCACGTGACGATACCCAGCGTCAGGCTGAGTTCAGCGTGACACGCAAGATTTGCGTCAAACGAAAAAGCTCTCGCAGCTTGAACGGTCCACGCGGACGGGTGCCGTAACAGGCACCGTCGGGGCCGATCACCCAATCTATCGACCAATCGGTTCTGCCCCTGGCTAAATGAAGCCGCTGCTGGCCCTATCTTCCAGCGGCGCTGGCTGCAGTTTGCGGGTTGTGCTTTTGCCGGTGGATGGCGGCACTGGCACGGTCCGCCTCCTTTTGCAGGCGCCGGCGTTCCTTGGGCGTGACCTTGCCGTCGGCCTTGGCGGCTGCCTCGTCGGCCTTGAGCTTGGCTTCGCGCTTGTCGAGCCGGTTGGTTTCTGCGGCATTGAGCTGGCCCGATGCGACACCCTGGTCGATGCGTTTTTGTTGCCTGGCTTCGCGTTTGTCCAGTCGCGGTGTGGCGGTCGGATCCTTCGCCGCCGCAGCGGGATCAGGGGCTTGCGCCATGGCCAGTCCGGCCAGCGTCAGTGCAAGGGCTGTTGCAAATTTTTTCATGTTCATAGCATCACCGTCTTCCTGAAAGCATGGAACGACTCCATGCCCATACAACGGCGTACCCTCCCGGTACAGTTGACCGCTGCAAGGTGGACATATGTAAAGAATTGTCTTGCGTCAACGCGACCCGTCGCCGCGATGCCGTGCCCCCGACGCGCCGGAGAATTCAGTTCTTGTACGCGTCCACCGGCACACTGATGGAGACGCCATCGCTCACGGCTGGAATGTATTTGGTCAGGCCGAAATCGGAGCGGTTCAGTTTGCCCGAAATATTGCCCGAGCACATGGCGCGTTTGTCGACCGGACTCGGGCCGCACAGGAAATTTTTCACCGTGACGGTGAGTGGACGTGTCACGCCGAGCATGGTGAACTGACCTTCGGCAGCCACCACTTTTTCGCCGTCAAACACCAGCTTGTCCGACTTGAATTTCATGGTCGGAAATTTCTTCACGTTGAACAGCCCTTCGTCCGACAGGTGGGCGGTCCAGCCGGCGGAACCCATGTCGATGGACTTGGTGTTGATGGTGAACTCGACGCTGCCTTTTTTCGCCACCAGGTCCAGGGTGATTTGTCCGCTGGTCTTGTTGAAGCTGCCGCGCTGCGACGAGAAGCCGACCCGGTCAATATCGAAGTGCGCGGGGGAATACGCCGGGTCTATGGTGTAGGTGTCTGCTGCTGCATATGCCGCACCGGCCAGCCCGCTCAGCGCGAAGGCAAGGAGAATGTGTTTTTTCATGAGAAGCTCCGTGGGCTGGTTGGCGTCACTACAGCGTTTGAGGCGTGGTCAAGCATCACTTGGGAAAGGCCTGCAGATAGCCGGCCACATCCTGTATTTCCTGTTGGCTGAGCAGGTGGGTGATCTGCTTCATGGGCGTACCCGGGCGGCCGTCGGTTTCCTGGAACACATGCAACTGCTTGATCAGGTAGTCCTGGTGCTGCCCCGCCAGGCGCGGAAAGTTGGCGATGCCCTGGGCAGTGGGTCCGTGGCAAGCCATGCAGGGGGCGGCCTCCTTGGCCGGCACGCCGTTGTCGAAGATCAGTTTGCCGGCGGCCATTTGCTGCGCGTCGACCGCTTCATTGTTGATCGGGACCTGCTTGGCAAAGTAGTCCGCCAGTCCCTTGATTTGGGCGTCGGTGAGGTGGTGGCTGATGCCCCACATGTATTCGAAGCCCGGCGGGTCTGAGCGCTGGTGGCTGCGGAAGTTCTCCAACTGCGAAACGATGTAGCCCGGCACCTGTCCGGCGAGTCGCGGGAAGTTGGGCGACACCGAGTTGCCGTCAATGCCGTGGCAGATCGAACAGACCTGAACCGCGGTCACTTCGGGGGCGATGTTCGGGTTCGCCAGATCACGGGAGCGCTCTGGATTGGCGCAGCCGCCGAGCGCGGCCGCAAGTGCCAGAATCGGCAACCATGAGGTGGGCTTCATCTTGAATCTCCGCTTGTCCGCTTGAGTCATCCGGGTTGTCATGGCGTCGAGTTGGGTCGTAGTGTTCATAGGTACCCCGGTTTCAGTAAGCAAACCAGACATAGCCAAACAAGGTGTTGTTGTCCCTGGCATTGCGCCCGAAACCGTCGTAGTTGCTGGACGCACCATTGAACCGGCTGTAGGCCGTGTATTGCAGGCCCACGCGCACATATTGCAGCGGCGTCCAGAAGGCTTCGTAGGTCAGGCCACGCGTGCCGGGATTGCCCGTGAGGTTGCCGTTCACGCGCAAGGACGCTATGCCGGTGCCGCCAGGGTCGGTGGACGTGATCTGTCCCGCGCTGTCGTAACCGGAAGTCTGGTTCAGCGTATTGCTGTTGCCTGTCTTGTTGAAGAAGGCCAGGCTGCCGCCGTACTTGGCCTGGTAGACGTAGGTCGCCTTGGCGCGGAACACATTGTCCGTCTCCGAGGAGCCGGGCGCAGCAACCGGCGTCACGCCGTCGGCCAGGTAGAACGGCGCGACCGCCGTCAGCGAATTGGCCGAATGGTTCTGCCGTTCGCGCATGAAGGCCGCCTGCACGGTCACGGTATGCGGATCCAGCAGGTACTGGTACTGCGCGTCAATGCCGACGTTTCTGAACTGGCCCAGATTGCCCGGATCCGAGGTGTCAGAGCCGACATCGTAGGCGTGGGCCAGCATGCCGGTGGCGCCGACCATGAGGTTGTGCGCGCCCCATTCGCGCGTCAACGCCAGCCGCCAATAGGGGTTGTTGATGCCCTTGAGGTTTTGCGTGTCGCCGTTGGGCGTGCCGGCTTTCAGGATGGAAAAAGCGCGGTTCGCCGTGCCGTAAAAGCCCAGTTCCGCATAAACGAGCTTGTTCCAGTAGGCGTAGGCGTTGATCCCGGCCAGGGGGCTGGCGGCGGCGTCAAAGCCCGGATACGGCGAGTTGGCGTCGCTGAACTGGTGGCTGCTCAGGGCTGCGGCCGGCACGTACTGCATCCAGGCTGCGGCGGTGTTCCAGGGGTCGGTCACCGACGGGTTGTTGTTCAGCGACAGGCCGACGATCAGGTCACTCTTGGCGTCGATGAAGCGGTCGGCGTAGCGCAGGTCGATGTTGTCGGCCGAGGTGTGGCCGTGGAACTTGCCGTTGTCATCCTGGCTGGCGTAGTTGTCGTAGGTGATCTGCGAGAACAGGCCGACGTTGTCTGTCACCTTGCCGGCAATGAACAGGCTGGCCGAGGAGAAGACGGGGGACCCGTTCTTCTGGAAGTCGGCACCCGGGTCATCGCTCTTGGACGTGTTGGCGACCTGGGCCGCATTCACGACGCCCATGACGGCAAAGGGCAGGGTGCGCGCACCGATGGTGTAGCCGGTGAGTTTGAAGATCCGCCCGTAGGGCGTGAGTTCCGGGAACTGGCCGCCGGCGTGGCAGGCGACGCAATTCTGTCCCGTCTGGCGGGCAAATACCGGCAGGGCTTGTGCGTCCTGTGGCAGTGCCATGGACAGCATGGCGGCCAGGCCTGCCATGGTCGCTAGTTTTCGATGAAGTTGCCCTTTGAGCATGAACATTGCCGCTTCCTTTCAATTGACCCGAGGTCTCGTCTATGGATGCGACTGTGTCCTCCTTGCAGCTTGCGCGGTGATAAATTTTGACAAATTTTGACAAATTGTTGCCGAACTAGGGTTTTCCTGAGAACAACTGTTTCCTTGTCGCCACAAGCCGACCCCGTAACTGGCGCGCCACCATGGCTTGACCGGTTCAGTATTTCAGCGCCGTTGCTTTGCCCCAGAACACGCGGTAGGAAAACACCGTGTAGCCGACGATGACCGGGAGCACCACGACCACGCCGTAGAAGATCACCATCAAGGCCTCGGGCGCGCTGGCCGCCTGCCAGATCGTGATGCGCTCCATCACCAGCCAGGGGAACAGGCTGTAGGCCAGACCGCAGAAAGCCAGCAAAAAAATCCCCACCGCGCCGGCAAACGGCACGCCCACACCGAGCGGCCTGGGCTGGGCCAGTTGCTGGGGCAGGCGCGTCAGGCTGCGCGCGATCAGCGCAAACAGCGCCACGGTCAGCAGCGGGATCGGCAACAGGTACAGCAGCGCGGGCAAGCTGAACCACTTCTCGAAAATGCGCGCGCTTACCCAGGGCGTCGCGACCGAGATCGCGGCGATGCCCAGCGCCGTGAGCCACAGGCTGCCACGCGCCCAGCGCACCGCCTTGAGTTGCAGGGCGCCGTCGGTTTTCATGATCAGCCAGCCAGCGCCGAGCAGGCAGTAGGCCGCCAGCAGGCACAGGCCGATCAGCGCGCTGAACAGTCTGCTGGCGAAGTCCTCGCGAAAGCCGGTGATCAGGCTGCCCAGCATGAAGCCTTGCGACCAGCCGGCGAGCACAGAGCCGACATAAAAGGCGCGGTCCCACAGCGGTTTGTGTTCGTCGCGCGCCTTCACGCGAAAGTCGAAGGCCACGCCGCGCAAGGTCAGTGCCATCAGCATCAGCGCCACTGGCAGGTACAGGGCCCCCAGGATCACGCCATGTGCCAGCGGAAAGGCCACCAGCAGCACGCCCACACCGAGCACCAGCCAGGTCTCGTTGGCGTCCCAGAACGGGCCGATGCTGGCGATCATGCTGTCTTTTTGGGCCGCGTCATCGGCGCGACGCAGCAGTACGCCCACGCCCAGGTCATAACCGTCCAGCACCACATAGGCCAGCATGGCCAGGCCCATCACGCCGGCAAACACCAGCGCCAGCCAACCGGCGGGCTGCGTCAGGTCGGGAATGGCGTCAAGCATGCTGCACCCCGGCGGTGGTCGGGTACGGTGCTGCGCCGGTGGGCGACGCGGCGACGGTCTTCTGCCCCGCCTTGCGCGCCAGATGAAACACCACCTTCACGTAGGACACCAGCAAGGCTGCATAGAGCGTGAGGTACAGGGTCAGCGTCAGCGCGATATTGGCGGCAGGCACCTTGGAGGCCGCCTGCGCTGCGGTCAGCAGACCCGACACCAGCCAGGGCTGACGGCCGATCTCTGTCACATACCAGCCCGAGATCAGCGCCAGCCAGCCGGCGAAGGTCATGACCACCAGCACCCTGGCCAGCCAGGGACGCAGCGACTTGTCGCGGCGCAATTGCCAGGCGCCGAGCCAGCTCACGGCGAGCATCAGCAGGCCGGTGCCGACCATGGTCCGAAAGGCCCAGAACACCGGTGCCACCGGCGGATGCTGGTCGCCAAATTCGTTGATGCCCTTCACCTCACCATTGAAGTCGTGGGTCAGGTAAAACGACGCGAGCCTGGGAATGGCAATCTCGAACCGGTTCGATTGGCTGTCCTGATCGGGCAGGGCGAACAGCACGGCCGGCGCACCGCGCTGGGTTTGCCAGATGCCTTCCATGGCGGCGATCTTGGCCGGTTGATGGTGCAGGGTGTTCAGGCCGTGCAGGTCGCCGACGACGATCTGCAGCGGGATGAGCAGGGCGGCCAGGTAGACGCCGGTCTTGAGCGTGGCCATCACATCCTCGCCCCGGTCGTTTCTGAGCCAGCGAAAGGCGCTGATGCCGGCCAGCAGAAAGCCCACCGTCAGTCCGGAGGCGATCAGCATGTGCGTCAGGCGGTAGGGAAACGAGGGGTTGAAAATCACCTCCAACCAGCTCGTGACATGCGCCTGACCGTTGATCATCTCGAAGCCCGCAGGTGTGTGCATCCACGAGTTCAACGCCAGAATCCAGAAGGCTGAAGCCGTCGTGCCCAACGCCACCAGCAGCGTGGCGCCGGTGTGCACGCGCTCGCTGACGCGTCCGCGGCCGAACAGCATGATGCCCAGCATGGTGGCCTCCAGGAAGAAGGCTGTCAGCACTTCGTAGGCCAGCAAGGGTCCGGCCACATTGCCCACCGTGCTCATGAAGCCCGGCCAGTTGGTGCCGAACTGAAAGCTCATGGTGATGCCGCTGACCACGCCCAGGGCAAAGGTCAGGGAGAAGATCTTGATCCAGAACTGGTAGGCGTCCATCCAGTGCTGGCGCCCGGTGGCGACAAAGCGCGTCTTGAAGAACAGCAGGGCCCAGCCCATGGCGATGCTGATGGTCGGGAACAGGATGTGGAACGTCATGTTCGAGGCAAACTGCAGCCTCGCCAGGACGATGGGGTCAAAGTTGGTCATGCGTGCGTACCTGTCGTTTCGACGTCGTGCTTGGCAGCAGGGGTTTCAGGTTGCAGTCCGGCGTCATCGGGCTGGCCAGTGCCAGGTGCCTGGGGCCCTGGTTTGCTGCTTTGCACGATTGTCTGCAGATCAGTTGCACAGCGTGCTTGTCAGCCGCGATCCTTGATGTACCCTCAGGGTTATCCCTGACTGGTCAAGCGGCGCGGCGATTTTCATGAATCGCCGTGATCAACGCGACGCTGCGGCGCACCAGCGACGTGGCAACGTGGCAACGTGGACTGCCGCGGCTCGCTGTGCCGGCCGCGGTTTCTGCTTCCGGCGCGGCTCTTCAGACTGGAGTTGTTGTCAGAACGATTCCCAATCGGACTCACCTGCCGAACTGGCCGCAGGCGCGGCCTTGGGCTTGGCCGGTGCAGCCACGGCCAGGGGCTTTCTGGGCGCTGGCGCCAGTGCCGCTTTCGGTTTGGCCTGGGGGCGCTGGTAGGTCAGTGGCTGCGAGCGCGGCGTGATGTCGCGCGCCGGGCGTTGCTGTGCGGCGCTGCCGCCGACCTTGAATACCGACACCGCCTGGGCCATCTGGTTGGCCTGGTCGCGCAGGCTCTCTGCTGCTGCGGCGCTCTGCTCCACCAGGGCGGCGTTCTGCTGCGTCATCTGGTCGAGGTTGGCAATCGCCTGGTTCACGTGCGCGATGCCGGTGCTCTGTTCGCTGGCCGCGGAAGTGATCTCGCCGATCACATCGGCCACGCGACGCACCGACTGCACGATGTCGTTCATGGTGGCGCCGGCGTCCGACACCAGCTGGGTGCCGGAGGCGACCTTGTCCACCGAGGTGCCGATCAACAGTTTGATTTCCTTCGCGGCTTCGGCGCTGCGCTGCGCCAGGCTGCGCACTTCACTGGCCACCACGGCAAAGCCGCGACCCTGCTCGCCGGCGCGTGCCGCTTCCACGGCGGCGTTGAGCGCCAGGATGTTGGTCTGGAAGGCGATGCCGTCGATCACGCCGATGATGTCCGAGATCTTCCTGCTGCTGGCGTTGATCTCTTCCATGGTGGACACCACCTGCTGCACCACGGCGCCGCCCTGCTGCGCCACGGAGGATGCATTCGCCGCAAGCGTGCTGGCCTGGCGCGCGTTCTCGGCGCTGTGCTGCACGGTGGTGGTCAACTGTTCCATGGACGAGGCCGTGGACTGCAGGTTGCTCGAAGTCTGTTCCGTGCGCTGCGCCAGGTCGTTGTTGCCGGTGGCGATTTCCGCGCTGGCCGTGGCGATGCTGTCGGTGCTCTGGCGCACCTGGTGCACCATGCGGCCCAGCGACTCGTTCATGGTCTTCAGGGAGCGCAGCAGGTCGCCGAATTCATCTTCCCGGGTGGTTTCAATGTCGGCGCTCAGGTCCCCCTGGGCGATGCGCGCCGCCAACGCGTTGGCCTGCTCCAGCGGCTGGCGGATGGAGCGCACCAGCCATGCCGTGGCGAGAAAAATGCAGACGATGATCAGTGCCAGTCCGCTCATGATGCCCCAGGTGTTGGCGACGCGCCGGCTTTCGGTCTCTGCCTGGCTCGTCACCACG
Source organism: uncultured beta proteobacterium (assembly GCA_903830985.1). GTDB lineage: Bacteria > Pseudomonadota > Gammaproteobacteria > Burkholderiales > Burkholderiaceae_C > CAIKVZ01. Next base: position 8,553 of record CAIKVZ010000274.1, read on the forward strand.
CGCTGCTCCTGCGTCTTCACCAGCTCCAGCTGGGCACCGATGTAGCTCGCCACGGCGGGAATGTACTGGTTGTTCAGCAGCTGTACGGCTTCTTCGGCCTTGCTGTCGGTCTTGAGCTGTCGGGCTTTGTCGCGCAGATCGATCATGGCCTTGCGCAGTTCCGCAATCTTCTGCAACTGGGCCTTGTCGGCAGCGGTCAGCGGCAGGGCGTCAAGCTTCTTTTGCAACTCGGTGATCTGCGCGTTGGTGGCGGTCACGGCATCCTTGAAAGCGGCGCTGACTGCCGGCTCGCCGCTCAGCACCATGGCCAGGGTGCGGGCCGCATTGGTTTGCGTGAGCCCATTCCATTGGGTCGTCACCTTCACCAGTTCCACCGCGTTGAGTTGCTCCATGCGGCCTTCGGACAGGATGTTGGCGCTGCGCACCAGGCCGATTCCCGCCACCGAGCCGATGCCGGCAATGACCAGCACGATGAAGATCCACAGCTTGGTGGCGATGTGCATGCGGTTGAGTCCCATGAGATGTCCTTGTGTTGGGTGAAACCGGATTGGGCTGTCCGGTGCCACGTAACTGGCACGGACTTTTTGAAACCGAGATCGAGGATAGCACTTCGGCCGTTAGTATTCGCTCCAGACAAGCACCATGATCTACCCGTTCATCTTCAGTTCTCTGACCACGCTGATCTTCGGCGCCGCACTGCTGGCACAGTGGCGCCGTTATCCTGGAGCGCGCTTCACGCGTGACATTGGTCTGGTGTACCTGGCACTGGCGATCACACCCGTGCTTTTCTACCTGCGCGAGCAAAGCACGGGAGCGGTTCAGCTGGGCGCCCTGCTTGGTATTTTTGCCTCTGGCCTGGCCTACGTGAGCTTGCTGATCATGGGCATGGCGCAACTGGCGGACCGCCCGCTGTCGCGCGCTCACAGCCTGGCCGTCGTGGGGGTGCTCGGCGTGCTGATGGCCTATCCCCTGTGGCAGGGCGATGTGTCCCTGGCCGGCGCGATTGCCGGCTCCATCACCGTGGTGGTCGGGCTGCTGGCCTGGCGCTGGCTGTGGTCCAGCCAGAGGTCGGAGCGCTGGGCGGGTGCCTTGTTGTCCGCCATGGGGCTGATCCAGTGCACCCAGTTTCTGCTTGGCACCGAATGGGTGGCTGCTCAGATGACGGCCAACACGCTGCTGCGCGTCGTGCTGGGCCTGGTGCTTTTGCAGACCGCATTGCAGCGCGCTATCGCTGAGGCGCAGCGCTTGCGCCAGCAGCATGAGCACCTGACGCAGAACGCACACCAGGGCATCGCCATCGCTTACGCCCAGGAAATCATCTACTGCAACCCGGCCTTCCTGAAGATATTTGGTTTGCGCAGCCTGGCCGAGTTCTCGCCCGAATGGATGAACGCCGGTATTGCGTCCGATGAATTGGCCGCGGTCCTGGGCTTGCGCCAGCAGGTGCTTGACGGCCTCCTCCCCGAGGCGCGGTGGGACGGCCAGCGCCGGCGCCGTGACGGCGCCCTGCTGCGCCTGCGCTTTGCCATTTGGCGCACAGAATGGAATGGCCGGGCGGCGCTGCAGACCGTGATCACCGACGACACCGCGCAGCACGACACCCTGGCCGCGATGCTGCACCAGGCTTCGCACGATGAGCTCACGGGACTGCCCAACCGCGGTGCCCTGCTGCGCCGCTTGCGCGAGCGCTGTCAGACACCTGAGAGTTTTGGCCTGGTCCTGTTGGACATCGACCGCTTCAAGCTGTTCAACGATGCCCATGGCCATTCTCTGGGCGACGAGGTGCTCAAGACGTTGGCCGCAACGCTGCAGCGCGGCCTGGCCGACACGGCCGAAGTATCGCGCCTGGGTTCGGACGGTTTCGCCCTGCAGGGTAGCAACGGTGCGCCGGCGTCTGAACTGGCGCAGCGCGTGCGCGAGTTGCTGGCCCGGCCCCTGATCCTGCAGACGCATGAATTTTTCATTGATGTCTCCATGGGCATCGCGTTGTTTCCGCAAACCGGCGGCGACGCCGAGTCGCTGCTGCGCGCGGCCAACGCCGCCATGCACCAGGCCAAGAAGGTGGCGGGAACCTCGGTCGTTGTGGCCGAGCAGCGCTTCGTGCAGGGTTCGGGCGAGGTGCTGGAGCAGGAGCAGGCGCTGCGCTCCGGTATCAGCCGACGAGAGTTCAGTCTGGCATACCAGCCCAAGGTGGATGCCGCAAGCGGCGCGCTGCTGGGTTTCGAGGCGCTGGCGCGCTGGCATCAGCCCGGTGTCGGTCCGGTGAATCCGGTGCAGTTTATCGGCGCGGCCGAGCGCACCGGCCTGATCGGTGCGCTGGGTATGTTGCTGCTGTCGCAGGTGTGCGAGCAGGTGGTGGTCTGGCGCGACGCCGGTGTGCAACTGGTGCCTGTGGCCGTGAACGTCTCACCCCTGCAGATGCTTGACCCCGGTTTCCCGCAGCAGGTCGACAGCATGCTCAAACGCTACGGTGTCGCCGCCCAGTGGATCACGCTGGAAGTGACCGAGACAGCGGCCCTGGACAACATGGCGCTGGCGCAGGCGCAGCTGCTTCAGCTGCGCGATCTGGGCTTGAAGGTGGCGCTGGACGACTTCGGCACGGGCTTTTCCTCGCTCGACATGCTGCGCACGCTGCCGCTCAGCGTCGTGAAGATCGACCGTAGCCTGATCGATCCGATGCCGGCGCCGGAAGCGGTTGCCGTGGTGCAGGCGATTTGTCAGCTCGCCACAGCGCTCAAACTGCGCGTCGTGGCCGAAGGCGTGGAGACGCAGGAACAGGCATGGGCCGCGCATCAGGCCGGCTGCCATGAAATTCAGGGCTACTTTTACGCCCGACCGCTGACGCCTGAAATGGCCGGCCAGTGGCTGCGTGCCGGTGCGTGCCCCAAGGCTTCCGCGACGCTCGTGGCGACGACCTGACTGTGCCGGCGTTCTATTGCAGGGCGAGTTCGGGCTCTCTCTGGTGCTCGAGTTCCAGCCTTGTGGCCAATGACTCAAACTCGTCCACCGGCAGCGGGCGGCTGAACAGATAGCCCTGGTAGGCGTCGCAGCCCTGGGCCGCCAAAAAAGCCTTTTGCGCTTCTGTTTCCACGCCCTCGGCAATGACGGCCAGACCCAGGCTGTTGGCCAACGCCACGATCATCCTGGCGATGGCGGCGTCGTCCGCGTCGAGCAGAATGTCGCGCACGAAACTCTGGTCGATCTTGAGCTGGTCCAGCGGCAGGCGCTTGAGGTAGGACAGTGACGAATAGCCGGTGCCAAAATCGTCCAGCGAAAAGCCTACGCCGTGGGCCTTCAGCGCCGACATTTTTTCAATCACATCTTCCACGTCGCGCACCAGCAGGCTCTCCGTCAACTCGAGCTTGAGTCGGCGCGGGTTGGCCCCCGCTCGGGCCAGTGTCGCCAGCACATCGCTGACGAAATCGCGCTGATGAAACTGGCGCGCACTGACGTTCACGGCGATCGACAGATGCGCCAGTCCGGCTTGGCGGGACCAGGTGGCGAGCTGCTCACAGGCGGTTTGCAGCACCCACTGGCCCAACGGCAGGATCAGGCCGTTTTCCTCGGCCAAGGGGATGAACTCCGCGGGCGACACCATGCCGCGCAGCGGATGCAGCCAGCGCACCAGGGCTTCGACGCCCGTCAGTTCGCCCGAGCCTTGCACCTGGGCCTGGTAATGCAGCACGAATTGCCGCTTGTCCAGCGCCTCGCGCAGGGCGGCTTCAAGCGTTGCGCGCTGCGTGATCGCAGCCTGCATGTACGGGTCGAAGAAGCGCAGGCTGTTGCGCCCCTCGGCCTTGGCGTGTGACATGGCCAGGTCGGCGCGTTTCATCGCCTCATCGACGCTTTCGGGTACCACGCTGCCAAACAGCGTCACGCCCAGGCTCGCCGTGCTGTGGTGTTCCACGTCGGCAAGCGGGTAGGGCTGGGCCAGGCTGGCCAGGATCTTGTGGCCCACGGACTCACTCTGGTTCGCAGCTTCCATCGCGCTCCCGTTCAGGTCTTCCAGCAGCACCACGAACTCGTCGCTGCCGAGTCGCGCCACGGTGTCACCGTCGCGCACGCATTCCAAAATGCGCTGTCCTACCTGCTGCAGCAACAGGTCGCCCTGGTCGTGGCCCAGGGTGTCGTTGAGCGTCTTGAAGTCGTCCAGATCGATCAGCAGCAGCGCCCCCAGACGTTGATGGCGCCCGCAAGCCACCATGGCCTGCGCCAATCGGTCCATCAGCAGTCGGCGATTGGGCAGGCCGGTCAGGCGGTCGGAAAACGCCAGACTCTGGATCTCTTCCTCGGCGGCCTTGCGCTGGGTGATGTCGCGCAACAGCAGCAGCAGGCGCGGCTCGGAGCCCGCCGGCATGGCGCGCGGCGCTGCCGTCACGCCGAACCAGCGTTGCTGCGGCTGGCCCGGCAGGGAGAATTCCCGGCTGCAGGAGCGACCGTGAGCCGCTGCTTCGCCCATCGCGCTCAGGCAACTGCCGGCTGCAGGTGCCGGGAAGACCTGTGACAGTGTCTGACCCAGCACCAGTTGCCCTTCCATGCCGAGCCGCCGTGCTGCCTGTTGTTGGAACTTGCAGATGCGGCCGTCCGCATCGACTTCGATCAGCAAGTCGGGAATCGCATCCAGTGTGGCCTGCTGCTCGCTTTGCAGTTCGCTCAAGTCCTTGTAGGGCTCGACGATGGTGCTGGCGACAAAGGCGCGAAAGATGAACAGGTAGGCAGTGAGCTTGTAGACATGACCCAGCAGGTTGAAGATGTCGGTGACCTGCGCATACAAAGTGAAGTAGAACTCACCCATGGCCATGGTGCAGACCGCACCAAACACCAGCGCCGTGCTGGCGCGCTGCACCTGGCGCATGTTCAGCCACAACGCCAACGCTGTGCCCAGGTTGGTGGCGATGATGGCGTATTCCAATTGAGCTTTGAGCGGCGTCAGGCCCTTGCCGGGGATCAGGAACAACCCTGCGGTCGAATCCAGTCGGAACAGGAACAGCCAATGCAACAGCGCCACCAGCAGCGCTACGCCGCCCAGCATGGCGAAGCGCACCACGCTGCCCGCGCGCCTTTGCCAGTCCAGCGTCGCGAAGACCAGCAGGCCGACCGCGGCCAGGGCGCGCGCCGCCAGCCAGAAATAGATCGCCTTGTCAGGCCCGTTGGGCGTGACGAAATCCGGCATTCCATAGAAGGAAAAGGTGTGGGTGAAGTCCAGGCAGGCGACACCCAGGAAAACACAGCCGAGCAGGGCCAGGTTGAAGGACTGTTTGCCGCTGTAGTTGTTCCAGCCAACGACGAACACCAGGCTGGCGATGACGATGGAGGCCGTCTCCAGCAAGGTATGCAGCGGCAAATACCCCGCCAGGCCGCGGGCGGCTACCGGCACGGGCAGCGCCCATGCCAGCAGCACGCCCAGGGCCAGCAGCGCTAGGGAAACTCTGCATAAGTGTGTCATCGAATTGACCGCTAAAACGTTAAGCATTGATGAAACAAATGAGCCTCGCCACCACCGGATTTGAACTCGTGCACAAGCGGACTCGCAAGCGCGAATTTCTCGATGAGATGGA
>CAIKVZ010000275.1 GCA_903830985.1 uncultured beta proteobacterium
ACTTGAACATTGCGACCTCTAAGTCAGCACATAAGCCCCTTAAATCAACCATAGGCCCCTCGCGCCCCCGACAAAAGACCAACGCCGCCGGGTCAGGGTATCCCGGTTTTCACCATTGGGGATCAGCCGATGGCTAGGCATGGCTAAGAAATGTCATGCCGCCTTAAACTGGATCACCTCAGCACCAGCCGCCAACCTGTCCAAGTAGTCGGCCCATTGCTGCATCATCGCAGTGCGGTGCTTCAGATACTGAGTGCGGTTGTAGGCCCGCCCGTTAGCATCCTTAACGGCGTGGGCTAGTTGCGCTTCAATTACAAGCGGGTCAGCGTCCAGTTCTTCGGCAAGCAGGGTACGGGCCGTGGCCCTGAAACCGTGAACGCTCTGCAAATCTGGCCCATATCCAAGCGTCAGCAGGGCTGCGCGTAGGGTGTTGTCGCTGATAGGGCGGTCATGACTGCGCTCACCATGAAAGACCAAGGCCCCATTCCCTGTCAATGGGTGCAGCTTTCGGAGCAACTCCACGGCCTGCTTGGGTAAGGGTACAAGGTGGGGATCGCCGTTTCGCTTCCCGTCAACGCTGCGCTTCATACGTGCAGCAGGGATGGTCCATAGTGCCGCATCAAGGTCAAGTTCTGCCCAACCCATGCCGCGCAGTTCACCGGGCCGCTGAAACAGGATTGGTGCCAGTTGCAGCGCGGTGCGGACGATTGGCCCGCCTTGGTAGCCGCGAATCACCCGGATCAGTTCGCCCACTTTCATCGGTTCGGTGATCGCGGCAAAATGTTTGCCATGGTGTGGTTTTAATGCACCACGTAGGTCTGCTGTCACGTCTCTCGGTGCCCTGCCGGTGGCGACTGCGTACCGCCACACCTGCCCCGCCGTGGTCAATACCCTGTGTGCCACGTCCAGCGCCCCGCGTTCCTCTACTCTACGCACTACGTCCAGTAGCTCGATGGCCTCAATTTCCCCGATGTGACGCGCTCCCAGAAACGGGAACAGGTCTTTTTCAAGGTTGCGTTTCTCCCGGATAGCGTAGTGGCTGCTCCAACTGTCCAATTTCATCGCGTACCATTCCAGCGCAGTGGCCTTGAATGTGTTCCCCGCCGGGGTGCTGGCTTTAAGTCTTTCGATCTTGCGTACCTGCACAGGATTAACGCCTTGCGACCTTAGCAACTTGGCTGCGTCCCTCGCCTTCCTAGCCGCCGTTAATGTCACGTCGGGATAGCTGCCAAGCGCCATGCGCCCTTCCTTCCCATCAGCGTAGGTTTTCCAAAACCAACGCCTCGACCCCGTCGGGCTGACTTCCAGATACAAGCCCCCGGCATCGGTAAACCGCGCCCGCTTCTTGTCCGGGGAACAAACAGCGTTACGGCATTTAGCATCGGTCAGCGTAGCCATCGGGGTTTCTCCTATGAAACCGGGGAACAAACAGCAGAAATTGCTGCCTTACCCCGTTTGTTCCCCGATATGTTCCCCGGTTTTTGTCTGGCAGTCAATAGATGTCTTTGTACCCTACTGCACTGTAAGCGGTTGATTTACCAATGAAAAAGGCCTCTGAGTATCACTACTTAGAGGCCTTTATCGTTATCATTGGTCGGTGTGAAAGGATTCGAACCTTCGACCCCTTGCACCCCATGCAAGTGCGCTACCAGGCTGCGCCACACACCGTCTAGCGTCCAATTATAACCCGCTCTCAGACCACCAAAGACAGCAGGTCACGAATTTCAAACAACTCCTGGCGCACCTGGAGCAGCTTGCTGGAAATGACGGGATCGTCATCGTCCAGGCCCGAATCGACAAAATCTTCAAACGTGGCATCCGCGCCGTCGATCACGTCCACACCGTCGAGCCGGAGTTCGCCGGCGAGGTGCTTGTCGCGTTCGCCCTGCAGCAACTCCTGCATCTTGTTGCGCGCGCCGCTTATGGTGAAGCCCTGGTCGTACAGCAGATCACGGATGCGCCGGATCATCAGCACCTCATGGTGCTGGTAGTAGCGGCGATTGCCACGGCGCTTCATCGGGCGCAGTTGCGTGAACTCCTGCTCCCAATAACGTAGCACGTGCGGCTTGACGCCACAAAGGTCGCCCACCTCACCGATGGTGAAGTAGCGTTTCGCGGGGATGGATGGGAGAGAATTCTCCATAGAAATCAATGCACTACGGTCCAAAGCTGCGAGGTTACTCTAAGTTAACCCGCGATGCAAAGCCTGATCGCTGTGCCCTGCGAAATTCAGCAAAATTGTTGCGCCAGATCACTCCGGCACCCAACCGCCGCAGCGATCAACTTTGAATTTGCTCTTTGAGCTTGTGGCTGGCGTGAAAGGTGACAACGCGCCGCGCCTCAATCGGTATCGCTTCGCCGGTGCGCGGGTTTCGCCCCGGGCGCGGCGCCTTGGTGCGGATCTGGAAATTGCCAAAACCCGAGATCTTGACGTCCGCGCCATCGATCAGGCTTTTCGCCACCAGATCGAAAAAGGCGTCGATCATGTCCTTGGATTCGCGCTTGTTCAGTCCGATGCGGTCGAACAGCAGCTCGGCCAACTGCGCCTTGGTCAGTGCGGGGGTTTCCAGGCTCTCGACAGATAGTTCCATGGCGTCCTCTTGGTTTGCGTGCGACAGGATAGCGGAAAAACGTTCAGGCGCGCAGTCGCGCACCCAGATGCGTCACCAGCTGCGCGAGCACGGACTGCACGGCTGCCTCGATTTGCACTTCGGTCAGCGATGCATCGGCGCTGTTCAAGCTGAGGCGCACCGCCAGGCTCTTCTCGCCCGCAGCCAGGCCACCACTGAGCTCATCCGAACCCTTTTGCGGCTTGGGCCGGTACACATCAAAGAGCAGCGCGTTGCGCAGCAGCCCACCCGTGTCGGCAGCCCAGACCCGCGCCATCAATTCGGCATGCGTCACGGCTTCGCTCACCACCACGGCGATGTCGCGTTCCACGGCTTGCTGTTTTGGCACCGGCGCGAAGCGCGGCACGGGTCGCGCCAGCACGGCCGCCAGCTCCAGTTCGAACAGCAGCGGCGCCTGCGCCAGTTCGTAACCCTGGCGCCACTGCGGATGCAGTTCGCCGACAAAGCCAATCGCGCGGCCGTCAATCAGCACGCGCGCGCAGCGGCCCGGGTGCATCGCCGGATGCGTGGCCGGTTCAAACACCGGGTGCAGCGGCGCCAGCAAGGCCTGCACATCGCCCTTGAGGTCGAAGAAGTCCACGTTGCCTGCCGCCTGCCCCCATTGCAGCGTGTCGCAAGGCCCATAGGCCAGCCCCGCGACGCGCATGGGCTGGTGCACGCCCGCCACCGTGGTGTCGGACTCCGGCACCGATGCGTCGCGCAGGAACACGCGCCCCAGCTCGAACACGCGGACCCGATCGGCCTTGCGGTCGCAGTTGAACTTGAGCACCTGCAGCAGTGATCCCAGCAGCGAACTGCGCATCACGCTCATCTGGCTGGCGATGGGGTTGAGCAAACGGATGGGGTCGGCGTTGCCCGACAGTTCCTTCTCCCAACGCTCTTCGACAAAGCTGAAGTTGATGGTTTCCTGGTAGCCCATGCCGGCCAGCGCGCGGCGCACGGCAAAGGCGCTGCGCTGCGACTCGTCTCGCACTCTGGCGTTGATGGGCGCCAGCGGCGCCGTGGTGGGCAGATTGTTATAGCCCACCATGCGCGCCACTTCCTCGATCAGGTCTTCCTCGATTTCCAGATCAAAGCGGAATGAGGGCGGCGTGACGGTGATCAGGCCCTCGCTCTCGGTCAGCGGCAGTTCCAGTCGGCGCAGCGCATCGGAGCATTGCGCCTGCGTCAGCGGCATGCCGATCACCTTGACGGCGCGCGCCACGCGCAGGCTGACAGGTTTAGCCACTGGCAGATTCACCTGCTGGTCGTCCACCGGGCCAAAGGTGCCGCCGCAGATGTCCAAGATGAGCTGGCTGATGCGCTCTATGTGTTCCACAGTCTGCGCCGGGTCCACACCGCGCTCGAAGCGGTGCCCCGCGTCGGTGGAGAAGTTGAAACGGCGCGAACGCCCGGCGATGGCCTTGGGCCACCAGAAAGCGGCTTCGACGTACACGTTGCGGGTATCGTCCGAGACCGCGGTGGCGTCGCCGCCCATGATGCCGGCCAGCGACTCAACCTGCTGGTCGTCGGCGATCACGCCGACTTTTTCATCGACCGTGACGGTGTTGCCATTGAGCAGCTTGAGCTGCTCGCCGGTACGTCCCCAGCGCACCACCAGTCCGCCATGGATCTTGTCCAGATCGAAGATATGCGAAGGTCGGCCGAACTCAAACATCACGTAGTTCGAGATGTCCACCAGCGCCGTGACGCTGCGCTGACCGCAGCGCGCCAACCGGTCCACCATCCACTGCGGCGTCGGGGACTTGGGGTTCACACCGCGCACAATGCGCCCCGAAAAGCGGCCACACAGATCGGGCGCCGCCACGCTCACGGGCAGACGCTCAGTGTGGCTCACAGCTACTGCGGGAAACTGCGGCTGCAACAGCGGTGAACCGGTCAGGGCCGAGACTTCGCGCGCCACACCGTAGACGCTCAGGCAATGCGCCAGATTGGGCGTGAGCTTCAGTGTGAACAGCGTGTCGTCCAGCTTCAGGTGCTGGCGGATATCCTGGCCCAGCACAGCGTCGGCCGAGAGCTCCAGCAGGCCGCCGTGCTCTTCGGAAATCTTCAGCTCGCGCGCCGAGCACAGCATGCCCTGGCTTTCCACGCCGCGCAGTTGACCCAGTTTGATGAGGAAAGGTTTGCCGTCCTCACCGGGAGGCAATTCGGCGCCCACCAGCGCCACGGGAATCCGGATGCCGACGCGCGCATTTGGCGCACCGCAAACGATGTTGAGCAAGGCGCCCTGCCCCACATCCACCTGGCACACGCGCAAGCGGTCGGCGTTGGGGTGCTGGACGGCTTTCCTGATTTCGCCGACGACGATCTGCGTGAACGGTGGCGCCACGGGGCGCAGCTCTTCGACCTCAAGGCCGGCCATGGTGAGGGTCTCGGCCAACTGGGCCGTGGTCAAAGGCGGGTTGCAGAATTCGCGCAGCCAGGATTCAGGAAATTGCATGGTCTTTTTTTGGTCAGTTTAGGACAGCGCTGGCTCGCTTCGCGTAGCTGCGGTCTGTCCCGAAAAGTTTCAGGCGAACTGCGAAAGGAACCGCACGTCGCCGTCGAAGAACAGCCGCAGGTCGTTCACGCCGTAGCGCAGCATGGTCAGGCGGTCCGGGCCCATGCCGAAGGCAAAGCCGATGTACTGCTCGGGATCGAGACCGAAGTTTTCCACCACGCGCGGGTGCACCTGGCCGCTGCCGGCCACTTCGAGCCAGCGTCCGGCCAGCGGGCCGCTCTGGAACTGGATGTCGATCTCGGCGCTGGGTTCGGTGAAGGGAAAGTAGCTGGGACGAAAGCGCAGTTCCAGGTCCTTGGTCTCGAAGAAGGTGTGGCAAAAGTCGGTGAACACGACCTTCAAGTCCTTGAAGCTCACGTTCTGCCCAATCCACAGACCTTCGACCTGGTGGAACATCGGTGAATGCGTGGCGTCGCTGTCGACGCGGTAGGTGCGGCCCGGCGCGATGACGCGGATCTCGGGCATCACCTGGCCGGCGGCGATCAGCGCCTGATGTCTCTTCACGTGCTGCACGGCGTAGCGGTTCTGCATCGGGCTGGTGTGCGTGCGCAGCAACTTGCCGCCGTCGACGTAGAAGGTGTCGTGCATGGCGCGCGCCGGGTGATCCTCGGGGAAGTTCAGCGCGCCAAAGTTGTACCAGTCGTTCTCGATTTCCGGGCCATCGGCCACGTCAAAACCCATGGAGCCGAAGATCGCTTCGATGCGCTCCATCGACAGCGACACCGGGTGCAGGCTGCCCGTGCCGCGCTTGCGTCCCGGCAGGCTCACGTCCAGCGCCTCGGCCTTGAGTTGCAGCTGCAGTTCGGCGTCGGCCAGGGCCTGGCGGCGCTCGGTCAGGGCCGCCTCGATCGCCTGCTTGGACAGGTTGATGGCAGCGCCGCGCGCCTTCTTTTCGTCGCCGCTCAGGGCGGCCATGCCCTTCATCAACTCGGTGATGCGGCCGGTCTTGCCCAGGAACTGCGCCTTGGCGTTCTCCAGATCGGCCGGCGTGGCGGCTTGCGCAAATGCGGCTCGGGCGCTGTCGACGATGGCGTTCAACTCAGTCATATCGTTCTCTTTAAAAGGACCCGCTTCAAGAGGCCCGTCATTGCGAGCGCAGCGAAGCAATCCACCCCCCTGGTTAGCCGTCATGGATTGCCGCGTCGCTGCGCTCCTCGCAATGACGGCCAGCACGGCCCCAATGAAAAAGGGCTAAAGGCTTGCAAGCCCTTAGCCCCGTTGTCCGGAATCACTGGCAGTGGGCGACTACAGCGCGCCCACCCAGGTTCAGGCAGCCAGCTTGGCCTTGACTTGTTCCACGATGGCAGCAAAACCAGCAGCGTCATGCACGGCCATGTCGGCCAGCACCTTGCGGTCGATTTCGATGCAGGCCTTCTTCAGACCGTTGGCGAACTGGCTGTAGGTCATGCCGCACGAACGCGCAGCGGCGTTGATACGGGCAATCCACAGTTGACGGAACACCCGCTTGCGGGTCCGACGGTCACGGTAGGCGTATTGCCCAGCCTTCATCACCGCTTCTTTAGCGACGCGGAAGACATTACCGCGGCGACCGCGGAAACCTTTGGCAAGGGCGAGAACTTTTTTGTGGCGGGCGCGAGCCGTTACACCACGTTTGACGCGAGGCATGTGTGTACT
>CAIKVZ010000276.1 GCA_903830985.1 uncultured beta proteobacterium
GGGCCTGGTCAGGCTCGCTCGCCTGCCTGCAGCAAAAATCGCCGAGCTCGTCGTTCAGACCCATGCTAGCCCCGATCTGGCGCATACCTGTATGCAGATGTTTCACCTGTTGCTCGCGCTCGAGCAGCGTGACTTCGCCCTTGATATGCAGGCCCGGGCGCTGGCGCAACGTAGTCTCTACCGCATGGCCGGACCCGAGCGGCCCTTGATCCGCCTGCTGGCGCTGATGGCACCGGGCGACATGCTGGACAACACGCCGCTGGAATTTGTCGTTGACAACAGCGACATTCGGTTGGACCTGCTTTACCTGGTTCCCGGCCAAGCGCTGCCGCAAACAGTGCCCGATCACGACATCCTCATGGTGGCCATCGGCGAGTCAGACAAGAACCGCCCGCTCCTGGCGCAGGCCCAGGCGTGGCTAATCGATTGGCCGCGCCCGGTACTCAACGCACCGCAGGCGGTGCGCCGTTGCGCGCGCGAAGCGGTGTACGCCTTGCTGCACGACCTGCCCGGCCTGCTGGTTCCCGCGACGCGAAGGCTGAGCCGCGAGCAGGCGTGCCAGGCAAGGGTGCCTTTCACCATCCGCCCCGTCGACACGCAGGGCGGAATGGGACTGGCAAAGATCGACGACGCCGCCGAACTCGACACCTTTTTTGACCAGCACCCCGACACAGACTATTACCTCTGCGACTACGTGGATTACAGCAGCGCCGACGGCAGTTACCGTAAATGCCGGATCGCGCTGATCGCCGGCCACCCCTACCTGTGCCATCTGGCGATCTCGGACCACTGGATGGTGCATTACCGCTCCGCCGGGATGGATCTGGATGCGGCCAAACGCGTCGAGGAAGCCACCATGATGGCTGGCTTCGACAGCGATTTCGCGCTGCGCCACGGCCCGGCGCTGCAGTGCATTGCCGGCCAACTCGGACTGGACTATGTGGTGCTCGATTGCGCCGAAACACGCGATGGCCGCCTGCTGCTGTTCGAAGCCGACAGCCGCGGCTGGATCCATGCCACCGACCCGATCGAGCTCTTTCCCTACAAGCCTGCGGTCATGCAAAAGGCGTTCGACGCGTTTCGCGCCATGCTGCTCAGGCACATGCAGCAGCGTCCCTCCTGAGGGGCTCAATTCTGAGCCGTCGCGGCGCCCTTCGGCCCGAATTGGGATGCCAGGCTGCTCAGGTGCAAGGCAAATCTGGCCGCATCCTGAAAGCCGATGACGCGATGCGATTCGACCTCATGCCCGTCGGGTTTCATGAACAGCAGCGCCGGCGGCCCGAACAGGCTGTACTGGCGCAGCAGCGCCTTGTCGGAGGCCGAGTTGGCGGTGACGTCGGCACGCAGCAGCTTGTATCCCGAGAGTTGGCGGCGCACCGCCGGGTCGCTGAGCGTGAGCGATTCGAACTCCTTGCAGGCGACGCACCAATCGGCGTAAAAGTCCAGCAGCACCGGCTGGCTCGAGGCGCGCACAGCCTGTTGCAAGCCGCTCAGATCGGCGACGCGTTCGAAATGAAGTTCGTCCTGAGTCGCCTTGCCGGGAGAGCCCACGGCCAGATGCTGCAGCGGCTGCGCCAGGCTTTGTCCGCCCGACACCGCGCCGACCAGCTGCAGGCCCGCCAGTGCGGCCAGCGCCAAGCCGCCGGCCTTGGTCAGGGCGCGTCCCGGCGTGATGTGATCGAGTCGCTCAAAGGCACCGAGGTACACCGCGCTGGCCAGCAGCAGCAGCGCCGCCGCGGACATCAAGGCCCACGCAGGCAGCACCGGCGACACCATCCACAGCGCCACGGCCAGCAGCAGCACGCCAAAGAAGTGCTTGACGCGCTCCATCCAAGCGCCGGCCCGGGGCAACAACGCGCCGGCCGACAGGCCCACCAGCAGCAGCGGCACGCTCATGCCGCAGGCCAGCGAAAACAGCGCCACACCGCCGAGCAGCACATCGCGCGTCTGGCTGATATATACCAGCGCACCGGCCAGCGGCGCGGCCACGCAGGGCCCGACGATCAGCGCCGAGAGCCCGCCCATGAGCGACACGCCGAGGTACTGACCGCCTTGCAGGCGTCCCGACAGCAGCGTGAGACGGCTCTGCAGGCTGCTGGGCAACTGCAACTCGTAAACGCCGAACATGGACAGCGACAGCGTCGCCAGCAGCAGGGCAAAGGCGCCCAGCACCCAGGCGTTTTGCAGGGCCGCGGCCAGGCCCTCACCCATCAGTCCGGCCGCCATGCCAAAGGCGGTGTAGACGAAAGCCATGCCCAACGCATAGGCCAGCGCCAGCGAAAAGCCGCGCGCCCGCGACACCGTACTGCCCTGCCCGACGATGATCGACGACAGGATCGGGATCATGGGCAGCACGCAAGGCGTGAGCGACAGCAGCAGACCGGCCAACAGAAATGCGCCGGCCACGGCGAGCAGGCTGTGCGACTGCAGTGCGCCGGAAAAGCCCCCAGTAGAGGTGGCGTCACTGGCGACCGGTGCAGCCAGCGTGGCGGCGGTCTTCACCAGGCTGGCGCTGCGCGGTGCGCTGTCCGGCTGCCAGGCCGCGGCCTGCTCGTCGCTCAGCGGGGTGACGCTCCAACCTGCGGGCCCGGGCGCAACCTTGAAGGCGCGCTCCATGGGCAAATAGCACAGACCCTTGTCGGCGCAACCCTGGTTGCCGACCAGCAGTTTGAAGGCGGCTGGTGGTGTCGGTTGCAGTGGCAGCACCACCGTGACCGCGCTCTTGAAAACCTGCACCTGCTTCTGCGTGGTGATGTCGAAGTCGGGCTGACCCTGCGGCAAGGGCAGCTCGCCCAGCGCAACGTCCGCCGGCTCGGCCGTGACCTGAAAGCGCTCGCGGTACAGGTGGTAACCCGGCGCCACGTCAAAGCGCAACTCCAGGTGCTGCGGGTCCATTGCGCGCACCGTCAGCGGGAACGCGATCTCGGGATCGAGAAAGGCGTCGGCGGCCAGCGCGGGGACAGCCAAGCTGAGCAACAGCGTCGCAGCAAGCAGCCAGCAGCGCAAGCTGAACGGCCGGAGCTTTGGTGTTGCGAGCTTGATCAAGGCTTTGTCCCGGAATAAATGAAACCGTCGGTCTTGGCGCCATTCAGGCTCATGGAAATCAGCTGGCGCGCAGTGGCATCGTAATAGGCAAAGCCATTCGCCGTCGTGCCATTGCCCAGCGCGCACGCCGATCCAGAGAAGGCCAGGCTCACATCAAAGATATTTTTTCCGGAAGGTCTTGCAACCGCGGTGCCAGCCAGCGCGCAACCCGCGCTGGTTCCCGTGATGGTGCCGAGCGCGCTGACCGTGATCACGCTGAATGGCGATGCCCCGGTGCCAGTCACGCCGCCTCCCGTGAACGTGCCCGCCAGGTTAGCCAGCGAAGGCGACTGGTCGTAGCCAGCGTCGTACTTGGCCGTCAAGACGCTGCCCGCTGTGGTGGTTACTGAAATAGTGCTCGATGCGACAAACGAACCGGTGTAGCTGGTTCGGCTCACGCTGGACAGTGCTGTATTGAATTCGTAGCCCACGCCCGACAAAGTGTTGCCAGCGTAGGCCACGCTGCCCTGCAGGCCGCCGACCGGCAACTTGTTGCTGGTGTAAACGCCCCAGACCTCACCATTGTCGAGTATGGCCAGCAAGACGTTCTGCCCGGCCGCGTTGCTGCCGCTCCAGTAGCCCTGCGCCGTGGCCGTCGCAGATGTCAGCGTCAGGACACCGGCGCTGCTGCCGCCCTCGTGCTCGCCGCCACCGCAGGCCACCAGCGTGAATGAAAACAGCAAGGGCGTGAGATATTTCATGGGTGCGATCATGGTGAATTAATTTGAGCGATTCAGCCAAATGCCAGGCCGTGGCTGGCAAGACCGACCAGATCGACCTGCACCTGATTTGCCGCCGACGCGGCCAGGTTTGCGAGGAAGGTTCCCTGGGCCGCACCAGTTTCGCCATCCAATGCCGCAACGGCTGCGGTCAGGGTAGCGGCATCGGGTGCGTGCTGATTCACTGTCGTGAGCAAGTAGCTCGCGATATCTGTGCTGCTGGCTCCGCTATGGCCTGTCAACACATCCCAGACGGGCAAGCGCATCAGTGCACCGGCCAAGACTTGCATGTTGTAGACGGGCTGATCAAAAAGCCCGATCACAGCGCCGAGCAATGGCTGCTTGCTGGCCAGCAAAGTCTGCCCAAGTACCGCACCAAGCAGAAGCTCGGATTCACCTGCAGACTGTGTGGCGCCCAGATCCAGCGCCAAACTTCTTCCGTCGGCGAAACTGAGTCGCTCCACACTGCTCAAATCATAGCTGCCACTGCCGTCGTGGGCATTGACACTGAAGCCACCCGCTGTGGCCATCACGGTGTAGGCTGAAAGCGACTGGCTCAGTTGCAGGGTATCCGTCCCCCCCAAGCCGTTGATCACCTCGTGGCCCGGGACGGCGGTGAACACGTCGTTGCCAGAAGTGCCATTGACGGCGAGAACAGCGGTGGTGAATGCGTAATTGCTGCTGCCCGCATAGGCGTTGCCCGCCAGGTCTTTGACGCTGCCAGCGGTGAAAACCACGCTGTACGTCGTCCCCGGCGCCAAGTCGGCCGTCGGGTTGATGGTCAGCGTACTGCCGGAAAATGTCAGGTTGCCGCTGCTCGCCGCGTCGTAGCTGGCCACGATGGCACCGGCTGCCGACTTGAGCGTGATGCTGCCTGTTCCCTTCTGAATAGCTTCGCTGAAGGTGAAAACGATATTTGCGGCCGTCGCCACACCCGTTGACTGTGCCGCAGGACTGCAGCTGCTCACCGTTGGCGGGGTCTTGTCGAAATAGGTCGTGAGGTCCATCACGTCCTTGCCGCTGTTGAAGGTCAGGATCTCCATGTTGTATAGCGTTGCGTGCAGCGCGCCACTGGCACCCGAAATCGAGTCAATGTGCACAGCACCATCAGCGGTCTGGGTGAAGTTGTAGGAGGAGCGGAGCGACGTGCCCAGGTTCAGGGTGTCGGTGCCAGCCAGGCCATCGAGTGTGAAGGTGCCTGGTGTAATCAGGTTCCAGGAATCGTTTCCTGTGGTTCCGGTATAGGTGGGCATGGTGGGAAGTTTCTGGTTGGAAAATGAAAAAACGAAGTCGATCCAATGCCTCAGGCCCTGGTCGAGCCCTGGGTGAAAGTTGCACCGGCATGATCCACCGCGAGGTAGTCCATGCCACTGGCTTCGAGAAATTGCAGCCCGTCGGACTGCTTGAGCATGGCAATCGTGCTGCAGTTTCCCGCCACCACCGTCAGCGGTGCCACCACGCTGACCGTGCGCCAGTGCGTCACCGGCATGCCGGTGTGCGGATCCAGCACATGGCAGAAGCGTCGGCCGTCGAGTTCAAAGAAGCGCTCATAATCGCCGCTGGTGGCCAGGCCGCCCTGGCTCACGGGGATCGTCGCCAGCACCTTGTCCTTGGCACGCGGGTCCTGGATGCCGATCATCCAGGGCTGGCCGTCGGGCTTGGGGCCCAGGACGCGCATGTCGCCCGCCAGATTCACATAGCCGTGGCGCACGCCGAGCGCGGTAAGCACGGCGCCGGCACGATCCGCTGCGTATTCCTTGCCAAAACCGCCGAAGTCGATCTCCATGCCGACCTGCGGCAGGCGCAGCTGTTGCCGGTCGCGCTCGACCCTGCTCCAGCCAATGAGACCGAGCAGCGGCGCCAGCTCCTTTGCTGACGGCACACGGGGCAGACGGAAATTCCAGGCGCGGCGCAGCACGCCGCTGGTGACGTCGAACAGCCCATCGCTGTGGCGGTACAGGGCATCGGCGTACTTCAGCAAGGCCCAGGTTTCGTCGTCGCAGTCCACGGCGTCCTGCCCTGCGGCAGCGTTGATGCGCGACAGCACACTTTCGCTGTGGTAACGCGAGTATTTGGCTTCAACGCGCTGCACTTCCGCGATCGCCGCCTGAGCCAGCGCCATGGCCTGCTCCTCATCGTCCAGCGCGAGCACGACTTCGCAGGCGCTGGCCATGGCCTTGAAGGGAATGCGAAACAAGCGCATGCAGTTGGTTTGGGCTCTGTCTGGCCGGCTCAGAACGCGCGCGACAGCCCCAGCTGAATGCTTCGGAAGTAGAACGGCAACTGCGACGGGCTGCCGCTGCCCAGCAGTCGCCAGGCCGCGCGCTGTTCGTAATGTTCATACTTCAGGTCCGCGAGCCAGTTGGCATCGAGTTGCTTGGCCACCTTCAGGCCCAGCGAGTGCGCACCAAAGGCCGACACCCGCTGATCCTCGGAATAGCTGCCGCTGCCGCTCGGGGCAAACGGGAAGGAACTGGCGTCGGGGTTCACATAGAAGCTGGCCGCGCTTTGCGTGTACAGGCGGGCTGTCGGCGTCACGGTCCATCCCTGCGCCAGGGGCTGCACGTATTCCAGGCCCAGGGTATGCGAGTGGATGCTCCAGGAGTCGGTGTAATAGCGATAACTCAGCCGTGCCGTCCCCTGCGAGGCATCGATGAAATGATTCCAACGCAGCATGACGGTTTCGCTGTCCTTGGTCCGGGGACGGTTGTCGGCAAACTTGTAGGGATCGGAGTAGTCCCCGTGACCCAGCGACAGACTCAGGTTCGCCTGCACGATGTCGTCGATGCTGAGAACCTGGGTCACCCCGAGCAACAGTGCCGTTACCTTCTTGGTCTCGTCCACGACCACATGGTTGCTCGGGTTGATCAGATCGCTGTTGTAGCCCAGGCCCGCAGTCCAGGTCGTATTCTTGCTCTCGTTGGAGTGCGTCGCCTGCAGCGACAGACCGCGCGACAGGTAGTCCGACTCCTTGGAATCGCTGGCGCCAAAGGTCAGCGTGCCATTGGCAAAATAGCGCGTTGCATCGACCTCCAGCGCACGCCGGTGGTCGTGCATGGGCGTGATGGCCGAACTCTGGTACAGCGGCGACGCGCCCGAAATAGTGTCCGAGGTGAAGCTGCTGCCAAGCGACCACTCGCCTGAAATCGGCGCCAGGATGCTGAGCGCGGGCGCCTGCACCTTGATGCGTGAAGCGCCGGGCTGGCTGTCCTGGTAGTCCAGGTATTTGAAGGCGATCAGTCCGCGCTCGGGCGCACTCTCGGCATGCACGACGCCCGCCAGGGGAAGCGCCAGCGCAGCGGCCATCAAAGCCGCGCCCAAGCTCCCACGGGGCGCCGGCTCGCTCGTGCGGATGGGAAATTCTTGAACGTGGTTCATCGATTTGAATCCTGGGTGAGTGGGTGATTTCAATTGCAGCCGCAGCCGCCGCCGCCCACACCAGCCCCGCCGGAGGACCCTTCCTTGCTGCCGTAGACATGCTCGGCAAAAGCCGTGTCCAGCCGGTCACCTTCAAAGGTCATTTCGGGCTTGGCCAGGTGGCCTTTCTCCCACGGGTTGACCTGGCCCAGGTTGGCGCAGGCGCCCAAGGACAGTACGGCGGCCAGCGCCAATAGCTTGAACAGGCAAAATTTCATCAGCGGTCCTTCAGGTTCAGCGCCAGCTTGATCTGGTGTTCGAGCTCGACGCGGTTCTCGTCGCGAAAGCCGCTGTGCACCAACAGCACCTTGCCATCCGGCCCGATCAGCACCGAAGTGGGCATGCCCTTGACGGCGTAGCTGCGCGGTGTCTTGCCGGCCTGATCAAAGGCCACGTCAAAGGCTGCGGGGTTGTCCTTCAAAAAGGCCTTGGCGTCGTCGGTCTTCTGGTCGACGTTGATCGCCACCATGCGCAGGCCCTTGGCCGCGTAGCGGGCGTGCATGTCGTTCATCCAGGGAAACGACTGCTTGCAGGGTCCGCACCACGAAGCCCAGAAATCCAGGTATACGGTCTTGCCCTTGTAGTCGCTGAGCTTGACACCAGCCAGCCGTCCGGGCAGGTCGAACTCGGGTGCCATCTGGCCAGTCTCGACGGCCAGCGCGGGCCATGCCATCAACGCCGACAGCGCAAGAGCAGTTATCTTGGGCAGAATCATTTTCATGGGGGTATCCTATTTTGGCCGGGAAACTTTCCCGCAAATATAGCGACGACCCGGGTACTGAAAAGCTTCTGGCGGGTAAATTGAAGGTAAAGCCTGGACAAAAGGCAGGACTTACCCCATGCGCGATGACCCGCCAGGTTCACACCCTGGCGGTGCTGGTCACGTGGTCAGACGAATACGTCGACGTTGTTGCCAAC